>NZ_QSAS01000001.1:18444-334054 GCF_003465485.1 Collinsella sp. AF11-11 | reverse complement strand
GATTTTGCCTCTTGACAATGTCCTGCTCATATTAAAAGGAACGTCCCTAACTGTCACGACTACCTCAAAAGAAGCGTCCCCAAGTGCCGGCTTTGGCAACGCCGATGTCTTGGCAACGACAGCGAAAGCCCGCCAGAGCGAGCAAGGTGCCTTGAAACGAGGCGGCATTGACTTTTTGGTCATACCGCCGAAGTTGAAAGGCAGATTGCCGCACTGGCGGGCTTGTAGCGTCGGCCGGTTACGGCGTTTGGCAAAACGCCGTAACTCTAAACCCGCTCTGCGATCTCGTGGATGAGGTAGTCGGTCTTTTCCCAGCCCAGGCACGGGTCAGTAATCGACTTACCAAAGACACCGCCATCGACCGGCTGGTTGCCGTCCTCAAGGTAAGACTCGATCATAAAGCCCTTGACCAGCTTGGAGATGGACTCGTTGCGGCGGCAGCTGTCGAGCACCTCCTTGCAAATGCGGTACTGCTCCAGCGGGCGCTTACCTGAGTTGTCGTGGTTGCAGTCGATGACCGCCGCCGGGTTGGCGTAGCCGGCATGCTCGGTATAGCGCTCGGCCAGGCGTTCCAGGTGTTCGTAGTGGTAATTGGGGTAGGTACGACCGTCGAGACCGATGTAGCCACGCATAACGGCGTGCGCGAGCGGATTGCCGTCGCACTCGACCTCCCAGTTGCGGAAGATGAAGCTCTGGTGTGCCTGGGCGGCGTAGATGGAGTTGAGCATAACGGTGGTCGAACCGGCGGTGGGGTTCTTCATGCCCACAGGCACCGAAATGCCGCTCGACACCAGACGATGCTCCTGGTTCTCGACCGAGCGCGCGCCCACGGCGACGTAGCTCAGCAGGTCGACGAGGTACTGGTAGTTGGACGGGTAGAGCATCTCGTCGGCGGTAAAGAAACCGGTCTCTTCGATGACGCGCAGGTGCATGTGGCGGATGGCCTTGACGCCTTCGAGCAGGTCATCGGGCGCCTCGGGGTCGGGGTTGTGCAGCAGACCCTTGTAGCCGGTGCCCTTGGTGCGCGGCTTGTTGGTATAGACACGCGGAATGATGATGAGCTTGTCCTTGACCTCTTCGGCGACCTTGGCCAGTCGGTTCATGTACTCAAGCACCGAGTCCTCGCGGTCGGCAGAGCACGGGCCGATGATGAGCACTTTGCGTGCGTCCTCGCCGGTAAAGACCTTGGCGACGTCGGCGTCGAATGCCTGCTTTTTGGCGGTAAGCTCGGCGGAAAGCGGCATTTCCTCGCGGATCTCCATGGGGATCGGCAACCTGCGCTTGAATTCCATGGCCATATGGGGCCTCCTTTATCAATTAACGGCAACAATTGGCGAATTCTCGAATGCTCGGCATTATCCGCTGTCGCACGCTAAAGTGCAAGTCCTTGTCACCCCGAAACCTGCCAAAAAGGGACAGGTTTATTTTGGCAGGTTTTACCTGGGCAAACGTTGGCGGGTCCTGGAATGGAATGATGCCACGTGGCTTGGAAGGGGCTGTTAATCAGGTCCCAGGGGAGGTGGTTCGAGGTCCGCAGAACAAAAAATGGGGGCGCTGGTTGTCCTGCGCCCCCATTCTTTGGGTATTGCGGTTGTTTGCCGCCGGTTTTACGCCGCTTCGTCGAACTGCGAGTTGTACAGGTCGGCGTAGAAGCCGCCTTGGGCGAGCAGTTCGTCGTGTGTGCCCTTCTCGACGATGTCGCCGTCGCGGATCACCAAGATCACGTCGGCGTTACGGATCGTGGACAGGCGGTGCGCGATGACAAAGCTTGTACGGCCTTGCATCAGCGCATCCATGGCGCGCTGAATGAGCTCCTCGGTGCGGGTGTCCACGTTGGAAGTCGCCTCGTCCAGAATCAGCGCCGGGCGGTCGGCCAAAATGGCACGGGCGATGGTCACGAGTTGGCGCTGACCCTGCGACAGGTTAGTGCCCTCCTCGTTGATCATAAAGTCGTAGCCACCGGCGAGCGTATGGATAAAGTGGTCGCAGCGTGCGGCGCGTGCGGCGGCCTCGACCTCGGCGTCGGTCGCATCGGGGCGTCCGTAGCGGATGTTCTCGCGGATGGTGCCGTTAAACAGCCAGGTGTCCTGCAGCACCATGGCAAACTCGCCGCGCAGCGCCGCGCGGTCCCAGTCGCGCACGTCGACGCCCTCGACGCGCAGCGAACCGTCGTCCACGTCGTAAAAGCGCTGCAGCAGCTTAATGAGCGTGGTTTTGCCGGCGCCGGTGGGGCCGACGATGGCGATGGTCTGGCCGGGCTGCGCCTCGCAGCTAAAGTCGTGGATGATGGTCTTGTCGGGCGTGTAACCAAACTTGACGTGGTCGAACTCCACGTGGCCGGGGCGCTTTTCGGGAATCTGCGCGTCGACCTTCTGCTCCTCCTCGGGCGCGGCCAGGAACTCAAAGACGCGCTCGGTGGCGGCTGCCATCGACTGCATCGTGTTGCTCACGTTGCCCAGCTGCTGCACCGGCTGCGTAAAGTTGCGAACGTACTGGATAAAGCTCTGGATGTCGCCGGGTGTGGCATTGCCGGTCAGCGCGAGCTGCGCGCCCACCACGACGACGCCCACGTAGCCCATGTTGCCCACCAGACTCATAAGCGGCATCATCAGGCCCGACAGGAACTGAGAGCGCCAACCGCTCATAAAGAGGCGGTCGTTCTCTTTGTCGAACTCCTCGATCGAGGCCTCGGCGCGGTCGAACACCTGAATGACGTTCTGGCCGGCAAAGTCCTCCTCGATAATGCCGTTGACGGCGCCCAGGACTTGCTGTTGCTCGCGGAAGTACGGTTGCGAGAAGTGAATCATCACGGTCAGGATAATCGCGGCGGCCGGCAGCGTGAGCACGGTGACGCCGGTGAGCGGCAGGCTGATCGACAGCATCATGACGAGCACGCCGATAATCTGCGTCACCGACGTGATGAGCTGCGTCACGCTCTGGTTGAGCGACTGGCCGAGCGTATCGACGTCGTTGGTGATGCGACTGAGCACGTCGCCCTTGCTGTGTCCGTTAAAGTAGCTCATCGGAACGACGGCGATCTTGGCGGCGATCTCCTTGCGCATGCGATAGCAGATCTTTTGCGTGACGCCGGTCATGAGCCAGCCCTGGATGAGGCTGCAGACAGAGCTCGCCAGATACAGGCAGAGCAAAAAGCCGAGCGTCTTGGCAATCCAGGCAAAGTCGACATCGCCGGTGCCGTTGACCTTGGCAACTAAGCCCTCGAACAGTTTGGTGGTAACCTGACCGAGCACCTTGGGCCCCACAATGTTAAAGATGACCGAGCACACGGCAAAGGCGACGGCGGCAAACACGGCAATCTTGTGCTGGCCGATATAGCCGAGCAGCTGCCTCATGGTGCCCTTAAAGTCCTTGGCCTTTTCGCCACGACGCATGCCGCCCATGCGGCCCATGGGACCACGCTGGCGGGTGGGCTTGGGAATCTGAGTCTTGGTCTCGTCTGCCATTAGCGCTCGCCTCCTTCCATGACGGCTGCAATTTCTTCTTGGGTAAGCCCCAGCTCCTCGGCGGAAAGCTGCGACTGTGCAATCTCCAGGTACGCCGGGCAGCCGTGCAGCAGCTCCTCGTGCGTGCCGGTGCCCACTACGTGACCGTCGTCGAGCACGATGATCTGGTCGGCGTGCATGATGGTCGCGATGCGCTGGGCCACGACCACGAGTGCGGCGTCGGTGACGTTTTTGGCCAGCTCCTCGCGCAGGCGCGCGTCGGTCTTGTAGTCGAGGGCGCTAAACGAGTCATCGAACACCACGACCTCAGGCTTTTTGGCCAACGCGCGGGCAATGGCCAGGCGTTGGCGCTGACCACCCGAAACATTGGAGCCGCCCTGGCTGATGGGGGAGTTGTAACCGCCCTCGCGCTCGGCGATAAAGTCCTCGGCTTGGGCGATGCGCGCGGCCCGGTGCATGTCCTCGTCGCTCACCATGTTGCCGGCAAACTTGAGGTTGCTCTCAACGGTGCCCGAGAACAGACGACCCTGCTGCGGGATGTAACCAATGCGGCGGCGCAGCTCGGAAAGGGTCATGTCGCGCACGTCGATGCCGTCGAGCGAAATGCTGCCGCCCGTGACGTCGTACAGGCGCGGAATCAGCTGCACGAGCGTGGACTTGCCCGAGCCCGTGGAGCCAATGATGCCGAGCATCTGACCGGCGTGCGTGGTGAAGTTCACGCCGCTGATGACATCGGCGCGGGCGTCGGGGTATTGGAAGCTCACGTCGCGGAAGCACAGCTCGCCGTGCGGCGCGCTGGCCGCGGGCAGTTTGGGCGAGGCGGGGTCGTTGATGCTCGTGGGGCAAGTGATGACCTCTTCCACGCGCTCGGCTGCGACCTCGGCACGGGGCAGGATAACCGAAACCATGGTGAGGATCATAAACGCCATGACGATCTGCATGGTATAGGAGATAAACGCCATCATGTTGCCGACCTGCATCACGCCGTCGGACACACCCTGCGCGCCAAACCAGACGATAAGCACGGTGATGCAGTTCATGACGAGCATCATGAGCGGCATCATAAAGCTCATAGCTCGGTTGGTGTGGAGCTGTGTGGTCATCAGGTCGAGCGATGCCTTGTCAAAACGCTCGAGCTCATGCTCCTCGCGGTTGAACGAGCGGATGGGCATAAGGCCGTCGAGCAGCTCGCGGGCGGTGAGGTTCACGCGGTCCACAAAGCTCTGCATCTTTTTGAACTTGGGCATGGTAAGGCCCATGAGCACGCCGACGACGGCCGAGACCGCGATGATGGCCACGGCGATGGTCCACTCCAGGCCGGTGTGGTTGGCCAGGACGCGCATGACCGCGACGATACCCATGACAGGCGCCATGAGGCACATGCGAATGAACAGAGTCGCTGCCATCTGGATCTGCTGAATGTCGTTGGTGCAGCGGGTGATGAGCGAGGCCTGGCTAAACTTGCCCACCTCGGCCGGCGAGAAGTGCATGACCTTGTTGAAGGTCTCGCGGCGCAGGTCGCGGGCGATGGAGCAGGCGGTGCGCGACGCCACAGCGCCGGTCAGGATGGTGGCGACCAGCGAGATCAGGCACAGGCCAAACATCGTGGTCGCCATGCGGCTCAGGTAGGCGTTCTGCACGTCGGCGGGGTCGATGCCCTGCGCCTTGTACTCGTCCTGCACGTAGGTCACGGCGCGCTGCGTGACGATAGAGCCCGACATGGAGCCCATTTTGTCCGCCATTTCGTTGGCGCCTTCGACGAGCTTGCCCTGGTCGATCAAGCCACCTTCAACGCCCAGACGCAGGCTCTTCATGGTGATCTTGCCGCCGTCGGCATCAATCTGCTTTTGCATGTTCTGTGCCGCTGCGGCCTTCTGCTGCATCTCGGCGAGCTGCTCGGGCGTCATCGCCGCCATCTGCTCGGGGGTGGGCATGTCCTGGGCGGCGCTGTTGTCTTTTTCGCTGGACGTGCCCATCATGTCGCCCATGGAGCTGGCGTCGATGCCCTGGTTGAGCGAAAGGACGACGGTCTCGGGCAGGCTCATGATGTCGGCAATCTTGCCGCCGTCGGCGCGCTCCTCCTCGGTGCCCTTGTACGTTCGAATGCCGTTGTTGTCCGCCTTGCTAAACACGGCATCCACAGCTTTGGCGTCCTTGGCGCCCATAAAGAGCTTGAGGTCATCGAGTGATTCGGCACGAATGGTGTCGGGCACGGGCGAGGCGATGCCGCCTTGCTGCACGCCCACATCGACGATGTCACTCATATACGTAGGCAGCGCTAGGTCGGCATTGCAACTGATTACGATAAGTACGATAGCCGTGAGCAGCGCCAGGACATGTTTTTTAAAGAGCTTGAGAATCCTCACTCGGCATCTCTCCTTTCTTGGTTGCGGTCGATAATTTCGTTGGCACGCCTTAGAAGGCGCACCATCTCTTGGGTATCCGTTTCGCCGAGCTGCTCGAGAAAGGCCGCGGTGCGGTCCTCGAATTCCCGACGTTTGATTTCGAGGTCTTGTCGGCCTTTGTCGGTCACCGTGACGTGTACGCGACGACGGTCGGTTTTTGAGTGCTCGCGCTCGACCCAGCCCTTGCCCTCGAGGGCGCGCAGGATGTTGGCGATGCGGGCGCTCGAGACCCAAGCGCGATCGGCGAGTTCGCTCGGCGTAAGCGAACCGCCGGCGAGCATGAGAGCGCGCATGACGGCCATCTCGCCGCTCATCGCCTGGTCGACAAAACGCGAAACGTGCTGGTGCATGCTGCCAAACTCGGTAAAGAGCTGACGCCCAAGCTCATGGAAATCGGTATCTTCCACCGAAAACCCCTAACACTAGAAACTATTTTCGGTGAAAGATGATACCCGCATATTCGGGCCTCATGCAGTGGGCAATATAAAGAGCGCATAAAGAGTTAAAAAATTCAATTGCTGAAGCGTTTCAAAGAACTATTATGCCCGCGGTTAGGCGAGGGGTTGTCACCACCATGACGACTGGGACTCATTTATCGCCACGTGCGATGCTCCAACTTCCCGCAAGGAGGCACCTTATATAAAGGGGGATGGAGTCATGGCATTTGACTTCACGGGCAAGACCGCGATTGTCACGGGTGGCACTCAGGGCATTGGCCTCGAGATCGCCAAGGGCATCGTCGCGGGCGGCGGACACGTCGCGCTCATCGCAAGGAACGCTGCCAAGGGCGAGGCCGCTGTGGCCGAGCTTGGCGAGGGCAACAAGTTCTATCAGCTCGATGTTGCCGATGCGCCTAAGGCGCGTGAGACCGTCGAGCAGATTTTTACGGACCTGCCGCAAACCAACATCCTGATCAACTGCGCTGGCGTCATCAGCACCAAGAAATTCGACGAGATTGATGACACCGAGTGGCGTCGCACCATCGACATCAACCTCAACGGTACCTTCACTATGATGAACGCCGTGTATCCGCACTTTAAGGCGGCCCATGCCGGCACTATCGTCAACGTGAGTTCCGTTGCGGGCAAGATCGGTGGCGGCCTGCTCGGCACAGCCGCCTACGCCAGCTCCAAGGCCGGTGTTAACGGTCTAACCAAGGCAGTCGCCAAGGAAGGCGGCAAGTTTGGCGTCCGCTGCAACGCCGTGTGCCCGTCACTTACCCTTACCGATATGACCTCGATTCTCTCTGACGAGAACTCTCAGCGCATCATCAACGGTATTCCTCTGGGCCGCGCCGCCCAGGCCAGCGAGCCTGCGCAGATGGTGCTGTTCTTCGCTTCCGACCTCGCCAGCTTCGTGAACGGCGAGATCGGCGACTGCGACGGCGGCATCGTCCTGGACGGGTAATACCCCACGACGATTATTCGGCGACGGTTCCTGCGACTCGGGACCGTCGCCTTCTTTCTGACATAGGCGCGTGCGGCTACGATTCGCATGCATCCAAAGGAGATATATATGAGTGAATCGACTGCGGTGGAGGCGCCGGCGGCAAAGGAGCCGTTCTTTAAGATGTCCTCCATCCCGGGTGCCAATATTTTGGTGCCGCTTTTGTTGGGCTGCCTGCTCAACACGCTGTTCCCCGACCTGTTCAAAACGCTCGGCAGCTTTACGCTCGGCATGACCCAGCAGGGCGCAGGCCCGCTTGTTGGCGCTTTTTTGCTCATCGTCGGTACGACGATTTCGTTTAAGAGCGCTCCTGCCGCCGCTGCCCGCGGCGCCATCATCATCGCCGTCAAGCAGATCGTGGTCGTTGCCGTGTCGCTGCTCATCCTTTATGTATTCAACGACAACCTGTTTGGCATCTCTGCCATGGTGATGCTGGCCGCTTGCACCGGCGCCAACAACGCTATGTACGCTGGTCTGATGGGCACCATGGGCAATGAGGCCGAGCGTGGTGCCGTCGCAATCACCACGCTGGTTGTCGGCCCTCCGGTCACGATGATCGTGCTCGGCGCTGCCGGTCAGGCTCCGATCGGTTGGTCGCTCGTGGGCGCCATCCTGCCGATCGTCGTCGGCATTATTCTGGGTAACCTCTTCCCGAGCTTTAAGAAGATGATGGCACCGGCACTTTCCGCCATCATCGTGCTCGTCTTCTTTGCCATGGGCTCGACCATGACCTTTGGCCAGCTTATCAACGGTGGTCTTCCCGGCATCCTGCTCGGCGTGATCTGCTCGGTAGTCTTTGCAATTCCCGTCATCGCGGTCGATAAGCTCACGGGCGGTACGGGTGTCGCAGGTGCGGCCATTTCGAGCTGCGCCGGAGCCAATGTGGCCACGCCTGCTGCCATGGCAAGCGTCAACGAGGCCATGTACGGCGGCGCGGTGCTCGCGACGGCTACGGCGCAGGTTGCAGCATGTGCTATCGTGACGGCCATTTTGACCCCGCTGGTCACCAGCTGGTGCTACAAGCATTTTGAGGGTCAGGGCCACAGCAAGGCAACGACCGACAAGGCCGCCGCAGCCGCCTAATGCCAAGCGGCAATCAAAGCTAAATAACTAACCATGCCACAGGGCGGTCCCGGGGGAAATCCCGTGGCCGCCCTGCAGTTTCTGCGGGGTCTCTGGGGCACTTTACCCTGCTAAAACTGGCATAACAGCTAGAGTGAACGTCGTACAAAGGCAAGGAAAAATACCAAACAAATCGGTGAACGGTAGTTGTTCGCGCTCGCATTTCCTGCGGATTTGTAAAAAACACCCCAATGTTATAAAAAAAGAAACATATAACAGCCCTGATGAAGGGGGTGGCTATGTTATCCTTCTCAAACGGGTGAAATCTTGGGTTTGGGTTGCAGTTCCAAGGTGGACAAACGTTTTTCCCTGCACCAACGTGTGGTGAAGAACGGAAGAAGCCGGTAGTGCAAGCCGAAAATTCAAGAATTCAATAAGCAGCGGTGTGAGAGAGCGCCGCATTACACGTAACTAGGAGCGTGGTTACACAATGCAGGAGGCATGGGAAGGCTTCAAGGAAGGCATCTGGACGGGAGAGGTTGACGTCCGAGACTTCATCCAGAAGAACTACACCCCCTACGAGGGCGACGAGTCGTTCCTCGCCGGTCCGACCGAGCGTACCAAGGAGCTGTGGGGCGAAGTTCTCGACCTGCTGCTCAAGGAGCGTGAGCAGGGCGGCGTCCTCGATATGGACACCAAGACTGTCACGGGCATCGTGAGCCACCCCGCTGGCTACATCGATAACGCCCACCGCGAGAAGGAGACCATCGTCGGCCTCCAGACCGACAAGCCGCTCAAGCGCGCTCTGCACGTCAACGGCGGTATCCGCATCGCTTGCCAGGCTGCCAGCCAGCATGGCTACAAGGTCGACGAGAACGTTGTCGAGCGCTACACCTTCGAGCGCAAGACCCACAACGCCGGCGTCTTCGATGTTTACACCCCCGAGATGCGTGCTTGCCGCTCGGCTCACATCATCACCGGTCTGCCCGATGGCTATGGCCGCGGCCGCATCATCGGCGACTACCGTCGTGTCGCCCTGTACGGTGTCGACTACCTGATCAAGGACAAGGAGGCCCAGAAGGCTTCCACCCCGACGGTCATGACCGCCGACAACATCCGCGATCGCGAGGAGCTGCAGGAGCAGATCCGCGCCCTCGGCGAGCTCAAGATGATGGCCGAGACCTATGGTTTCGACATTTCCAACCCTGCTACCAACACGCAGGAGGCCATCCAGTGGATGTACTTCGCCTACCTCGCTGCCGTTAAGGAGCAGAACGGCGCCGCTATGTCCATCGGCCGTACCTCTACGTTCATCGACATCTACGCTGAGCGCGACCTTGCCAACGGTACCTTCACCGAGGAGCAGATCCAGGAGTTCGTGGATCACTTCATCATGAAGCTCCGCATGGTCAAGTTTGCCCGTACCCCCGAGTACCAGGCCCTGTTCACCGGCGACCCGCAGTGGGTCACCGAGTCCATCGGCGGCATGGGTGTTGACGGCCGTACGCTCGTTACCAAGATGAGCTACCGCTACCTGCACACGCTCGAGAACATGGGCACCAGCCCCGAGCCCAACATGACCGTTCTGTGGTCGACTCGTCTGCCCGAGAACTTCAAGAAGTTCTGCGCCAAGACTTCCGTCGCCAGCTCCTCGATCCAGTACGAGAACGACGACCTCATGCGCGTTTACCACGGCGACGACTACGGCATCGCCTGCTGCGTGTCCTCCATGCGCATCGGCAAGGAGATGCAGTTCTTCGGCGCCCGCGCCAACCTGGCCAAGTGCCTGCTCTACGCGCTCAACGGCGGTGTTGACGAGGTCTCCAAGAAGCAGGTCGGCCCCAAGTACCGCGCCGTCGAGGGCGATACGCTCGATTACGACGACGTTGTGGCAAAGTACAACGACATGATGAAGTGGCTCGCTGGCGTGTACGTCAACTCGCTGAACATCATTCACTACATGCACGACAAGTATTGCTACGAGCGCATCCAGATGGCTCTGCACGACAAGCACGTGCATCGCTGGTTCGCTACGGGCATCGCTGGCCTTTCCGTCGTGGCTGACTCCCTGTCCGCCATCAAGTACGCCAAGGTCCACCCCGTCCGTGACGAGAACGGCATCATCGTCGACTTCGAGACCGAGGGCGAGTTCCCCAAGTACGGTAACGACGACGACCGCGTCGACCAGATCGCTCACGACGTTGTGCACCAGTTCATGGAGTACATCCGCATGAACGACACCTACCGCAACTCCGTGCCCACGACCTCGGTTCTGACCATCACCTCCAACGTCGTGTACGGCAAGAAGACCGGTTCTACGCCTGATGGCCGCAAGGCTGGCCAGCCCTTCGCCCCGGGTGCTAACCCCATGCACAAGCGCGATAGCCACGGCGCCATCGCTTCGCTGTCTTCGGTTTCCAAGCTCCCGTTCCGCGATGCTCAGGACGGCATCTCCAACACCTTCTCCATCATCCCGGGCGCGCTCGGCAAGGAGGACCAGGTGTTCTTTGGCGATATCGACCTTGATCAGCTGGGCGAGTAACTATTGTTAGTGCTATACTAACAATAACGATTACTGATTAGCGCGCCGGTTTCGGCCGGCGCCTATCGATCGAAGGAGACACATTATGAAGGTTTCTGAAGTTTCCGAGACTCAGGCCGATAACCTGGTCCACATGCTCGACGCTTACGCCGAGAAGGGTGGCCACCACCTGAACATCAACGTCTTCAACCGTGAGACGCTGCTTGACGCTCAGGCTCACCCCGAGAAGTACCCGCAGCTGACCATCCGCGTTTCCGGCTATGCCGTGAACTTCCACACGCTCACCAAGGAGCAGCAGGACGAGGTCATTTCGCGTACCTTCCATGACAAGTTCTAAAGGGGTTTAACTCCCGCAGGATCGCCGGGCCGCTTTGGGTTACTTTCCAAAACGTCCTCGGACATGCAAAGGGCTCCGCTGCGCGCTTCGCGCGGCGGAGCCCTTTGCGTCCTGCGGAAATGTTTTGGAAAGTAACCCAAAGCGGCCCGGCGGGGGTCCTGTGTAGTCACCCTTTAGGCGGAACTCTCCTAATTATTTGGATGAGTCGTTTACTTACTTGTGCTGTTACCGTCTTCCCGCTGTTGTTGGGGTATGCTTTGTTCGTATGTAAACGTTTGACATGTTGATGGGGGAGGGTGCTATGGCTCGCGAGGGCGCTCGTTCTAAGGATTCTGCTAAGCCTGGCATCAAGGAAGTTGCAGCGGTGGCGGGGGTTTCGCCTACTACGGTATCTCGCGTGCTTAATAATCGCGGCTATATTAGCCAAGAGACCCGCGATAAGGTCCATGCCGCGATGGAGCGCATCAACTATACGCCCAACGATATCGCCCGTGCCATGCTCAACGGTCGCCTGAATCTTATCGGTATGATCGTTCCCTTTGTGAGCAGCCCGTTCCATGCTCAGGTTGTGCAGGCGGTTGAGCGCACGTTAGCGGAAAACGGCTTTAAGATGTTGCTGTGCAACAGCGCCAATCGACCCGATCTTGAGCGTTCCTATATTGACATGCTCCGCCGCAATATGGTCGACGGCGTCATCGTCAACTCCCTCAATATCGGTGCCGAGGCATATGCCGAGATGGGCTTGAGCCTGGTTGGCATCGACTGCGATCTTGGCGAGGGCTCTGTCCAGATTGCAAGTGACAGCTATGGCATTGGCGAGCTCGCCACGCGCCGTCTGATTGATGACGGCTGCAGGCGTATCCTGTGCCTGCGCAGCAATAGCCGCATGCGCATGCCTGCCAATAAGCGTACCGATGCCTACCTCGATGTTGTTGAGCAGGCCGGTTTGTCCGCGCTTGTCCGTGAGGTTGAGTTCGTTAAGCCCGACGACGAAAAGGGCGCGGTCGTTGCGAAGATCCTCGATGAGAACCCCGATATTGACGGCATCTTTGCGGGAGACGATACGATGGCGGCCATCTGTCTCAACGTGATGAAGCAGCGCGGCTTGAGCGCTCCAGACGATATTAAGGTCGTGGGCGCGGATGGTGCCCGCCGAACTATGACGTTTATGCCTGACTTAACAACCGTACGTCAAGATATCGATCGCATCGGAGAGCTCGCGGCGCAATCCATCATCGCTCTTATTAACGGCGATAATCCCGAATCGAATATCAAGCTCCCCGTTGAACTCATTGAGGGCAAAACCGCGTAGTTCATCCCGTGCCAAAAGAATTCCTCAAACGCCTCTGATGACCGTTCGCCGGCATATGTCAACCGTTTACCGACGACTGGAACTGCGAAAAGACGTATTGGTATGAAAACGTTTGACATATGAAAACGATTGACATATCTTGCCATTGTACCGAGTTAGTATGTCGTGGAAAGGAAGTCTCGGATGCACAAGGTGTATTACCAGCCTGAGGGAATTTGGGTAGGCGACATCATGCCGTACGGCGAGGACGGCACGTTCTATCTCTATCATCAGCGTGACACGCGTAACCCCGAACCTTTCGGAGAGCCGTTTGGCTGGGCACTCGCTACGACCAAGGATTTCGTCAACTACAAGGACTTTGGCGAGAGCCTTGAGCGCGGCGGCGACGAGGAAGTCGACCAGTACATTTATGCCGGCACGGTGTTTAAGGTGGGCGACAAGTACCATGCGCTCTACACTGGTTGCAATCGCGATAAGGTCCGCGCACGTTTGATGAAGCAGGTTCTTCTTCACGCAACGAGCGACGACGCCGTCAAGTGGGAGAAGAACATCGCCGAGACGCTGCTTCCGCCCCAGGAGGGTTACGATGACCGCAACTGGCGCGATCCCTTTGTGCTTTGGGATGAGGAGAACGAAGAGTACATGCTCATCCTCGGCACGCGTGTGGGCGAGGACAAGCGTCTGATGACCGGCCGCCTGGTCAAGTTCACCTCCAAGGATCTGACCAACTGGGAGTTCCAGGGCGACTGGTGGAACCCGGGCCTGTACACCATGTTTGAGATGCCTGATCTCTTTAAGATGGGCGACTGGTGGTACCTCGTCTTTTCCGAGTACAGCGACGGCAACAAGACCCGTTACCGCATGTCCAAGTCCATCAACGGTCCTTGGATTACCCCCGCTGACGACTCCTTCGACGGCCGCGCGTACTACGCCGCTCGCACCGCATTCGATGGCGAGCGTCGCGTTCTCTTTGGTTGGGTTCCTACGCGTGACGAGGGCGGCGACCCCAGCTCTTACCTATGGGGTGGCACCTTTATGCCCCTCGAGATCGTTCAGCGTGCCGACGGAACGCTCGGCACCAAGCTCCCCGACAGCATGCTTGGCGCCTTTGGCGAGGCTAAGGCAGTCGAGACCTTTGAGCTTTCCTGCGAGTCGGGCAAGGTCGAGCAGGTGCTCGCCGCAGATGCCGGCTCCACCTACTTGCTCGATGCCGACATTGAGCTCGGCGGTAACGCTGCCGGCTTCTCGGTCAAGTTCGCCGAGGACGCCGAGACCGGTCTTGCCTATGAGTTCCGCGCCAACCTGCGCGAGGGCAAGCTCGAGTTCACGCCGGCTCCCCAGTACCCGTGGTTCCAGGTCAACAACATGGGCCTCGAGCGTCCGTTGTTCTTTAAGGGCGAGGGCACTCACCATGTGCGTCTGGTCGTCGACGACGACATCGCGACCATCTTTGTCGATGACGTTGCGCTCAACGCTCGCTTCTGCAACAAGCAGGGCCAGGGTGTGGCGCTTACCGTCACCGACGGTGCGCTCAAGTGCGCAAACGCAACGATCGCGTCTCTGTAGCGGCAACGAACCGTTTTATGATTTAGAAAAGGAATGGAGAGGAACATGGACTACAAGGCAGTGTCCCAGCAAGTCGTCGACAACGTCGGCGGACTGGAGAACATCGAGGGCGCCACGCATTGCGTGACCCGTCTGCGTCTGGTGCTCAAGGATACGAGCAAATACAACAAGGCCGAGCTCGAGAACATCGATGGCGTCAAGGGCGTGCTGTACAACAGCGGCCAGCTCATGATCATCTTCGGCACCGGTACCGTCAACAAGGTTTACGATGAGTTTATGGCTCTGACGGGCGTTAAGGAGATCAGCGCTTCCGAGGTCAAGGGCGCCGAGGCGGACAAGAAGGGCAAGTTCTTCTCGGTCCTCAAGGTATTCTCGGACATCTTTATCCCCATCATTCCCGCCTTCGTCGGCGCTGCAATCATCATCGGCCTTAAGTCGCTGATCGTTGCCAACGGCCTCTTTGGCATGGAGGGCAGCCTCGCCGATCACAGCGAGTTCCTCAAGAACCTCGCAAGCTTCTTTGCCATTATCGCCACCACGTTCGACTACCTGCCTGTCCTGGTTATGTACAGCGCAGTCAAGCGTTTTGGCGGTAACCCGATCCTGGGCATCCTCGTCGGTATCGTCATGGTTCACCCGAGCCTTATGAACCGCAACACGTTCGTTATGGACCCGACGGGTGCTGAGTACTGGAACTTTGGTCCGCTCTCCATTCCCATGGTTGCTTTCCAGGGCGGCGTGTTCCCTGCAATTCTGACCGCCTGGTTTATGGCCAAGGTCGAAAAGATTGCCCAGAAGTACATCCCCGAGGTCGTTTCGTTCGTCTTTGTCCCGACCGTTACCCTGATTCTTGCTAACGTCGCCCTGTTCACCGTGTTCGGCCCGCTCGGTAACCTGATCGGTGACGTCCTCGCCGGCGTAATCGATATCCTGTACAACAGGATGGGCGTCTTTGGTGCCTTTGTCTTCGCCGCGTTCCTGCAGCCGCTCGTCGTTACCGGTACGCATCAGTTCATCCAGGGTATCGAGGCAAACCTTGTTGCCACGACTGGCTTCAACTACATCCAGGCCATCTGGTCGGTTTCCATCATCGCCCAGGGCGGCGGCGCCATCGGTATGTACCTCATTCACAAGAAGCACTCCAAAGAGCGCAACATCTGCATGTCGTCCTTTATCCCGACGCTGGTCGGAATCTCCGAGCCCGCTATCTTTGCTGCAAACATGCGCTATTCGATCATTCCGTTCATCTGCGCATGCATCGGTGCAGGCTGCGGCGGTGCCTTCGTCAAGCTCTTTGAGGTGCGCGCTATCGGTCAGGGTCTGACCGGCGTGCTTGGCCTGCTCATCGTCACGCCCGAGACCCTCGTGTGGTATGTGGCTGGCAATCTCATCGCCTTTATCGTGCCAATCGTCTTGATCTTTGCCTACAACAAGGCAAAGGGCGTGCCGACCACCGATGAAGAGGGCGCTGGCGCTGGCTTCGACGTTAGCTTCTAGTTGAGCCGTTCAGTGTAATCTGAGGATAAGTCCATTTGAGGAAGGGCGTTCGACTCGTGTGAGTCGAGCGTCCTTCCCCATAGACGAGAAAGTCAACGGCGATGTTTAATCAAAAAAATAAGGTGACACGCGCGGACTATGAGCAGTGGCGTGCCGGACAGGATGAGACGGCGGGTCGCATCGCGTCCGACCCCGATAGGCTCCTGTTCCATGTGGAGCCTGAGCTTGGCTGGCTCAACGACCCCAACGGTTTGGTTCAGATTGGTGATACGTATCACATCTATCATCAATACGATCCGTTCGATGCTGCGCATGGCGGTCCAGTGCTTTGGAACCATCTGACGACAAAGGATTTTGTGACGTACGAGAATCGCGGCCCCGCGCTGTTCCCCGATTCCGATTTGGATTCGAACGGAGCGTATTCTGGTTCTGCCTTTGTACGTGATGGCAAGATTCACTACTTCTATACCGGCAACGTCAAGCATTTTGATCGCGATGATTACGACTACGTGTTGACGGGTCGTGAGCAAAACCAGATTCATATGGTTGCGGAGAACCCCGACGAATTGGGCGAGAAGCGCATAGCTGTTGGACCGGTCGATTACCCCGACGATATCGGTACGCACGTGCGCGACCCCAAGATCCTTGAGCACGATGGTATCTACTACATGGTTCTGGGCGCTCGTACGAAAGACGACCGTGGCTGCGTGCTTGTCTATACCTCGCGCAATCTTGAGGACTGGAGCTATGCGACGCGCATTGAGTTGGGCGAGAAGTTTGGCTTTATGTGGGAGTGCCCCGATCTGTTTGAGCTCGATGGCGAGCTTATTCTCGTTTGCTGTCCGCAGGGTGTGCCTGCCGATGGTTGGCGTTACCGCAATCCGCATCAGTGCGTGTGGTTTCCCATCGAGGCCGATTGGGAGGCGCCGAGCTTTAAAATCGTCGGGCAGGGCATGCCCCCGATGGTCGATGCCGGTTTTGATTTCTATGCTCCGCAGTCCTTTGAGGATGCTGCAGGCCGGCGATTGATGATCGGATGGTCGGGTTGCCCCGATGCGACGGCGGAAAACCCGACGGTGGCGCGCGGGTGGCAGTGCGCGTTGACGGTGCCGCGAGAGCTGAGCATGCGCGATGGTAAGCTCTGCCAGCAGCCGGCGCACGAGATTGAGAGGATGCGCGGCGGCTGCGTTCGTGCTGTAGGCGGAGAGACAGTCGAGGAGCCGGGCCGCCTGTTTGATCTTGTGGTTTCCTGTGAGGGCGCCAAGATGGTCGAGCTCGAAATCCGCAAGGGTGTCTTTGTGCGTTATGCGGAGGGGATGCTTACCCTCGATATGGGTAATGAAGGCTATGGGCGAGACCGGAGGTCGATTGAGCTCAGCGAGCTTCGCGACCTGCGCGTGCTTTCGGACACTACGATGGTCGAGATTTTTGCCAACGGCGGCGAGGCAGCACTTACGAGCCGTACCTATTCGCCGGCGGTTTCGGCGATGGGGTTGCATGCCGAGGGTGCGGCGTCGATGGATTTCTACCGCCTCGCGCATTAACCGTGCGTGGAGCACGATTGGACTTGCCGGGCGGAATGTGTCGCAGTTGCCGCAGCGAACTACCGTTTATCGTGTATAGCTACCGTTTGCGGAGTAAGTAACACATTGTTGCAAACCGTGTAGAATCCTAAATAAGCACGGAGTTTTCCAGGGAGACGCTGTCCTTTGTTGTGTGCAAGGGGCGGCGTCTCTTTGGCGCTCTGCCGCCGTTGTGCAACAGTGCGGCGGCGCGTGCCATGTATTGAAAAGCCAATGTCGAGATGGGTCGTGATAATAATGGGCAAGTACGTAATCGTGGTTGAGTCTGGGTCGGATGTGACGCCGGAGCTCTGCGAGCGCTACGGCATCGTGCGCGTGCCCATGCACGTCACAGTTGGTGACGAGACCGTTGAAGATGGTTCAATCGATCCGCTCGAGATTTACTCGCGCTGCAACGAGCTCGGTGTTATGCCTAAGACGAGTGGCTGCGCGCCTGCGGATTTTGCTCACGTGTATGACCGTATCCATGCCGAGCAGCCCGACGCGACTATTCTGCATCTCGCGTATTCCGAGGCCACGACCTGCTCACATCAGTCCTCCAAGATTGCGGCTAAGGGCCGCGACTACGTATTCTCCATGGATACGCGTTTTGTCTCGGTGGGCCAGTCGCTCGTTGCCGTCGAGACCGCCAAATATATCGAGGCTCACCCCGATGCCACCGTCGACGAGATCTTTGCATTTACGAACTCCGTCATGGACCGCGTGCTGCTGGGCTTTGTTCCCACCGATCTGGCCTTTCTTAAGGCGGGCGGTCGTCTGTCCAACGTGGCATTCCTTGGCGCCCACCTGCTCAAGATTAAGCCCTGCATTGAGGTAACGGGCGGTAAGTTCGTGGCAACCAAGAAGTTCCGCGGCTCTATGCTCAAGTGCGCCCGCGCCTTTATCGACCACATGGTTGCGAAGGGCGAGATTGACTACTCGCACATTGGCCTGGCGTATTCGGTAGGCCTTTCCGAGGAGCTGCGCGACGACATGGAAGTCTATGCGCACGACCTGGGCTTTAAGGACGTTACCTGGACTCAGGTCGGCGGCGTCATCTCGAGCCATTGCGGCCCGACCGCCTTTGGCGCGGTGCTCACGCTCAAGGCGTAACGCCTGGCGTCTATCGATTTCTATTGCCTCGGCGGCGGGCGGGTTGCGACAACCTTCCTGCCGCTTTTGCATGGGGCCAAATAGGACAATCCAATTGACCGCTAAACCGTTTCGCCATCAAGCATATAGGCTAGAATGACTCTGGCATTTATGTAGCTAAAACCAATGAGAGGCAAGGTAGCGGGAATGGCTGAGATGACGCTCGAGGGTGTGGACGCTCGTCCTGAGGACTCCGCGTTTGCCCTGGGCCGCGTGCATTCGATTGAGACGATGGGAACGGTCGATGGACCCGGCATCCGCTTTGTGGTGTTTGTTCAGGGCTGCCCCATGCGCTGTGCGTATTGCCACAACCCCGATACCTGGTCGGTTAACGGCGGCACCATGGTGACCGTCGAACACCTGATGGACGAGTTCCAGAGCAACCATGAGTTTTACCGCAGCGGTGGTATTACAGTGTCCGGCGGTGAGCCGCTCCTGCAGCCCGAGTTTTTGGCCGACCTATTCCGCGCCATGCACAACAACCCCGATGGTCGCGTGCATACCTGCCTTGACAGCTGCGGATATGCGTTTGACCCCAACCACCCCGAGAAGTTCGATGCTGTGCTCAACGAGACCGATATGGTGCTGCTCGACATTAAGCACGCCGATCCCGTCGAGCATAAGAAGCTGACCGGTTGCGATCCCGCACGCATTCTGGCGTTTGGTGATGAGCTCGCGCGTCGCAAGATCAAGGTCGTTATCCGTCACGTGGTGGTGCCGGGCATTACCGACACGGTGGAGGAGTGCGAGGCGCTCGGTCGTCTGATCGCCCCGTGGCATAACGTGGTCGGCCTGGAGATGCTGCCGTATCACACGATGGGCATCGTCAAGTATGAGCAGCTGGGGATTCCCTATAAGCTTGAGGGCGTGCCTCAGATGGATACCGCGCGCATGCCCGAGCTGCGCAACGCAGTCATGACGGGCATGAAAAAGCGCCGTGCGGAACTCAAAAACGCCATCGGCTAGCAGCACTCATTGGGGACAGACTTAAATGAGTGCCCCCGGGCACCTAGTTGATTGCTAAAGAGCCCCGTCAAGTTGCGGTGGAATAGTTCCTGTTTATCGGCTAATACCGCCCAAACAGGAACTATTTCACCGCAACTGCGTTTTGGGCGGAGATGCGCAACAGAATCGGTGTTTTTGCATAGATACGCCTGTATTTTGTTTAGAGACACCTTAAACGCGACTGAATGTCTTCGGTAAGAAATGCCTGCTCGGTATTATGCTGCTCGTATATGAATGGTAGCAGTCAGGAGACCACGTGCGAAAGGGCGCATCGCGGGACGAGTATGTGCCGCAACATGGCAGCAGATATGAGACGAAGGGCACGTCTTCGCGTGGCCTTGCAGACGCTCGCATCCGCGGGGTGAAGATTGCCGCCATTGGGATGCTAACGTTGGCGGTTATTATCCTCGGAATTACCGCCAAAACCTACGCGTCGGAGCGAATGGCGCACCCAGATGCGTCAACGGTACAGATGCAAAACAAAAAGGTCTCTGAATCTAAAGCCACCGCAAGTCAAACCCTGTCGACAGCGAGCCTCAAGATGAGGCTTTCGAAGGCGGACTTTAACGATATTCCCTCAGGCGATACCGTGCAGACCTTCTCACTGGCTGAAGACCAGATCCCCGCCCTGGAGGATGAGAGCCTCGCCGCGCTCCAAGATGCCCTTGATCAGGCCCAGGAATTGGGCGATGTGGGCGTGGTGTTTTACGATCTGTCGAGCGGCAAGGGCGTGACGTATAACGCGGACGCCGAGGTGTACGGTGCGAGCAGTTATAAGGCGCTCTATGTACTCTACATCTGCGAGTCGCTGGTCGAGACGGGCCAGGTCTCACTCGATGATTCTCTTGGCACCTATGGTGGCTACAACATGGGCTGGCAGACGGTGCGCGACCTGATCGAGGCCGCGGTCGTTAATTCGGACAACGATTCGTTTATTGCGTTACGCGCGGCGTTTGACCGTGTCGGTTACGAGAATTGGATTGTCAGTCTTGGCATCGATTGCGATACCGCGCTCGATCCGATGAGTGATTTTCCCACCTATTGCCCGCGCACCTCAGCCAAGCTGTGGCACGAGATGAGCGAGTATTTGAGCTGCGATACCGAAACATCGCAATGGCTGTCGGGCCTTCTGGCCTCCACGACCCGATCGTTTATCCGTGACGGCATTGCGGACGAGCAGGTTCTGGTGCTCAACAAGGCTGGTTGGATCAGCGAGGCAGGTTGCAACGCGACGTGCGATGCGGGTCTCATCGATGTCAACGGCGACACTTACGTTATGAGCATCATGACATCGATGCCATGGAGTGACCATTCGAGTGAGGTTGTAGCCGCCATTGCCAGAGCCCTCTACGATACGCGTGCCGCGCTGGTCTAACGGCTTCGTATTGCGCGGATGAGCCAAAATGCTGGTACCATACCGTGGATAAGCAGTTTCACAGGTTTGGGGGATGGTGTGCCTACCATCGCAATCATCGGTGCGCTCGAAAAAGAGGTTGCGCAGATTAAAGAAGAACTGAACGGCGCTCACATGTCGCAAGAGGCGGGCTTGACCGTTGTAAGCGGTGAGCTTGACGGTTTGACCGTGGTCGCAACGACGGCAGGTATGGGTACCGTTAATGCCGCTGCCGCAACGCAGCATCTCATCAGCAAATATGCTCCGCAGGCCGTTGTGTTCTCGGGCATTGCGGGCGGCCTGAACCCCAAGCTCCACATCAACGACGTGGTTATAGGCGGGTGTCTGCGCTACCTGGATACCGATACGGCGCTCATCGCCGAGTCGGCGCCGGAGCTTGAGGAATTTGCCTCGACACCGGCTCTGGTTGATATTGCAACCGCCGTGCTTGTCGAGCATGGGTTTGTGGACGCATTGTTGGATGCGGAAGTTGCGGAGAAAGACCCCAAACAGTTCCTGAACGGCACCATCGCTACGGGCGACCGCTTTGTGACGGGTGATGCCATGCGCACTGCCGCCATCGAGGCGACGCATGCCGATTGTGTCGAGATGGAAGGTGCGGCAATCGCGCATATTGCAGCCAAGAACGGTGTCGATTGTCTGGTGCTGCGTGCTATCAGCGATAATTGTGATGAAGCGTATGACGCGTTTTGCGAGCGCGAGTTCGATCTGGACGAGTATGCCCGCACGGCGAGTGACATTACGCTCGATATCGTCCGCCGCATTGCCGCTGCGTAATCGTGCATCCATATTGTAAGAACCTACGACCAAGGAGTATCCATGGCCGATTCCATTAACTATCAGCTTGCCAAGTTCGTCGCCAGCTATGGCAAGGTTTCGCAGATTCCCGAGTCCACCTGTCCCGAGGTGAGCTTTGTGGGCCGCTCCAACGTGGGCAAGTCGTCGATTATGAACAAGCTCTTTGGCCGCAAGAACCTGGTCAAGGTTTCGAGTACGCCGGGCAAGACGAGCAACATCAACTTCTTCGAAGCCGATGACGTGCACTTTGTCGACCTGCCGGGCTACGGTTTTGCCCGTCGCTCCAAGGCCGAGCGCGACCGCTGGGCCGAGCTTATCGGCGACTTTTTCGACTCCGAGCGCAGCTTTAACTTGGTCGTCTCGCTGGTGGACATTCGTCACGACCCCAGCAAGCTCGACCACGACATGATTGACTACCTACAGGGCAACGAGTTCAACTTTATCGTCTGCCTCACCAAGGCCGACAAGCTCAGCCGCACCCAGCAGGCCCGTCAGGCAGCGGCCATCAAGAAGCAGCTCAACGTCCCGGCCGAGAACGTGATCATCACAAGCTCCCAGACCGGCACCGGCATCGACGAACTCAAGCGCCGCATCGCCGAGGCCTGCCTCTAATCAGGCTTTAGCTCACCAAAAGCTCCTATCTATATCACCTCAGTGATAGTTATTGGTAAACTATCACTGAGGTGATGTCAATTGGTTCCGAGTATTATCCCAGGCGTTTTGAGCGAGAGCAGAACGCGCGGCGTAAGTACTTGGACACCATAAACGGGTTCGACCCTGAGGGTGTCTACATTAAGGATTTAATGGCGGGGAAGGTTGATTAAATGATCCCAGAGTTAATGGATTGTGGGCCGAGTAGGACATATCCCGTCTGTTATCTCGAGGACGCAATGAACAACCTTGGCGACTGCTTTGACTACGCCGTAAACGACTATGGAGCAGAAGGATCCGAAGTCGCTGAACTCTTTTGTTTGAGCGGCGTGGCTCGTGAGTTTGAACGTGGAAACGCATGGGTCGTATCGGGAAAATCGGGCGTTGAGCTATTCGCGCTTATTGCCGAAAGGTCTGGCTACCAGGCGGGGTCGATGCCAGATCGGACCTATCGATTTGAGAAGACACCGGAATACTGGACGGGCTGGATATTGGCGTATCTGCAGTGGCGTCTAGGGGTTTCTTTTGAAGACCTGTTGCATGTCGTTCCGTTTGATGTGCTGCGCAGCCTGTACTACCCCTGGCACGAAGCCTCGGAAGAACGCGTAGCGCGTCTTGTTTGCGATATGGCGAAGAAAACACCTCGTCAAACCAAACTGGCGCTAGCAAGAAAGAGGCTCAAGAAAACCCAGCAAGACTTGGCATACGAATCGGGCGTATCGCTCCGCTCGATCCAAATGTACGAACAACGCCAGAGAAGCATCAACGAAGCATCGGTAACAACCGTAAGGGATATGGCGAAAGCCCTACACTGCAACATCGAAGACCTCCTAGAGCCAGTCTTCGAATACAAAGAAACCAGCGCAGCCTAACCCAATATATTGCCAAGGTTTGTATCTAGTAAGCGCTCCTTACCAGCAAGAGTCCCTACCAATAGAAAGCGGTTTAAAGGGCCGAAATCGTATGAATGGCATTGCGACTTCCAAATGGGCTGACTGCTGCTTGAAAAGCTATAGAAATAGGGGCCGACTTAACGGCCCCAAGCATCGCATAAATGATGTATACGTTTTATCAACTATTTCTTGTTTTTAAACCATTTGCAGATACGCCAAATAACCACTCCGATGAGAATCAAAACGAGAGCGATTGTAATGTCTGAGTGTGCAGGAATAGGGGTCATCGAACTTCCTCAATTGATGTGAGTCTAGTTTGCATAGGTGTGGAGCGTGCTGCCTTCCATGGTTGCTTGCAACACGGCGATACCGGACGCCATCCCCATCGATTCATAGTTGAGTCGATATGTCGCCTGTTTCGAGTTCCATATAAAGGACTCGTTTGTTACCGTACAGCCGATAGTCGTATAGTTTTGTCCCCAAGCGCTGGTAATGAGCGAGTTCGCAATCTTGATCTTGAATTCGCGATAAATAAAAGGACTGTTGTAATAGATAGTCCAAGTTCCAGAAGCATTGTTGTAGTAACTGTCCCATATCAGGCTGGGCTCATTGGTTTTTTTAATTCCTATTACTGCAACGGTCCCATCCTTAAGCTTGATTTGATGAGACTGCTCGGGACCTTTCGTTAAATCAAAATCTTGGGTTGCGCCAGAAATTGCGACAGCATCGCTTTCTGCAGCATAAGCAGTCGAAGGGCTAAACGAGAAACATATCGGTAATATCAAAAGTATCGAGAGGAAAAACGAAGCTTTGAGTGTGCGTAACACTTTGACCACCTCCATACTGCGATGCCTAGTTAAATAGTAGCATAGATAAACAGTTTATTATGTAACCTAAAAAGCCCCTATCTGCCCAGCGCCCCTTCAAAGCGTGGGTTCCTGTAGACATTCTCAGCAAGGTAAACGCAGGGATGGTCGGGGTGTTCCCCTCAAAATCATTCCGCAGCGCGAAGGCCCCTCGTCCGTAGCTCCGTAGGAGCACAAGATTAAATCAGCGAATGCGATTATCCTGACGAGGCCGCGCAGGTCCCCTTGGGGCTTCCCCTGAAAACAATCCGCAGATCGAATTGCCCCGTCGCGCGAAGCGCACGACGGGGCAATTCATGATCGAGGACGTTTTCAGGGGAAGCCCCAAGGGGACCGGTGAGAGCAATGAAGCAGGGCGCTACAGGTATTCGATCTGGGCGCCTTCCGTGTCGCACGTCAGAATATGCGTGTCACACTTGGGGAACTGCTCACGCAGCTTGACCTGCAGGAACTTTGCCACGATGGTGTCATCAGTTACGGCCATGAGGGTCGAGCCGGAGCCACTGATCCAGATGGTCTTGGCGCCGCCGTTAAGGCAGGTGTCGCGCACGGCGTTGTAGTCGGGGATGAGGCGGCGGCGATAGGGCTCCTGGATGCGGTCGTCATTAGCGGCGGCAATCAGGTCTAGGTCACCAGTCTCCAAACCGCGCGTCATGCCGGCGATGCGGCCCATTTGCCATACGGCGGTGGAGAGCGGAATCTCCTGCGGCACGACCTTGCGCGCCTCGCTCGTATGCACCTCGTAGGGCGGAATCACGGTAATAAAACGCAAGCGATCGCTCACCTCGTAGCGCAGGCACTGGGGCAGCGAGTCGGTCGGCGTAAAGGAGCAGACGGCGCCGCCCAGGATAGCGGGGGCGACGTTATCGGGATGGCCCTCGACCTCGGTGGCGATGCGGACGAGCTCGGCGCGGTCGACGGTGTGGCCTGTCAGCGCGGCGGCCGCCATGATGCCGGCGACGACGCAGGTGGAGCTGGAACCCAGGCCGCGAGCGACGGGCACGTCGGTCTGAATGTCGATAGCGACGGGAAAGGCCGGCTCGCTCCAGGCGGCCAGAGCATCGACAAAGCTCACGTAGACCAGGTTGTTCTCGTTTTGGAACTCTTCGGGGCATCCGGTGATGGTGAGCTTGTCGGCGCGCTCGAAGGTGAAGTGCGAGTAGAGGCTGACGGCCATGCCGAGGGTATCGTAGCCGATGCCTAGGTTGGCGCTCGTTGCTGGGACGGTGATTTTGATCATGTGAGTCCTCCTGGCGTGCCTGGCTGTTTAGTTCGCTGCTCGGGCAGTCCTGCGCAAGACGGAAAGCACATTAAGTGCTTTCCTTTGCGTGCGGAACTCGCGACGAACTAAACAGCCAGGCACGCTGTGCGCGTTCGTCATCATCCCGGGGGTTATCTGATGAAAGAAGGTGCGCCGGCTTTCGCCGGCGCTTAATAAGGGGTTTAGTTAGTAGCCATCTTTTTTGCTGCAGACTCGACGTAGCTTGCCATCTCATCGACGTCGCAGACGTCTTCGAAGCGGACGGGTTTGGATTCGAGTTCGGCGAGCTGGGTCGGGGCGACCGTGTTGGTGGCCTGCTCGAGCACACGCATAGCCTCAAAATCATCCTCGGGAACGTCGAGCCCCAGGGCGTCGCAGCAGGCGCGCGGGAACTTGTAGGGGCTGGCGGTCGAAAGCAGCACGCGGGCCTTGGCGCCCTCGGCGGAAGCGACCTGCTCAAAGACGTGATAGCCGCAAGCGGTGTGCGGGTCGATCACGTAGCCGTTGGCGTCCCAGCAGCTCTTGATGGCAGCGCGGACCTCGTCCTCGCTGGCCCAGCCGCAGCCAAACACGCTCTGGATCTTGGCCAGCAGCTCGGCGGGCACCTCGTAGCGGCCGGTCTGGGCAAGCTGATCCATAAGGCCGGCAACGAGCTCGCAGTCGCCGTCGGACAGGAAGTAGAGCATGCGCTCCAGGTTGGAGCTGATGAGGATGTCCATCGACGGCGAGATGGTCGTGAAGAACGGGCGGTTACGGTCGTAAACGCCGGTGGTCAGGAAGTCGGCAAGCACGTTGTTCTTGTCGCTCGCCACGACGAGCTTGGCGACGGGCAGACCCATGCGCTTGGCGTAGTAGCCGGCCAAGATATCGCCAAAGTTGCCGGTGGGCACGCAGAACTCTACGGCGTCGCCAGCCTCGATAGCGCCGGCGCGTAGCAGTTGCGCATAGGCGGCAAAGTAGTAGACGACCTGCGGCACCAGGCGGCCGACGTTGATGGAGTTGGCGCTCGAAAGCACAGTGCCGGCGGCTTCCAGGCGCTCGGCAAGCTCCTTATCGGCAAAGATGCGCTTGATGGCACTCTGGGCATCGTCGAAGTTGCCGCGGATGCCGCAGACGGCGACGTTATCGCCCTCCTGCGTGGACATCTGCAGATTCTGCACGCGGCTGACCTTGCCCTCGGGATAAAAGACGGTAATGCCCGTGCCCGGGGCGTCGGCAAAGCCGGCGAGTGCGGCCTTGCCCGTGTCGCCTGACGTGGCGGTGACGATCATGATGCGCTCGGCGCCGCCGTCCTTGGCGGAGGTGCGGGCCATAAGGCGGGGGAGCATCTGCAGGGCGACGTCCTTAAAGGCGCTCGTGGGGCCGCCAAAGAGCTCCATCACATAGGTCTGAGGGGCGTCGACGCCCGGTGCGGCGTCGAGTTTGACGAGCGGCGTGACCTCTTCGCTTGCAAATGTGTCGCGGTATGCCTCACTCACACAGGCAGAAATTTCTTCGGCCGTGTAATCATTCAGTAACATTCCCAACACATCTTGAGCGATTTCAAAGTAAGATTTATCTGCAAGCGAGCTGATATCGAGCTGCTGGGTGCCCAGCTCGTCCGAGACGAACAAACCCCCGTCGGGAGCGATGCCGGTGCGGATTGCCACCTTACTTGAGCACGATAAAGTGCGTCCTCGTGTACTATGATAAGTTCCCATATAACACTGCTCCTCGGATGCCTTGGTCCCAATCGGTGAACCCATGGTATCAGAGCGCGCAAAACAGGTTTGCAGAGGCTTTTAGAAAGGTAACCTCCAGCCCATGATAAAAATTGCCAAGTTTGGCGGCTCGTCGGTCGCCGACGCCGAACACTTTAAGAAGATCAAGGCCATCGTCGATGCCGACCCGGCTCGCCGTTTTGTGGTGGTTTCCGCCTGCGGTCGCCGCTTTAAGGGCGACACCAAGGTGACCGACCTGCTCTATCTGGTTAACGCACACGTTAAGTATCACGTGTCGTGCGAGGAACTGCTCGAGGACATCGGCCAGCGCTATTTTGATATCGCTGACGAGCTGGAGCTCACCTATCCCATCCGCGAGGAGTTCGCGGCCTTTGCCGAGCGCGCCCGCTCGGGCGGCTACTCCACCGAGGAGCTCGTGAGTCGTGGCGAGTACTTCACCGCTCGCCTGATGGCCGAGTATCTGGGCCTGCCGTTCCTGGACGCCGCGACGGTCGTGGCGTTCCATCACGACGGTACGCTCAGCATGAACCGCACCTCCGAGCTGGTGCAGGAGTACGGTCAGCAGGGCGGCTTTGTCATGCCCGGTTTCTACGGCGCGACGCGTGAGGGTCAAATCAAGCTGCTCGACCGTGGCGGCGGCGATATCTCGGGCTCGATCCTGGCCAAGTGCCTGGGCGCCGACCTGTACGAGAACTGGACCGACGTTTCGGGCTTCTATTCTGCTGATCCTCGCATTGTGCCCGAGGCTCAGCCCATCGCCCGCGTTACCTACGAGGAGCTGCGCGAGCTTTCGTACATGGGTGCAAGCGTCCTGCACGAGGAGGCCGTGTTCCCTGTGCGCGAGGCAGGCATTCCACTGGTCATCAAGAACACCAATGCGCCGCAGGACCCCGGCACCATCATTAGCGAGACGGCTGACGAGGGTGAGGCGGAGCCCATCATTACCGGCGTGACCGGTAAGCGCGGCTTTGTCGCCATCAACGTTGCCCGCGACCGTACCAAGCCGCGCGTCGGCTTTATGCGCCGTGCGCTTTCGGTCTTCGAACGCTATGACGTTTCCGTCGAGCACATGCCCACCGGTGTCGACCGCTTTGGTGCTGTGGTGCAGGAGCAGGACGTGCGCGATTCGCTGTACTCGCTCGTAGGCGACATTCAGCAGGAGGTCGAGCCGCTCGAGATCGAGGTGGTCGAGGGCTTGGCACTTATCGCGACCGTCGGTCGTAACCTGCGCGGCCGTGCAGGTATCTCGGGCCACCTGTTTGGTATGCTCGGCCAGGCCGGCGTGAGCGTGCGCATGATTTCGCAGAGCTGCGACGAGATCAACATCATTATCGGCGTCGAGGAGAAGGACTTCGACCTGGCGATTCGGACCATTTACCGCGCCTTCTCCGACGAGAACGGCATTGTAAAGGTCTCCGACCTGGAGGCTTCCGCGCCGGTCGATCCCGCCCTGGCCGCCTTCCGCAAGTAACGACCATCCCGGTAGATTTTTGGGACATGCCTAAAAATCTACCGTAGGGCGTTTCGTTTCGGTTTCGTTTCGACGGGGCGGGTTTCATGCCCGTCCCGTTTTTGTATAAACTGGGCAAGAAAAACCAGCCTGCTCGGCGTGCGGGCAAAAGCCACAACCTTTAAAGGGGGAAGCATGAAACAGTACACGGTTGCTATTTTGGGCGCGACGGGAGCCGTGGGCACCCAGATGCTCGAGTGCCTCAACGAGCAGGAGTTTCCGGTTGGCAAGCTCAAGCTGCTAGCGAGCGCGCGCTCTGCGGGCAAGACCGTTGAGTTCCGCGGCGAGCAGATCGTGATTGAGGAAGCTTGCCCCGAGGCCTTTGAGGGCTGCGACATCGTGCTCGGCGCCGCCGGCGACGATATTGCGAAGGAGCTACTGCCCGAGGCCGTCAAGCGCGGCGCCGTCGTGGTCGACAACAGCCACGCCTTCCGCATGGATCCCGAGGTGCCGCTGGTTGTGCCTGAGATCAATGCCGACGACATCAAGTGGCATCACGGCCTTATCGCCAATCCCAACTGCGCGACCATCATCGGCCTGGTTCCTACGTGGCCGCTGCATCAGCTCGCCGGCGTGAAGCGCATGATCGTCTCGACGTATCAGGCGGCTTCGGGTGCCGGCGCTCCCGGTATGGCCGAGCTCGAGGCTCAGCTGGCCGCCCTGGGTCGCGGCGAGGAGATTCCCGAGCCGCGTGCATTTGCCGCCCAGCTGGCGAGCAACCTGATTCCGCAGATTGGCGGCGTCAAGGAGGAGGACTTTACCTCCGAGGAGATGAAGCTGCAAAACGAGGGTCGCAAGATTATGCATCTGCCCGAGCTGCGCGTGAACTGCACCTGCGTGCGCGTGCCCGTGCTGCGCTCGCACTCCGAGAGCATTACGCTTGAGTTTGAGCGCGACATTACGGTTGAGGAGGCCCGTGCTGCGCTGGCTGCCGCTCCCGGCGTCAAGCTGGTTGACGACATGAGCGCCGAGGATGCACACGACCGCTTCCCCATGCCGATGGATACGTCCGACCAGGACCTGATTTGGGTCGGCCGCGTGCGTCGCGACATCTCGAACCCCGAGGCCGCGCGCGGTATCACCTTCTGGTGCTGCGGCGACCAAATCCGTAAGGGCGCGGCAACCAACGCCGTCCAGATCGCTAAGCTGCTCTGCGAGTAGTTTGACCTGTCCGGCGGGGGCCGGGCTTGGTTTTCAGAACGTCCTCGACCATGTGTGGCGCCTTGTCCTGCTCCTTCGGAGCCGCGGACAAGGCGCCACACTGGTCTGCGGAATGTTCTGAAAACCAAGCCCGGCCCCCGCCTGCGGTGACGCTGTTGCGAGCGCTCTGCGATGGGGACGTTGTTGGTTGGGGCCGCTGGGCTGATGTGGGGGCGCGTGGTTGTTGCGGGCTCTGGTCCCGGCGGCGGCCTCGGCGCTTCGCGCCTGCCGCCTGGGTCTACTGCGGGGCCGTGGCGGCAGCGGCGGCGCTTCGCGCCTGCTGCCTGGGGTGACTTTGGGCTTGGTGCGAATTGAGGTCTAATACTTTTCCCGTGAAGTGAACGACCTTATTTGGACCCCCGAAGCATTGGCATATTTTGACCGCTATTTCCTGCGGTTTTGCAGCGCGAATCCTGCGGTTTTTTGGTCTAAAGGTGTGGATGCTCCGGGGCTTCGTTTTTACTCGTTCACTTCTCGGGAAAGTATTAGAGCTCGGCTGACAGGGGTACCGCTCTGGTGTCGATGCCCTGCGTCTTTTTCGCTTGATTAGGGAAAACAGTCTCGCTTAAGTAATTGCGAGCCCGCCCAGACGTATCTGCGGGGTTGTCTGTACAATTCGCGGTATTATGTTGCGGAGTTTTGAAGGGAGCCGCTGGTGGTCACGACGACGTTTGCTTCGCCTTTGGGCGAAATCTTGCTTGCCGCTGATGGCCGCGGTCTGACGGGGCTTTGGTTTGAGGGGCAGGAGCACTTTGGTTCCACGCTTCTTAAAGAAAGCGCCGAATACGTTGAGGGCACCGATGCAGTTTCGGGTGCCGGGGGCATGCAGACGGTAAATCCGGCCAATGGCGCGGCTTCTTCGGTGCTAGAGCGTTCTTGGGCTTGGCTCAACGCCTATTTTGCGGGGCAGGAGCCTCGGTTTACGCCGCCGTTGCATTTGATTGGCACGGCGTTTCAGCGTGAGGTTTGGTTTGAGCTACTTTCAATTCCGCGTGGCGAGGTCGCTACGTATGGCGAGATCGCCCAGCGTGTTGCGGCTCGACATCGTGTGCCGGGAAATGAAGCGCCCGTTGTATCTCCTCGCGCGGTGGGGGCTGCGGTCGCTCGCAACCCTATTTCGATTATCGTGCCGTGCCATCGCGTGGTCGCGGCCGACGGATCGCTCAACGGATACGCCGGTGGACTGGATCGCAAAGAATGGCTGCTGCGCCTCGAGGGTGCCTATCTATAAGCTGCAGGCGGCCGCAACGCCCATGCGGCAAGCGCGCTCGCTGTACGGGCGTTGTTTGCAGGGCGAGATGTGAAGCCGCCCGTTCCTTAAGTCCGACTAAGCTATAACCTTGCTTTTTTAAATATGCTCATCGACCTGCTAAGGCAGCACTAAGGCGAGTGCGGGTGCGCTATTATCGGCGCTCACGGAGCGCTTGGTGTTCTTGGCACGCATGGACGAGGGCTCGGCGGGCTTTACCATGGCGTCGATCGATCTTTCGGAGGCGGTGAACAAGGCGGCGGCGCCGTTTAAGTCGGTGGCGGTCTCAGGCGGTAAACGCCTGTCGACGTCGATTGCGACCGGCGTGCGGACCCATGCCGATGCCGCGGCGGTGGCGCAGGTGGTTGAGTTGCTACTGGACAACGCCACGCGCTATGCGAGCGAGGGCAGCGTGATTGAGCTGAGCCTGTGCGCCGTTTCGCACGGCAAAGGCAAGGGCGCCGCCGAGCTGGTCGTATCGAACGCCGTGGACGAGCTGCCCGAGGGCGATCTGGACCGATTGTTCGATCGCTTCTATCGTGCGGATGCGTCGCGCAGCTCCAAGACGGGTGGCTCGGGCGTGGGCCTGTCCGTGGTGCGTGCCATCGCCGAGGCCCATGGAGGCGCCGCCACCGTATCCGGTCACGGCAACCAGATTACCTTCACCGTTTGCCTTTAAAACCTGCCAAAAAGGAACAGGTTTATTTTGGCAGGTTTTATCTGGGGAAACGTTCGCAGGAGAGGGCATGGGCGGTGTGAACATATGCATCTCTACCTGCTAAAATATAGGCATCGTTATTCGGCTCCTGAGTGGAAAGGAGACGGTCATGCAGTACGAGATCGGCGGAGGGGCTTTCCCGGTTGTTACGTGCAACCTTAGCGATGGCGAATCCATGATCACCGAAAGCGGCACCATGGCTTGGATGACCCCCAACATGGAAATGTCTACCTCGGGCGGTGGCATCGGCAAGATGTTCTCCAAGGCTTTTTCGGGTGAGGCATTGTTCCAAAACATTTGGACCGCGCGTGGCGATGGCATGATCGCGTTTGGCTCCTGCTTCCCCGGCCGCATCGTGCCAATCGAGATCGGTCCGGGCAAGAGCTGGATTTTGCAGAAGCGTTCGTTCCTTGCCGCGGAAAGTGGCGTCGAGTTGAGCATTCACTTTAACAAGAAGGCAAAGGCCGGCGTCTTTGGCGGCGAGGGCTTTATCATGTAGAAGCTCACGGGCTCGGGTGTTGCTTTTGCCGAGATCGACGGCGACCTGGTTGAGTACGAGCTCGCTGCTGGCCAGCAGATGATTGTGGATACCGGCAACGTGGCCGGCTTTGAGGAGACCGTGAGCATCGACGCTCAAATGGTCAAGGGCGTCAAAAACATCATGTTTGGTGGCGAGGGCGTGTTCAACACCGTGCTCACCGGTCCCGGTCGCATCTGGTTGCAGACGATGCCCATTTCCAATCTTGCGGCAGCAGTGGCCTCGATGACCAACAACAATAACTAGTCCGCATAGGATAGCGCGCGGCGGGCTTACCCTGTCGCGCGCTTTTTTGCTGGCAAACGCCTCGCTTATAGAGTGTGGCTGCGCTGCTACAGCGAGCGTCGTCATCTCGTCACCCTGATAGCTTGCGGCAAGCGTGGCAATGAGGAGTGAGAATTTGAGTGCTCAGTCCCAAGGCATAATGGCGGCCATGCCAACAAGCAAAAACGAGTTGCCGGTGTCACGGAAAGGCAGGCGTCGGTCGATTCCACGTGAGACGGCTGTGCCGATCTGCACGGCCGCCCCTGCGCGTCCCGCGCTGCCCCCAAAGAGGTACGTTTCCCCATATAAAACCTGCCAAAATAAACCTGTCTCTTTTTGATAGGTGCGAAATGGGTAATACTAAAGAGTTATCCGACCAGATGGGAACCGATCGATGGCCTATATCGAATTTAAAGACGTCATCAAAGCATACGGCGAGGGCGATGCCCGCATTCACGCGCTCGACGGCGCGAGCTTTACCGTTGAGCGTGGCGAGCTTGCCATTATCCTGGGCGCTTCGGGCGCCGGTAAAACCACGGCGCTCAACATTCTGGGTGGCATGGATACGGCGACTTCCGGCACCGTGACGGTGGACGGGCGCGATGTGAGCTCCGCTAACGAGGCGCAGCTCGTGGAATACCGCCGCGCCGACGTCGGCTTTGTCTTCCAGTTCTACAATCTGGTCCCCAACCTGACGGCGCTCGAAAACGTCGAGCTCGCGGCGCAAATCTGCCCCGATTCACTCGATGCCGAGCAAACGCTTTGCCAGGTTGGCCTGGGCGAGCGCCTCGCCAACTTCCCCGCGCAGCTATCGGGCGGCGAGCAGCAGCGCGTGTCCATTGCCCGCGCGCTGGCCAAGAACCCCAAGCTGCTTTTGTGCGACGAGCCCACGGGTGCACTCGACTACAAAACCGGCAAGCAGATTTTGCAGTTGCTGCAGGACACCTGCCGCAAGCAGGGCATCACGGTCATTATCATCACCCATAACTCCGCGCTGGCGCCCATGGCCGATCGCCTGATCCGCTTTAAGAGCGGCCGCGTGGAGAGCGAGACGGTCCAGCAAAATCCCGTGTCTATCGAGACAATCGAGTGGTAGCGCCCATGGACCAGGACCGCCACAACAGCCAACGCCGCGATGCGCAGAACACGGAGCGCGAGCAGGATTTTACGACCTACCGCACTGCCCAAAGCTCAAACGATATGGTGCCGATGGTTTTTCGCCGTGGCATCTACCGCACAATCCGAGGCAGTCTTAAGCGCTTCTTATCCATCGTCGTAATCACGGCGCTCGGCGTGAGCGTGATGTGCGGCCTCAAGGCGGGTTGCGAGGATCTGTGCGATTCGGTCGATGCCTATTTTGACCAGCAGAATGTTTATGACATCAACGTGCAGTCGACCTATGGTCTGACCGATGACGATCTTGCGGCCATTCAGGAGGTCGACGGCGTCGAGACGGCCGAGGGCATCTATACCGAGACCGCCTATACCGCCGTGGGTACGACGCGCGAGCGTGTCGTCGTACAGAGCCTCTCCAAAGAGAATATTGACCAACCGGTGCTAGTACGCGGCGAGCTGCCCGAGACTTCGGGCGAAGTGGCAGTGACCTCACGTTTTTTGAAGGCTTCGGGCAAGAAAATCGGCGATACGGTGAGTTTTGCCGCCAATGACGCGAGCTCGTCGAACCAAAGCGCCAAGGACCAGTTTGCCGATGGGGACTACACCATTACGGCTGAGGTCCTCGATCCCACTGATGTGAGCTCCGACTCGACAGTCAACGCCTTCCGTGCCGCCTCGGCCGCGGACTACAAGTTCTACGTGAGTGAGGATGCCGCGACGTCGTCGTCCTATTCCGCGATCCACGTGATCGTCGAGGGAGCCAAGGACCTCAACTCCTATTCCGATGCCTATACGGCAAGGATTAACGAGGTCAAGGGCAATATCGAGAAGATTCGTGACGAGCGCGAAAAAGCGCGTGCCCAGGAACTGACGGCCGATACGCCGGCGAGCTTGGACGCGGCCGAGCGTCAAGCGAACATGGTCTTTGGGATTGAACAGGACAACATCAACCGTATGGCCGAGGGCAGCGAGGAGCGCGCCCAGGCTCAGGCCGATTTGGACCAGCGCCGCGCCGCCGCCGACCAGCAATTCGCCGATGCCCGCGCCGAGATTTCCGACCTTGGCGAATGCACCTGGTACATCCAGGACCGTGGCAACATCGCGAGCTACTCGAGCGTCGAGAGCGACAGCTCCTCGATCGAGGCCATCGCCACGGTCTTCCCGTTTATCTTCTTTATCGTCGCTGTGCTCATTAGCCTTACCACTGCCACGCGCATGGTCGAGGAGGAGCGCACACTCATCGGTCTGTACAAGGCACTCGGCTATTCACGCGGGCGCATCCTGTCCAAATACGTGGACTATGCGCTGTGGGCGTGCCTGATCGGTGGCGTGCTGGGCAACGTCATCGGATTTGTGGGCCTGCCGCTGTTCCTGTTTACGGTGTTCGACGACATGTACTCGCTGCCCCAGATGCTGCTTTCGTACGACATTGTGTCCTCAATCGTCTCGGTGGCGCTGTTTGCCGTGGGCGTGGTGGGCGCCACGATTATCGCCTGCCGCCACGAGATGGCCGAGACCCCAGCCTCGCTCATGCGCCCCAAGGCTCCGCGCGCCGGCTCGCGCATCTTGCTCGAGCGCATCGGCTTTATCTGGCACCGTATGGGCTTTTTGAACAAGGTCGCTGCACGCAACCTATTCCGCTATAAAAAGCGCGCCTTTATGACCATCTTCGGAATTGCCGGCTGCACAGCGCTCGTGATCTGCGGTATGGGCATCCGTGACACGTCGGTGGCGCTTTCGCCCAAGCAGTACGGGCATATCACGCGCTATGACCTCCTGGCGGTCGCCAATCCCGACGATTTTTCGAAGACGTGCGCGGCATTGGATGAGCGCAGCGCAGCCAAGGATTCCGACGTGACCGTGACTGCGACGTTGCCGATTATGACCGACAACGTTACCTTTACATTTGGCGGCAAGAGCGAGACCGTGCAACTGATCGTGGTGCCCGATGACCGCACGAGCGACCTGGACGACTACGTGTGTCTCGAGGACGAGTCCAAAGAACCACTCGCCCTGCGTGACGGGGATGTGTATTTGAGCAAGAGCTCTCAGCTGGTGCTGGGGATCAAGCCGGGTGACACGGCTCACGTCCAGGATTCGTCGCTCAATGTTGCCAAGGTCAAAGTCAGCGACATTTCGCTCAACTATCTGGGCAACACGCTCTATATGACGCAGAGCACCTACGAGCGCGCGTTCGGTCGAAGCGCGCGCCTCAACGGCATCCTTGCGCTGCTTAAGGGTTCGTCGGCCGATCAGATTGCGTTTACCAACCGTCTTAAGAGCGATGGTTGGATTACGCTGTCGAGTACCGCCGAGCATTGGGAAAACTATGAGGCAAACTTTACGATTATCAATTCGGTCGTGGTGCTTGTGACCTTTATGGCGGCGTGCCTGTCGTTTGTGGTGGTGTTTACGCTGTCCAACACGAATATCTCCGAGCGCGAGCGCGAGCTGGCGACCATCAAGGTGTTGGGCTTCCGCCGTGGCGAGGTGCACCATTACGTCAACAAGGAGACGTTGATCCTCACGGCAATTGGCGCCGCGCTGGGCGTGCCACTGGGCGGCTTGCTGGCCGAGAGTTTTACGTACATTTTGCAGATGCCGTCGCTGTACTTTGACGTCGAAGTCGAGCCGCTAAGCTACGTGCTCGCCGTGGTGCTTTCCTTTGGCTTTACGTTTATCGTCAACCTCGCCACCAATCGTACCCTCAACAAGATCGACATGGTCGGCGCCCTCAAAAGCGCCGAGTAACCTGCCAAAAAGGGACAGGTTTATTTTGACAGGTTTTATCTGGGCGAACGCCGCATCTATTGTTTGCGATGCTTCCATTGTTTACGGCACCAACGCATGAGTGCTTTTACGACCGGGATGGTGATGAGTATTACCCAGGCGGGATGGGGTTGCTCCAGGCAGAGCCACATGTAGAGGAACCATGCCTCGGCACTGACTGAATAGACGACATCGATCAGCTTAGATAAGTGGCGTTGGTCGATAAAGTCGCCAAGCGCGTAATAGACGGGAATCAAAAAGACGAGGAAGAGCCCCGTAGCCCATGCGCCGCAGATGATGCCAAGCGCCAGATAGGCGAGGGCAACCACTGCGGGAAAGAGGAATTTGTTCCATGCACGTCCGACCTTGGTGTGGAAATGCTTGCCATGATGGTCGAGCTTGTCGTGTGCTTCCTTCCAGCTGGAAAACGTCTCGCCGTCGATGGTGACGGTGCCGTCGTCATTGGTGCGTACGCTATGCCCATCGTCCTCAAGCGTATCGATATGCACGCCGCCCGGCCCCACATGTACCTCTTCGCCTTTGCGCTCGTTGGTCACATGGATGCCGCTCCAACCAACATGGACTTCCTCGCCTTTATTGGGATCAATGACGTGGATACCGCGCGCGAGGGAAATATCGACAAGTGGTTTGTTGCCGCAATCGGCGTGCTCGGCAGAACCCTCAGCCTCGTCAGCCACATCCGCCGTCTCGGTGTCGGCGCTACCGTCCTTCAGGTCGTCGGCATCGTTGGCCGCCTCCCCATACAGCAGCTCATCCAGCGACACGCCATACAGCGCGGCGAGCGCAATAAGGTTATCGGTATCGGGCGAGGATTCGCTGCGCTCCCATTTACTGACAGCCTGACGACTCACGCCCAGCTGGGCGGCAAGCGCCTCCTGAGAAAGCCCGGCAGCCTTGCGGCGATCAACGAGCCGCTGTGCCATCGCAAGATCCATAGCAGTTCCTTTCATGTGGTGACCGTAATCGAATGAGCCGAGTATGCCGAGAACAACCGGTAGCGACCACCATTTCTAGTTAGAATCTGCCCCAACCCTACCGCAACTACCGGTAGCAACCCCTAACGACCAGCCATTTCAGGACAAATGTCAGTGCTACTCTCAGCTAAGAGCCTGCAACATCCCAAAATCTCAGCCCACGCACCCGCAGCAAGAAGACGAATAGCCTCGGCCTCCCTAGTTACCGCAGGAGGCCTCAGGGCTTACATCCCAAATCTTTCCGCAGGACGGAAGGACCCCGCCGCGCGAAGCGCACGGCGGGGTCCTGACATGTCCGAGGACGATTTGGGATGTAAGCCCTGGGGTCTCCGATGAGAGCAGTTTCGGCCGAGGCTATTCGTCGCCGAAGCTGATGCCCAGCGCCTTGGCCTCGCGCACCAGATCGCTCTGGGGGTCGACATACTTGAGCTTGCCGGCGACATCCTCGAGCGGCATGTGGCACATCTTGCCGTCGCGCAGGGCAATCATGTAGCCAAACTCGCCGCGCAGGCAGCCAAGCGCGGCCTCGACGCCGCACTGGGTCGCAAAGATGCGGTCCTGGGCGTCGGGCTGACCGCCGCGCTGCGTGTGACCGGGGATGGCGACGCGGGTCTCGCGACCAGTCTTGGCCTCGATCTCCTTGGCGATGTCGTAGACAATCGACGGGCTCGTGCGCTCAGCGAGCTTTTTCTTGTACTCCTTTTTGGACAGCGCCGCGTCCTCCTTGGAGATAGCGCCCTCGGCGACGGCCACGATGGTAAAGCGGCTGCCGGTCTCCATGCGATGCTCGATGGTCTTGATGACGTTATCCATGTCGTAGGGGATCTCGGGAATCAGGATGACGTCCGCACCGCCCGCGACACCGGCGTACAGCGGAATCCAGCCAACCTTGTGGCCCATGATCTCGATGACAAACACGCGGCCGTGACTCGAGGCAGTGGTGTGGATGTCGTCGATGCACTTGGTGGCGACGTCGATGGCGCTCGTAAAGCCAAACGTCAACTCGGTGCCCCAGGTGTCGTTATCGATGGTCTTGGGCAGGGCGATAACGTTGAGGCCCTCTTCGCGCAGGCGGTTGGCGGTCTTGGTGGAGCCGTTGCCGCCCAGCATAAACAGGCAGTCGAGCTGCAGCTTATGATAGGTGTGGACCATTGCGGGCACCTTCTCGACGCCGTCGGCCTCGGGGATGTCGAGGCGCTTGAACGGCGTGCGGCTCGTGCCCAGGATGGTGCCGCCACGGGTGAGGATGCCGCTAAAATCGGCGGGCGTCATGACACGGAACCTGCTGTAGATAAGGCCCTGGTAGCCGTCCTCAAAACCATAGATCTCGATAGGCTCTTCGCTATTGGTCATAAGCGTTTTGACGATGCCGCGCATGGTGGCGTTGAGCGCTTGGCAGTCGCCGCCACTGGTAAGAAGACCGATCCTGAGCATGATGAATCCTTCCGGGCAAGTTATAACATGCGCATAAGTTTACCCCCGCACACTGTTGATACGGGGGTAAAACGTGTTAGCTCAAGCGTATAGAAATGTAAGCAACGTCAGGTGAGCGTAAGGTCGACGGGCCTGGCTCCTTACGGCGTGAAGGCGTCGACGTCGCCCCAGTGGCGGCGCAGCGTGACGGCGGCAGCGGGCTCGGTGTTGTCAAAGACGACCGACCACTGCGTGTTGCTGGTGATGTCTTCCGGATTGGGCTCTTGCGCCGCAGCGCGTAGGGCCTTCCAAGCGACTGCCTCGTCTTGGGCGCCGGCACGGGCGTCAAGGACACCGGCGATTGCGACGGCGCGTTCCTTGCCATGGCCCAGCTCGCCATTCTTTTGGTTGGGGAGCACCTCGTCACCATAGCAGGCGTAGAAGTTCGTGACCTGGCGTACGGGCGTCGCCTTGCATGCACGGTCGGGATCGCGCGGATCCCACTCCACCACCCGCGCGTCACCGGCGGCGTCGTTGATAAAGAAGTGGTAGTCGCGTCCGGCCATGGCGTGCATGTCGTAGGCAGAAAGCAGGTTGACGGCCTCTTGCGTGGTGGCGGCACGGTCGAGCACCAGACGGATGGCGAGCGAGGTATTGATGACGGGGCGTTGCGTGTCCTGGTCACAGGGTTTGGAATCCAGGGTGAGCACGGCAATGGACACGCCACATTCGTTAACACCGTCGAGCTGGGCAAACGGGCCCATCAACGCCGCAGCGCGTCCGCCGACGGAGTCAAGCGGAGTGTTATCGCCCAGGTTGTTAAGAGCAGCAAACCCGATGGAGGCATAACCGCCGCGTGGGTGATTGCGCACCAGCAGCGCCGAGGTGTCGTCCTTAAAGTCGTAATTGCGACCGGTGCGCACGCGGCCTTCGGCATCTACGGCGACAAAAGCGCTGCAGGCAAACTGGGGCGCCTGGACATGTGCCGGCACACCGGGCAGCACCTGCGCCACCACGGCATCGATGTAGGCCTGGTCGTCGCGCACGCCAGCGGCAATGATGCGATCAAGATCGTAGTCGTAGGCAATGTCGATTGCGTACAGGTCATAGCCATCCGTGTAGCCGGTCAAGCGTTTGAGTGACGCGGCGGACTTGATTTGTTTGTGACAAACGGTGCCGGTGGCAGCGGCAAGGCCGACGGCGACTCCCGCGACACCGCAGGCGATGGCAATGTTACGTGGCTTCATGACGGCTCCTTTCGTCCTGTTAGCGTAATTGTCGCAAAAGGAGTGCGGGCATGATGGCTCAACTTGGCGAGCGGCGCGGGATTAAACATGGAATGAAAGGCACGGCACTGGCGCGGCGGGGTATGCTGGAGGGGACCATCAACCCAGCGAAAGGGGAGAGCATGACGGATCAGGAAACGCCCGAGCGCGCGCATGTGACGGCAGACGATATCGAGGCCGCAAACGACCTCATCGACTTTATCGAGGCATGCCCCAGCATGTTCCATACGGCGGCGACCATTATGGCCGAGCTCGACGAGGCGGGCTTTACCTACCTGCCCGAGAACGCGGCGTGGGATATCGAACCGGGTGGGCGCTATTACACGCAGCGCAACACCTCGAGTGTTATTGCCTTTAAGGTGGGCGAGGACTTGGCCGCGACGTGGGGCGAGGACGGCGTTGCCGGCGACTACCATTTTCAGCTGACGGCGTCGCACAGCGACTCGCCGACGTTTAAGGTCAAGGCCGTGCCCGAGCTCGACGGCGCGGGCGAGACGCTGCGCCTGAACACCGAGGCCTACGGCGGCATGATCGACTACACCTGGTTCGACCGTCCGCTGGCGCTTGCGGGCCGCGTGCTGGTGCGCGAGGGCGACCGTATCGAGAGCCGCTTGCTTGCCACCGAGCGCGAGGTCGCCATCATTCCGAGCCTTGCCATCCACATGAACCGCGGCGTTAACGAGGGCTTTGCTCCCAACCGAGCCGTCGACCTGTGCCCGCTCATCAGCGCCGGCGAGCTTAAACAGGGTGACTTCGATGCCCTGATCGCTGACGAACTGGATGTTGAGCCCGAGCAGATTCTGGGCCGCGACCTGTTCCTCGTCAACCGACAGGATGCGCGTATTTGGGGCTGGGCCGACGAGTTTATCTCGACGCCCAAACTTGACGACCTGGCTTGCGCCTACACCTCGCTGCAGGCATTTTTGGGTGCCGAGAACGCGCACGACGTTTCGGTCTTCTGCTGCTTTGATAACGAGGAGGTTGGCTCCGAGACCAAGCAGGGCGCCATGTCGACGTTCTTGGCCGACGCGCTGCGCCGCATCAACGGGTCGCTGGGCTTCGACGACGAGTCGTACCACCGTGCGCTTGCCGCCTCGATGCTCGTGAGCTGCGACAACGCGCATACCGTGCACCCCAACCACGCCGAGAAGTGCGACGCCCGCAACCAGGTTGTGCTCAACGGCGGCATCGTCATCAAGGAGGCCGCCAACCAGCACTACTGCACCGATGCCTTTAGCCGCGCGGTGTTCCAGGCCATCTGCGATGACGCCGACGTACCCACGCAGGCCTTTGCCAACAAGAGCGATATGGCGGGCGGTTCTACCCTGGGCAATCTGTCCAATATGCAGGCGAGCATGCACGCCGTGGACGTGGGCCTGCCGCAGCTTGCCATGCACTCGAGCTACGAGACCGGCGGCGTACGCGACGTGATGTACGCCATCCGCGCCCTCACCGCCTTCTACGAGCGAAACCTAACCATCAACGGCGCCGAAAGCGTGGAGCTCTAAATGCGAGCCGAAGAAATGAAGGCCGAGCGTGGGGCTCAGCTTATTGATCGGGGTTTTACAGCTGTTCGTCGCCGCTTGCCATGAGTCAGGGGTCGACGTGTCCAAGGCGCGACCAACGAGTGCTGAAGAACTCAAGCGTAACGCCTATTCGGACCGCTATGACGAGGAGACGGACTGGCTCTAATAAGCGAAGTGTCGAAAACGCTAGATGTATGTTTGATATCACTTTGGCGAGAGTGTCGCAGACAGAACTACCGGTATGGCGCAAGCCAACCTGACCCCATTGCACCAAACCTACCAAAAAGGGACAGGTTTATTTTGGCAGGTTTTATCTGGGCAAATGCCACAACGCCAACGGCAAGACGGAACTGCTAAGGCTTGCAGATGAAGCCGACGCCAGCGAAACGCCGCAGGTAGAGCGCACGCCAGCGAGAGCCCGCCGTTTGAGCCAAGGTGCCGTGAAATGAAAAGGCGCTGACCTTCTGGTCGCGCCTTTGAAATTGAACGGTAGATTGGCTCAAACGGCGGGCTCGCAGCGTCGAGGGGTTCCGGCGTTTGGTAAAACGCCGGAACAATCAGTGTTCGATCCAGCAACGCAGGGTCTCGCCGGCTTGCAGGTGACGCAGGTTCTCCGCGGCGATGTCGACCACATTGTTGAGCGTGGCTGCCAGGTGGAACCAACCTGAGACGTGCGGCGTGATGAGCATGTTGGGTGCATCCCACAGTGGGCTTGTCTCAGACAGCGGCTCGGGGTCGGTGACGTCGACCGCGGCGCCGGCGAGATGGCCCGACTCCAGGGCGGCAACCAAGTCGTCGGCGACCACAAGGTCGCCGCGGCCGCCGTTGGCAAAGAAGGCGCCCGGCTTCATCGCGGCGAAGAACTCGGCGTTCGCCAGGCCGCGGGTCTCGGGTGTGCTGGGCATAAAGGATGCGACGATGTCAGCCTCGGCCAGGCGCTCGGGCAGGGCATCCATGCCGTCCATGTCCTCAAACACAATGGGGTAGACGAGTGGATGGCGCTTGATGCCGCGGACGTGTGCGCCCATGCTGCGGCAGAGCGTGGCAAAGTGGCCGCCGATATCGCCCGCGCCCAGCACCAGCACGTTGGCATTTTTGAGCGAGGTGACCGGCCCCAAGTCCTCCCAGCGATGCTCACGCTGCAGGTCCTGGTAGCCGGGCAGGCGCTTCATCATGGAAAGGACCATGGCAAACATGTGCTCGCTCACGGCCTGACCGTAGGCGCCGATCGAGCAAGACAGCTTGGCGTCAGCCGGCACGGTGCCGGCAGCAAGGTAGTCGTCATAGCCCGCGGTCTGCAGCTGCAACAGCTGGAGATGCTCGCATGCGGTAAGCAGGGCAGGGTCTATGTTGCCCAAGATCACGTCGGCGTTGGCGACTTGTTCATGCGTGATGGCGTCGGCGCTCGTATAGATAAAGTTCTCGCCCGGAGCGCTCGACTCAAGGATCGCACGGTGACGATCGTTGACGGGCAGCAAAACCAGGATGTTCACAAACAGTCCTCTCCGCTCAACCTACCAAAAAGGGACAGGTTTATTTTGGCAGGTTTTATCAGGCAAAACGCTATACAAACGCCGGGCTTCGCGATGGTTAACATATCCATCGTGAAGCCCGGCGCATCCGCGGCTACCAGCTCAGCAGCTCGTAGCCGTCCTCGGTCACTACGAGCTGTACCTCGCACTGGGCCGAATCGCTGCCGTCCTTGGTGCGCACACACCAGCCGTCGCCCTTGCTAATCTTGATGTCGGGCGCTCCGGCATTGACCATGGGCTCGATGGTAAAGACCATGCCCGGAGCCATGATGGTGTCCACATCGGGCGCCTCGGTGGTAAAGCCTACAAACGGGTCCTCGTGGAACTCCTTGCCAATGCCGTGTCCGCCGTACTCGCGCACCACGCTAAAACCGGCGTCCTCGACCGTCTTTTGCACGGCCTCGGCCATCACGGACAGCGGTAGCCATGGCTTGACGGCGGCTAGACCCGCTTCCACGCTGGCGCGAGTGACGTCGACCAGACGCTGGCGCTCGGCAGAGACCTTGCCGATGCAGAACATGCGGCTCGAATCGCTAAAGTAGCCGTCCAAGATCGTGGAACAATCGACGTTGATGATGTCGCCCTCGTGCAGCACGTCCGTATCGCAGGGGATGCCGTGACAGACCACGTCGTTGATCGAGGTGCACACGCTCTTGGGGTAGCCCTCATAGTTGAGGTCAGCCGGCGTGCCACCGTGTTCGATGGTGTAGTCGTAGATCATCTGGTCGATCTGGTTGGTGGTCATGCCCGCGGCGATGTGCTCGCCTACGTAGTCGAGCACGCCCACGTTGATGGCGGCCGAACGCTTGATACCCTCGATATCGGCGGGTGTCTTGTAGAGCGTGCGGGGCAGAACCTCCCAGCCCTCTTCCCACAGGCGCTCGAGGCGCTCGTCAAAGGCGCTATGGCATTTCTTATATTTTTTGCCGCTGCCGCACCAGCAAGCATCGTTGCGGCCGGGCACGGGTCCGTTGTCAAACATGGCTAACTTCCTTTCATTCGCAGCTAGTATAGCCCACCCACGCGTCCATAAAAGTTGCGGTGATATAGTTCCGATTTAAGCGGTTTAACAGCACAAACAGGAACTATATCACCGCAACTGATGGAGTGGGATGGCGGGCGCTGGCTGCTGTGTGGTTTTGCTAGTAGCTCACCTGGCAGGGGATGCCGAGGGCGCGTACGCGCGCGGCAATGGCGTCGAGCACCTCGGGCGCAGCTTTGGCAAGGCCGGCGACCGGCGTCTCGCGCGCCACCGTGTAGATGGTCGCTTCTTGTGGGCGAATGCGCTCAAGCGCCGCGAGCCAGGGGGCAACGTACTCCTCGCCGGTGTTGTCGATGGGCTTGCCCTGATACTCGCCGGTCAAAAAGATCGTCTGGATAATAACGTGACCGTCAAAGCTTGCGAACGTCTCGATCTGGTGCTCGACGTCGTAGGCGCCAACGGGCTGGTCGAGCAGCTGGATAAACGCCGGGTCGACGATATCGAGCTTGAGGATGTTGTCGTCGACCATCATGAGCGCGTCGTGCACTTCGGGGCGGTCGGCGCGCGTGCCGTTGGAGAGCACGGCGATCTTGGAGTTTGGGGCAAGCTCGTCGCGCAGCGCGACGGCGCCGGCGATGGCCTGCGGAAACTCCGGTGCGGCGGTGGGCTCGCCGTTGCCTGCGAAGGTGATCACATCGGGGAGCTCGCCCTCGGCTGCCATCTCGCGCAGCTTTGCCTCGAGCGCGTCGAGTACCACGGCAGCCGTGTTGTACGGCTCATGACAGGGGCGCTCGGCGTTGAGGCCGTTTTCGCAGTAAATGCAGTCGAACGTGCAGATTTTGCCGCTGGCCGGCATCATGTTGACGCCGAGCGAGAGGCCAAGGCGACGGCTGCGAACGGGCCCAAAGATGGGGCTGGCATTCAAAAACGTAGACATAGGCATATGCTCCTCAAGACAATTGTGCCTAAGCATAGCATCGGCTCCAAAGCAAGGTGTGGGCTCTTGCTTTACAAGTTTCGTTTTTTCACGTCGCTCATGATGCCGTGCCATGAAAAGCCTCGGGTCGGGTACAGTTAATCTGTTAACAAGGCGTAAGGCAATGCGGGTCCATCCAACCGCACTGACGTGCAACTGGATGAGCATTGATGATGGGGGCACAACATGGATTTTACGGTCGAGAATGCGGGCACCACGATTGCCTGTCGCGAATATGCCGGCCCAGATGTGTCGCCTGATACTCCTGCCTTGGTGTGCGTGCACGGCGCTTGTGTCGACGGCGTCTTCTTTGACGCCATCGCCCGCGAGCTCGCCTGTGACTACCGCGTCATTGCCTACGATCGCCGCGGTTGCGGCGAGAGCGGCGACGCTGCAGACGGACGCTACGACCTCGCCGCCCAGGCCGCCGACCTGCAGGCCGTTATTGAGCATATCGGCGCTCCGGCAAACGTGCTCGCGCACAGTGCCGGTACGCTGGTGACCCTGGAGCTTCTCCGTGCAAACCCCGCCATAATCTCGCGTGCGATTCTGCATGAACCCGCCGTGACGGATGATGGTGCCGGCCTGGGCGCGGCCCCAGTTTTGCTCGAGATGATCGCCGCGGGAAAGGTCTCCAGGGCATTACGGGCCTTCCTGGGCGCCATCGGCGATTCGGACCCTGAGGCCCCCAAGTTAACCGAGGCAGAAGCCAAGCATGCCCTGCGCAACGGCCGCAGTTTCATGGCGAACGAATACGGGATTACTATGACCTGCGTTCCCGATTGGAATAGCGTTCGCGCGTCAAAAACGGTGGCCGCCGTGCTCCTGGGCGAGCTCTCGATTGGCACGCCCCGCGAGGCTGGCACGCGAGCGGCTGCCGAATATCTCGATTGCCCTCTCGTGACGATCCCGGGCGCGCATAACGGTCTGCGCGATCGCCCGGCAGCGGCTGCCCGGGCTGTCCGTGGCATCCTGGGGCTCTAACACCCGCAATGGCCAAAGCAGGCTTCACCCGCAAACGTTTCGGCCGTGTTAACAAATGTGCTCAAAACCTCACGTCTGCGACTTCAATCGCGCCGCCTGCCAACTCATAAAAATGTAACAGCATTCACGTACTTACCTGCATCGACAAGGTGTTACCCTTGTAGCATTTGGAACCCACCGCTACCATGCGAAACTATCGAAAGGGCCCATATGCTCAATAATCACGAGGTCAATCTAACCGACGAGGAGGCTGCCGCTGAGGTCGCCCGTGTCGCGAAGACCTACCCCGTGGTGCGTTTGCTGTCGGCCGATCAGATTAAGAGCGAGCCTAACTGCTTGCTCGCCGGCGATCGCTGCCCTTGTCTGCGTCAGTCGAGTCTTGAGGCTTTGGCAGACTCCGATGAGGTGTCGGAGCAACTGCTCAATGATGGCACTGAGTACCGCGCCCGTCTACGCCCTCTGAAGGTCGAGGGCGAGCCTCACGTCTTGCTGATGGTGCGTCCGATTGATGAGCAAGAGGCCGCGGAAGAGGACCTTGTCTACACCGACGTGCTGACGAGCGTGCGCAATCGCCGATATTACGAGGAAAAGCTTCGCAGCGCCCGCATGAATGCCGGCGTTGCGATGATCGACGTTGATGATTTTAGGGCCTTCAACGATACGTGTGGCCGTCATGCCGGCGACCTTGCGCTCGGTGCTGTGGCGACAGCCATACGCAGCGGAATTCGTTCGACTGACGAGCTTGTGCGCTATGGCTGCGACAAGTTTGTGGTTGTCATGCCCAATATTCCCTCCGATGACTTCACCCGTCGCCTGCATCAGGTGTCCGATGCCGTTCATTCCACGATTATTCCGGGCCATGAGTACGTGAGCTTGACGGCATGTGTTGGTGGCGTTCGCATTCATGGCGAGACGGTCGATGAGGGCGTTGGCCGCGCTGCCCAGTTATTGAGCCGCGCTAAGGCAAAAGCCGGTACGGTCGTGACCGATGCCGATTCCATCGAGGCCTTCCAAAGCGAAAAGCCCTTGGTGCTTATTATCGATGACTCCGAGATGAACCGAGCCATTCTCAGCGAGATGCTCAAGGACGAGTATTGCATCCTCGAGGCCGATAACGGTCGTATAGCGCTCGACATGGTCGACCGCTATGGCGATGAGTTGTCGCTCGTGATGCTGGACATTGTCATGCCGGGCATAAGCGGCTTTGAGGTGCTGGCCGATCTGTCGCGCCGAACGGGTATCGACAATCTGCCTGTCATCATGATTTCGAGCGAAGATTCCGATGATATGGTTCTGCGCGCGTACGAGCTGGGCGCCTCGGACTATATCAACCGCCCGTTTGACTCCCGTGTCGTGCGCCGCCGCGTAAGCAACACCATCCGCCTGTACGCCAAACAGCGCCGCCTGACGAACCTGCTGTCCCAACAGTACAACGAGCGCGTCAAGAACAGTCGCATGCTCATCGACATCATGGCCGGCGTCATGGAGCTTCGCAACGGCGAGAGCGGTAGGCACGTTACGAACATCGAAAAGCTGACCGAGCTGCTGCTTGGCTATCTGGTCCAGCGTAGCGGCACGGTCTCCCTCGACAATGAGGAACGCTCCACGATCGCTCTGGCTTCGGCGCTGCACGATATCGGCAAGATGTCGATTGACGATGCGATTCTCAACAAGCCCGGACGCCTTACGTCCGAGGAGTTCGAGATTATGAAGACGCATACCACGATCGGCGCCGACATGCTGCTTGAGCTGGGTAGCCATCACGCCGGCAATGCGCTTATGGAATATGCGTACCAGATTGCGCGTTGGCATCACGAGCGCTGGGACGGCAAGGGTTATCCCGATGGCCTTAAGGGCGACGAAATTCCCATTGCCGCGCAGGTGGTTTCGGTGGCTGACGTGTACGATGCACTGACGAGCGTGCGTGTGTACAAGGATGCTATCCCGCACAAGGAGGCGATCCAGATGATCCTGGACGGTAAGTGCGGCACCTTTAACCCGCTGTTGCTCGACTGCCTGCTCGAGGTGCAAGACCAAATTGCCGAGACGTTGGCACGCCCCGCCGACGTTGTCGCGTTTCCCACGATTTAGTTTGACCAAAGGAGTTTTTAATCCATGATTTCCATGCGTGAGGCGTATGAGAAGATCGGCGCTAATTATGACGATGCGTGCGCTCGGCTGATGGGCGAGGAAATGCTTGCCCGCTTTGCCCTCAAGTTTTTGGATGACGAGAGCATGGACAAGCTGGAGGCTGCCATGGCGGCAGGAGACGCCAAGAGTGCGTTTATGGCAGCGCACACGCTCAAGGGCGTGAGCCAGAACCTGGGATTCAACAATCTGTACGAGCCGGCGGTCGTGGTGACGGAAGCGCTGCGCGGCGCCGATGCCGTTGACGGCGCTCGCGAGGGAATGCATGCGCTGCAGCAGCAATATGCGGCTACGATGTCGGCCCTGCGCGAGGTGGCTGAATAAGAGCTTGCGAGCCTTGGGTTGTCCCAAGTCTGCTGATGTAGTCACAAAAGGGCGCCCCGCCGTACCATGCGGCCGGCGGGGCGCCCTTATCTGTTGTGTGGTTCGCGAGCTAGCGGGCTCGCTTAACCTTTGCCGCTGCCTCGACAAACGACTTCCACAGGTTAAAGTCGGTCTCGAGCGTTTGCCAGGTGTACTCGGGGTGCCATTGCACGCCCAGGCAGAACGGCTGGCCCTCGACCTCGATGCACTCGGGTACGCCATCGGTTGCCTTGGCAACCAGGCGCGTGCTCTTGCCCAGGCGGTCGACGCAGCAATGATGTGCGGAGTTGGTCTGGATCAGCCTGTGCCCGCCAACCGCGCGCTCCAGCAGCGAGCCCGGCACGACTTCGACCGGGTGCACGGGGTCGTTGAGCACGTGGGTATGGCGCCACTGCGTGCGGCCCTCGCGCGCGCCCAGGCTCGGCACGTCCATGCACAGGGTGCCGCCGGTGGCGACATTGAGCAGCTGCGTGCCGCGGCAGGTGGTAAAGAGCGGCTTCTTGGCGCGAAGCACCTCGTTAACCAGCTTAAACTCAAAACGGTCGCGAATCTCGCAGCACAGCGTGGGATCGTAAGGACGCTCGTCGCCCCAGCGTTTGGGATTGACATCGGGGCCGCCGGGAATGGCGATGCCGTCGGCGATATCGACGTAATGACGGATAACCTCAATGTCCTCGGTGATGGACATCTGCAACGGCAGGCCGCCGGCGGCAAGGATAGCATCGACAAAGACACTGGCGATTTCCTCGTTGGGGGAGAGCGTCTCGCTTAAAAACGGCTTTGCTTCTTCCCAGCGCGGCGCGACGAGGATGAGCGGGCGGTCGGCGGGGGCGACGTCGACATGCGGGGTAAAGGACGATGAAGTGCGGGTTCCAATCATGGGCGTGGCTTTCGAATCCGGGTGGACATGGCGCAGGGGCGGCGCGGGGCAAACGCTGTTGATGAATTTGCCCCGCGTGGCAATTGGGCTAGTGGCCCTTGATGGAGTTGAGGAAGTCTTGGGCGCGCTTGGTCTGGGGATGGTCGAAGAACTCGTCGGGTGTGCCGGTTTCCACGATCTGGCCGTCGGCCATAAACACGACGCGGTCGGCAACGCGGCGGGCGAAGTTCATCTCGTGCGTAATGACGATCATCGTCATGCCCTGCTGGGCCAGGCGGACCATGACCTCGAGCACCTCGTTGATCATCTCGGGGTCAAGGGCACTCGTGGGCTCATCGAAGAGCATGGCCTTGGGCTGCATGGCAAGAGAACGGGCGATGGCCACGCGCTGCTGCTGGCCGCCCGAAAGCTGTGCGGGCACCTTATCGGCCTGTTCGGCAACGCCCACGCGGCTCAACAGATCCATGGCGCGCTCACGAGCCTCCTCCTTGGAGACGCCCAGCACATCGACCGGTCCCAGCATGACGTTCTGCAGCACCGTCATATGTGCGAACAGGTTGAACTGCTGAAACACCATGCCCAACTCGGCGCGCATGCGGGCAAGGTCTCTGCCTTCCTGCGGCAAGGGCTCGCCCTCGATGAGGATCTCGCCCGAGTCGATGGTTTCCAGGCGATTGATGGTGCGGCACATGGTCGACTTGCCCGAGCCCGAGGGGCCGATCACGACGACGACCTCGCCGCGGTCGACCGAGAGATTGATGTCGTTGAGGACGTGCAGATCGCCGTAGTGCTTATCGACGTGCCTGAGCTCGATCAGCGGCTGATTGCCGGTGAATGAGGTGCTCTGTGCCATGGTGCTCGGCTCCTTATGACTCGAAATGGTAAAGCGTTAGCGGATGATGGTCGCGCCGGTCTTGTGCGAGACGTAGACAGCGGCCTTGTTGATCGCGACGTTGATGAGGATATAGATGACCGCGATCACCAGGTAGACCGACACGAGCGCGTCGTAGTTGGTAATGAGCACGCGGGCGTTTTGCATGAGGTCGGGGTAGCTCACCACGTAGGCGACGGTGGTGTCTTTGACGACGACCACAAGCTGCGAAATCAACGACGGAATGATAAAGCGAATAGCTTGGGGCAGCACGATTTTAAAGGTGATTTTAGCCTTGGAGAGACCGAGCGCCTGGGCGGCCTCGACCTGGCCGCGCGGCACGGCATTGACGCCGGCGCGGAAGATCTCGGCGAGTACGCCGGCTGCAGCGAGCGCGACGGGCAGCGTGAGCATCCAAAACGACGGCAGCGCGATCTTGTACTGGGGCAGCACCAAAAAGAAGAAGTAGATGAACAGCAGGCTCGGCACGCCGCGGAAGAAATCGGTGAGCACGCGGCAGACCAGCTGCAGCGGTTTAATGTCGCTGGTGCGACCGAGCATAAGGGCAAGGCCGAGCACCAGCGCGATGGCGCCGGCGGTGAGTGCGACCTTAACGGTGCCCTCAAAGCCGGCAAGCAGGAACTTCCAGGTGGTGAGGTGCGTAAAGAAATACCAATAGTGAACCGAAAGCTGGCCGGTCACATAAAAGCGCTGCAACACAAGGGCAACGAGTGCGACGACGGCAACCAGCGAGATGGCGGTGCCGATGCGAATCTTGGCGCGCATCTTGGGGCCGGGAGCCTCGTAGAGCGCATCGCGCATGGTGAGCGCGGGAGAGGAGTGCTTGCTCATCGGAGGATCCTCACCTTCTTATCGATATAGTTGCCAATGTGGCTCACCACAAAGGCCGTGCCCAGGTAGCCGAGCGCCGAGATAAAGAACGCGGCGACGCCGCCGAGCGAGCGCGTGTTGATATAGCTCACCACGCCGGTGAGCTCCTGCGGTTTAAGCGGCACCTGACTGCCGAGCGCGGTGGTGAGCATGACGGCGATAAAGAGGTTGGTCATGGGCAGCACACTCGAGCGCAGTGCCTGCGGAATCACAATCTTGGCGAGGATGCGGTTGAAGCTCATGCCCAGCGAGCGGGCGGCTTCCACCTGGCCGACGCCGACGGTGTTGATGCCGCTCATAAAGTTCTCGGAGCCAAAGGCCGAGCCCAGCAACACCGTGGCGACGATAACGCAGGTGCGGTAGGGCAGGACGACCTTGAGCGGCGGCAATGCGTAGACGACGATGATGAGCAACGCAATGCCGGGGATGTTACGGAAGACCTGGACATACAGGTCGCCAAAGACGCGCAGCGGCTTGAGCGGCGACACGCGCATCACGGTGACGGCGACGGCCAGCACCATGGCGACGGCAAACGACTCAAGCGTCATGCCCCAGGTTGCGAGCAGCGCGTCGATATAGTTCTGGCCATAGAGCGACCAGAGCTCGGAGAGACTCATGCGGACCTCCCGCCGATAAGGAAAGGGGCTCCCGTGTGTACGGAAGCCCCGACAACTCAGTAAGGAAACAGTTTAGCGCAATAAAGCGCACCGTGCGTTTCCGTATGGTTTCGTTGCGGCCGTTACTAGGCGCGTTGCCTAGGCGCCGATCTCGGGCAGCTCGGGAACATTGGTGTCACCCGTGCGGTCGCCGATGCAGATCTGCCACAGCTCGGTCCAGGTGCCGTCGTCCTCGATCTTCTTAAGGAAGTCGTTGACAAAGGCGACGCCGTCGGAATCGAGCGGCAGGCCGATGCCATAGGGCTCCTTGCTGCCGAAGGGCTTGCCGGCGATCTTATACTTACCGGGCTCGCGGACTAGGGCGCTCTGCTGCATGTTGTTGTCGATGACGTAGGCGTCAACGCGACCCTGCTGGAGTGCCTGGCGGGCCTCCTCGTCGGTCTTGAACTCCTGCTGGCTGGCCTTGGGAGCGAGCTCCTCCAGGATGGCAGGGCCGTTGGACCCGGACTGGACGGCGACGTTCTTGTCGGCCAGGTCGTCGACGCTCTTGATGTCGTCGTTGTCGGCGAGCACCAGGATGGCCTGCTGCGTGTAGTAATAGGGACCGGCAAAGGAGACGAGCTTCTTGCGATCGTCAGTGATGGTGTAGGTGGCAAAGACGGCGTCGACCTGGCCGTTCTGCAGGACGGACTCACGCGTGTCAGAGGTCACCTGGGTGATCTCGACCTTGTTCTCGCCCAGAATGTAGTTGGACAGGAGCTGTGCGATACCGGCGTCGAAGCCGCGGGTCTGACCGTCCTTCTCGTTGAGGAGGGAGAAGAGCGTGGAGGTCTGGACGCCACCGATCGTAAAGACGCCGGCATCCTTGACGGCTGTAGCCCAGGTGCTGGCGGCGATGGCGTCGTCATCGGCCTTGGGGCCGTCGTTGACGAGCTTGTCGAATGCCTTGGCGTCGAGCGTGGCGGAAACCTCGGTATCCTCGGAGCTCTTGGAGGAACCGGCGGAACCCTTGTCGGCCTCGGCGCTGGTGTCAGAGCAGCCGGCAAGACCAAGGCCGGCGACGGTTGCGAAGCTGGCGGCAACGAAGCCGCGGCGGTCGAGAACGACCTGCTGGGAGAGGTTCTTGCTCATGGTAGAACACCTTTCTCAATAAAATCCCTAGCGGTTGAGTAGAGTTATACCCCATCCCGCTCAAATGGGTCAACACGAAATAACTCAGAAACATACTTGTCTTATAGGTTATTCTACCTACCAAAAAGGGACAGGCACCTTTGTGGCGGTTCTGGCCGATGCAGCGGCATGCCTTGCTGTTTTGTCTCGATCTGTAACATCTGCAGCCATTTTTGCCGAGTAACTGTTACAGATCGAGATTTTCTCTTTAGGGGAATTCGAATGTCTCAATCTGTAACATCTGGACGGACAAAAGGTCCCTATCTGTTACAGATTGAGACAAAGGTCAGGGACTAAGACGGTTTGTCTCGATCTGTAACAGTTAGACGGGAATTCGGGCCATAGATGTTACGGATTGAGATAATCGCGCCGCGAAAATAAAAACCTCCGCAGGGGTGCTTCCCTTGCGGAGGTTTTTTACTCGTTGAGTAGCCTTACGGCCTCGGCGGCCATGTTCTCGACCGTCATGCCGTTCTGAGCGAGCAGCTCGTTGGGGTCGTAGCGGTCGGGGAAGCCCTTGGCGATGCCGAAGGTGCGCGTGCGCACGGGCGTGCAGGCCAAGTAGCACGCGACGCGTTCACCCCAACCGCCGTCCAAGATGCCGTCCTCGAGGGTGACGACAACGCGATGCTCGGCGGCAAGGCTGTCGAGGAACTCGCGGTCAAGCTCGGTTGCAAAGCGAGGGTTGACGAGCGTGGCCTCGATACCGTATTCGGCTGCCAAGCGGTTTGCCACACGCTCGCCCAGCTCAAAGAAATCGCCGAGCGCGAGCACGGCCACGTCGCGGCCTTGGCGCACCACGTTGTAGCGCGCGACACCGTAATCGGCGTCCTCGGCAGGCGCCAAGTCGGGGCGGCTTACCAGGCCAATGCCGGGCACGCGAATCGCCACAGGATGCTCGCGGTGATCGAGCGACCAGCTCAGCATGGACAGATATTCCTCCATGCAGGCCGGCGCCAAGTAGTGCATGTTGGGAAGACCGCCCAGCATGGAAATATCAAAGAACGAGAGATGCGTCTCGGATGTGGTGCCAAAGATCGACGCGCCAAATACCAGGATGGTTGCGGGGGCGTCGTTGAGGCACAGGTCGTGCCACAGCTCGTCGTAGGCGCGCTGCAAAAACGTGCCGTACACACCAAAGACTGGCTTGGCGCCCGAGCGCGCAAGCGCGGTGGCAAAGGTCACGGCGTGCTCCTCGGCAATGCCCACGTCAACAAACTGCTTGCCTGCCGCGGCGCGAAGCTCGGGTGTAAAGCCCATGATGTAGGGCGTGGCAGCCGTGATGCCCACAACCTGCGGATCGCGCTCGATGGCAGCGCTGAGCGCCTCGCCCGTAATGTCGGCATAGGTGCGCGGCGCAGGCTCGCTCGGATGACCCGGGCAGAGCTTGCGCCCAGTCGCCATGTCAAACGGACCCACGTGGTGCCAGCGCTCGGGGTCGCTCTGGGCCGGCTCAAAGCCCTTGCCCTTGGCGGTGGAGACGTGCAGCACGATGGGATGATCGATATTGCGCAGTTCCTGCAGCGCGTCGACCAGGGCCAACACATCGTTACCGGCGTCCAGATAGCGGTAGTCGAGCCCCATCGCGCGGAAAACGTTGCGCTCACAGGTGCCGTTGCTGGCGCGCAGCTCGGCCAGATTGCGATACAGGCCGCCATGGTTCTCGGCAATGGACTGGTCGTTATCGTTGACGATGATGATCAGGTTGCTGTCGAGCTCGGCGGCATTGTTAAAGCCCTCAAACGCCAGACCGCCCGAAAGCGAACCGTCGCCAATGATGGTGATGACGCTGTACGCATCGCCCGCCAGGTCACGAGCGTGCGCCAAGCCGCAGCCCAGGCTCACCGATGTGGAGGTGTGGCCCATGGCGAACAGGTCGTGTTCGGACTCGTCGGGATTGGCAAAGCCAGAGGCCTCGCCGTAGCGTGCCGGGTCGATATAAGTGTACGCGCGCCCAGTCAGCGCCTTGTGGGCATAGGTCTGGTGCGACACGTCAAAGACAATTTTGTCGGTGGGGGAGTTAAACACGCGATGAAGCGCAACCGTAAGCTCAACGACGCCCAGGTTGGGGGCAACGTGCCCGCCGACGGCGGCGGAGCTTTCGAGGATGGCGTGGCGGATCTCGCCGCAGAGCAGCGGAAGCTCGGCGCGATCGAGAGCCTTGACGTCCTCGGGCGTTGTCGTTTGCGTAAGCAGCATCGTTGTGGGTTACTCCATGCGAATCGTGCGCCGGCACTCCCTCGGCCGGCACAATTGCACAAGACAGTCTCGCACATTTTGGCGTTTGATATGTGACGGCGGCGCGGTAATTCGCCAACTGGTGGGGCAAAACGTTTTGTCCGATGCCATACTGATAAGTTCCACGATGATTTTATTCATTGCGTGCAGGCTGTGGCTTGCCGCCGAGCGCCGCCGGAAGGAGGCCGCATGTCCGATACCGTTCGTGCCGAGAAAATCGCGTGCGAAGTAGACCATGCTGCCCGTCAACTGGCACAGGCGGGCCGTCTGGACCTGACGCGCGAGTTTATCCAGCATGGCGATGTGACGGTGTATACGCATGTGACCTCGGTGGCGCGGGCAAGTCTGTCCTTTGCCGAGCGCCTGGGCCGCGTCGGTATCTCCGTCGACCGCTTGTCGCTGCTGCGCGGGGCCCTGCTGCACGATTACTTTCTCTATGACTGGCACGATCCCGACCCAAGCCATCGACTGCATGGCTTTCGGCATCCGTTTTTTGCCCTGGCGCGTGCCGAAGAGGATTTTGAGCTGACGTCGCGCGAGCGGAATATCATCGCGCGCCATATGTTTCCGCTGGTACCGGTGCCGCCGACGTGTCGCGAGGCATGGATTGTGTGCCTGGCGGATAAATGGTGCGCGCTGCGCGAGACGATTGCCGGCCGTCTGCCGCGCAAAGACAGGGCGGGCGATGACGTGAACAGCGAATCGAACGAAAAGAGGAGAGGGTAGACGGTGGGAACCGCGATCGACATGGCATTTGACGGCGCGACGCTTGCCGCCTGTCCGCTCTCGGCGCTGGTACTCTCGTTTGCCTTCTACGGTTTTTGCGGCTGGGTATGGGAGTCGACAGTCTGCGCCATGCTCAACCACGGACGCTTTGCCAACAGCGGCTTTTTGCTAGGGCCGTGTTGTCCCATCTACGGTGCGGGCGGCATCGCGTGCTGGTTGCTGCTGCGTGGAATCCCAGACGCCTCGAGCCAGTTTGTCGCTGCCGCGCTCGTATGCAGCGTGATCGAATATAGTGTGGGCGTGCTGTTGGAAAAAACGACGGGTGCCCGGTTTTGGGATTACTCGCATCTGCCGTTTAACCTGCACGGACGCATCTGCCTGTACTGGGCCTGCGCGTTTGGCTTGGGTGCGTTGTGTATTTGCCGTTTAGTGGAGCCGGCATTGCTGGGGCTGCTTGGCCATCTGCCGGTGCTGATTGTGCGGCTGTCCGCCTTTATCGTCGCGGTCGCGATGATGGTCGATGCGGTGTGCTCGTTGGCCAGCTGGCGCCGCCTGTCCGATCAGCTTGAGCGTGTGCGTGCCGACCTTGCCGACCGCATCAATGAGTCGCTTGCCGACGCCTCCGACTCTATGCTCGAACGTATTCCCGATTCGGCGATCGACTCGGTGGCGCAGACGCATATCCGCGGTCGCGCCGTTAACGCTTGGCTGGCCGAGCTGGGCGACGCGGCGCTCGATGCCCTGCGCGAGAAGGCTTCGATGCCGACGTTTATCTCGGATGGTGCTCGCGGCCTGGCGCTCGCTGCCCGCCGCGTTGCCGATGTCGCGCCGAGCATGCCGCGTCCGTCGCTCAGTCGTCGCCTTGCCGGCAAGCGCATGAGCCGTCCGGTGCCGAGTGTGTCGCTCAGCCGTCGTGACCTGCGCTTCTTTAACGCCTTCCCGCGTCTGCGCATCAATCGCTACGAGGGCGTCATCCGAGCTACCGACCTCCGCGACCGAGCCCGCGAGCTGTTCCGCCGCTAGCCAGAACGGAGCCAAGCGCGCCCTTCTCGTTCGCACGTTTCCCGTTCGTTTCGCGCCCGTTGCCGTGCCGTTTCCAAGATTGCGGCACCGTTTCCATTCGACAACGCAGCGTTTAACAACGCCGTATCTGGTCTACACCAGTTGCCCCTCGGCCGCACTATGGGCGCCGACAACGTTCATGCGACCAAGGGGGAGCGAATGTACGATACGGGATCGACAACGTTTATGCTCATCTGCACCATGCTCGTGTTTTTAATGACACCGGGCCTGGCGTTTTTCTATGGCGGCCTGTCCAGGCGCAAAAATGTCATCAACACCATGCTTATGTGCTTTGGCGCTATTGGCCTAGTTGGTGTGCTGTGGATTGTTGCCGGCTGGTCGCTGGCCTACGGTGGTGACGGTTCTAGCCCGTTTATTGGCGGCTTTGACCAGCTGCTGTGCCTGCCGGTGCTCAACCAGGTGCTGCAGGCGGCCGAGGGCAATGCTGCGGATGGTGCCGTCTACCCTCAGATCATCAACATCGCCTTCCAGATGGCGTTTGCCATGATCACCGCCGCTATCGTTACGGGCAGTCTGGCAGGCCGCGTTAAGTTTGGTGCCATGACGGCCTTCCTGGGCATTTGGCTGCTCGTGGTCTATGCGCCGCTCGCCCACATGGTTTGGGGCGGCGATGGTTCCTTTATCGGCGACATCATCGGCGCGCTCGACTTTGCCGGCGGCGACGTGGTACACATTTCGTCCGGTCTCACGGGCCTGATTCTCTGCTTAATGCTCGGCCGTCGTCGCGGCTTTGGCATGGTGAGCTACCGTCCGCATAACGTGCCGTTTGTGGCGCTGGGCGCCGGTCTACTTTGGTTTGGTTGGTTTGGCTTTAACGGCGGCAGCGAGTTTAAGGCCGACGCCGTGGCGGCACTCGCCATCCTCAACACCGTGACGGCCAGCGCGGCGGGCATGGTCTCGTGGCTTGTCGTCGAGCGCGTGCACACCGGTCGTCCCACGCTGGTGGGTGCCAGCACCGGTTTGGTTGCGGGCCTTGTGGTGGTTACGCCGGGTGCGGGCTTTGTCGAGCCGTGGGCGGCACTGGTCATGGGCCTGATCGTATCGCCCGTCTGCTATCTGGCCATCAGCCATCTTAAGACCAAGTTCGGCTACGACGATGCGCTCGACGCGTTCGGTTGCCACGGTATCGGCGGCATCTTGGGCGGTGTGCTCACGGGCCTTTTCTGCGTGCCGGAGCTCTCGTGGACCGGTAAGGGCGGCCTGTTCTACATGGGCGACGTGTCGCTGCTTGTCTCGCAGGTTCTGGGCATTGTGGTGACGGTCGTTATTGTGCTGGTGCTCGACTTGGTGATCGCCGCGGTGGTCAAGGCGCTGTTCCACGGTAGCCTGCGCGTGGACGAGGCCGACGAGGCCCTGGGTCTGGATGCGAGTCAGCACGGCGAGAGCGCCTATCCTTCGTTTAGTGGTCTGGACTAACAGTTTCAAACGTTCTGTCAGACCAACTCTTAAAGAGAGGAATTCACTATGAAGAAGATCACGGCAATCGTTCGTGCTGAGAAGCTCGAGGTTCTTAAAGACGCGCTGTTTGCTGCTGATGTTCGCGGCATGACTATCAACCAGGTGCAGGGCTGCGGCGCGCAGCATGGCTGGAAGGAATACGTGCGCGGCAACGAGTTGCTTGTCAACACGATCCCTAAGGTGCAGTTCACCCTTATCTGCGCTGATGAACATGTCGATGGCATTGTCGACATCATCTGCAACGCCGCCCGCACCGGTGCCGTTGGAGACGGCAAGATTTGGGTCGAGCCGGTCGAGGATGTTATCCGCATCCGTACCGGCGAACACGGCCCCGCCGCGGTGTAGAATCGACCGTCTGCCATCCGCAACGTTAAAATGCTGCAATGAGGCACAAGGCTTGCGTTGCGGATGGGCGGATTATGGGTCGCAATAAATATCCCGAGGAGACGGTCGCGAAGATTCTCGACGCGGCACTGGAGCTATTCTGCGCACAGGGTTATGAGGGGACGAGTATTCAAGATATCGTTGACCGTCTCGACGGCATGACCAAGGGCGCTGTCTATCATCACTTCAAGAGCAAAGAAGAGATTTTCAACGCCGCGTTTGATCGGGCGATGACTCCGATTGTCGAGCACCGCCGCTCGATGCTTGGCGTCGGTAATATGACCGGCGCCCAAAAGCTAAAAAGGCTTTACGCTCCCGAGTCCGTTGTTCCGCAAATTGAGCTATGGGCACGCATGCGTCCTGCAGCAGATCCGGTAAAAAGCTCGCGTCTACTGGCGATGCAGTACCAGGGCTCGTTTGACGAGTCAGCCGATGGCTGTCTCTTGCCAGTGATCGAGGAGGGCATCGCCGACGGCTCCATTGCGTGCGAATGCCCGCGCGAAGCGGCGGAGGCCGTATCGTTGCTAGCGAATCTCTGGCTGCTGCCACTGTTCCGTCCGCTCGAGCCCAAGGAGCGAATGCTCGCTCGCGCTCAATGTTTGGCGCAGATGGCCTCTGCGGTGGGACTCGATTTGGGCGAGGAAGTGCTCCAGACAACGGCGCAGATTTGGGACGTATGGGACTGCGCCGGGTGGTAATATAGATACCAACGGTATGTAATTGATTTGTGAGGGTAGCCACGGCTGCCCTTTTCAAGTCATTAAATACATACTAGTGGTATGTATAGGGGGTGGGCTTATGGCTGGGCTGAGAGACGTCGGCGTCTCGTTGAAATCAAAAACAGTGCGGTCAATCAGGCTCGCGGAACTTCTGGTTGCGCAGCTGTGCACGTATTCGATGCTGTCGGCGCTGTGCTTTGCGTATCCACTTTACTTGTTCGATCGCAGTGGATCGTCAACGTTATATGGCGTCGTCGCGGCGATAGCGTTCATACCCGGCGTACTTGCAACTCCGGCTGGCGGAATCTTGGCGGATAGGGGAAGACATCGCGAGGTCCTCGTGGCCCTCGGCATTGCTCTGATGACTGCATCACTGCTGTCTATCCCCATGAAGCGCTCGTTGCCTCTTGCGGTCGTCGTAGTAGCGATACTTTGTGTTCAATATGGTGTTCAATCGCTGCTAAAGCCAATGCTCCAAATTGAGACGGTGCGCATGGCGGGTGAAAAGAAGGTTGAGCGGGCCACTGCATTGGTTTCGCAGGTGACCATGGTGAGCAATATCTTGGGTCCTGTGGTCGGGACGGCAGTCTATGGGTGCTTTGGCATCGATGCTCTTTGCACAATCGCGTCGGTAACGTTTGCGATTTCAGCTCTGTTGTTTGGTGGCGTACTCAAGCAAAATGCCTCATCTGAAACGATGGGAGACGGCGCGACTCGCACGACATGCCGAAACGATTTTCGGGAGTCGATTCGGTATCTGTTGCAAAATGCATCATTGGTCGCTGTGATTTTGCTTGCGGCCGTTTTGAACCTTGCGTTGGTTGGGCTAACGATTGGCGCTCCCATTATTGTTACAAAGCATCTCGGCATGCAATCGTCCTGCGTTGGGATAGTTGAGGTTGCTCTGGGCTTGGGTGGTCTTACCGGCAGTGGCTTGGTCGGCATTTGGCCGCATCGCTTTTCTTTCAATGGCATATGTCGATATGTTGCGATGATCTGTTTTGGAGTCGCGCCGATCATTGTCGCGCTATTGTGCGGCACTGATGTATGTGCGTTCGCCGTGTTTGCAGTTGGTTCGGCATGGGTCATGGTGTGGGCAAGCATTGCGTCGGTTGAAATCATCGCGTTTGTTCAGCGGGCAGCGCCGACTGAGCTCTGCGGAAAAGTGCTTTCGGTCGTTTACATGGTCCTTTCCTGCGCAACGCCTATCGGCCAATTGACGTACGGGGCTGCATATGATCGATGGACACCGGCGATTGTATTCGCAGCCATGTTGGCGGTGCTGACGTTGATGACGGCTCTGTTTTATCGGCTGAAAAATCGATTGCGGCGATTGTCTTAACGCGCTGGGGCACCGTGAATTTGTGAAGGCGGTGGTACGCCGCGCCGGGACGGCATTGTTTGGACATGCCTCTCCTTCGTCTACAATATCGGGCAGACGAAGGAGAGGCATGTCCATGATCAAGATGTTCGCGAGTGACTTAGACGGAACGTTGCTGAACGCCCTGCACGAGGCGGATGGGACCATCCGCCGCGCCATTCGCGAGCTGACTGAGGCTGGCCTGCACGTGGTTCCCGCGACTGGACGATCGACGTTGCCGATCGGCGAGCATGGCTTTACGGGCCTGGCGCTTGACGCCTGCTGCTCCAATGGATCCATCGTGCGCGACAGCCATGGCGAGGTGCTCAAGACTTGGACCATCGATCCGCAGGTCACTGAGGAACTGCTCAAGGCGTTCCCGGACATTTGCTTTGATTGTTCCACGCCCGATGGCATGTACTCGAGCGGTTCGTTCGAGATGCATCAGGCGGGCTTTAAAAAGGACAGCCCCATCAAGCGTATTGTGATGCGCGGCATGCGTGCGCGCGGTGGGTATCACGAGGAGCAGTATTTCGACCAGTCGATCGGTGGCATCCTGCGCCACGATGTATGCAAGATCAATTGTCGCGTGACCTCGCCCGAGCTGGAGCGTGACCTTAAGGCCTATCTTGCCGAACGCTCGGACCATGTGGTCAACGCGCCGTTCGATCCGGTGATGTTCGAGATCACGGACGTGGCGTGCAACAAGGGCGAGAGTGTGGCCTGGCTGGCGGGCTACTACGGTATTGCCGAGGACGAGGTCGCGGTCTACGGCGACGGCGGCAACGACATCGCCATGCTCAAGCGTTTCCGCCACAGCTATGCGACCAAAAACGCTAGCGATGCAGCTAAGGCTGCTGCGAGCGCAACTATCGGCAGCTGCATGGTCCACGCCGTCCCCAAACACATGCTCGCCACCATGCGCAAACAAAACGCCCGCACCATCATCGAATAATGTGACAAAGGGACTGCCCCCTCGTCACATTCCAAATATTGCCTTTACGTGTTGGTACACACGGTGTGCAATAATACTCGCACTGTGCAATAGCGCACAGGCTGAGTAACAAGGAGGACGCTTGTCCCAGCTCGAGAAATGCGATCGCAGGTCCCTTCGCTCGCAGCGCGCCCTTCGCCAGGCACTTGCCAGCGAGCTTGCCGAAAGCGGCGATCTTTCGCGCATTAATGTCGCGTCGCTCACCGAGCGTGCCGGCCTTACGCGCCGCACGTTCTATTCGCACTACCGCGATATTCCCGACTTTATCAATCAGATCGAGGAAAGTCTGCTGGCTGAGATCCGCGAGCACGTTGAGCTCATTACCGCAGCTCATCTGCCCGATCTGTATCGCAGCATCGATGAGCTCGAGCCAGCACCTGGTTCGGTTGAGCTGCTGCGCTATCTTGCGGCCAACCGCGATCTGATCGGATCGCTGCTGGGCCCGGGCGGCGATCAAGCCTTCATTAAAAAGATTATCGACACCGCGCGTGAGGCCGTGGTGCCGCGTGCGCAGACGGGTATTTTGGGCCTGGCGCTGGGTACGTTCTTTGACTACTACGTCACCTTCGTCGTGAGTGCCGAGGTCGGTCTGCTCCAACGCTGGTATGAGCGCGGGCTCACCGAATCGCCCGAGGCCATGGCGCGCATTATGACGGTTATCGCCTTTGTGCGTCCCGGCGACTTGTATGGCCAACCCATCGATATCAACGTGCCGGAATACGGCATGAAGCTATTGAACTTGCAGCTCGAAGACGCGGTCGACACCGCCGTGTCCGTTGAGTCCCATAACTAAGAGGAGAGACAGATGAGCAAACTCGTCGAGGGCATTAAGGACCGTATGGTCGCTGCCGCGCGTGAGGCCGCGCCCGCCGTGGCGGATGCCGCGCAGAAGGCGGCGACCGCTGCTGCCGAGAAAGTTGCCGGGGCAGTCGCCGAGGCCAAGAATGCAGCGGGGGAGGCAATCGTCGCCGGCGTACCGACTGGCGTAACCACAGCCACCGCTGTCGAGCCCGTAGCCGCCGCTCAGGCCCCCGAAGGCGCGATCTTCAACCCCGAGAACGCCCGCGGCAACCTGCACCTGGGCATCGACGTGGGCTCCACCACCGTCAAGCTCGCCGTGCTCAACGACGACAACCAAATTGTCTACGCCAAGTACCAGCGCCATCACACCGATGTCCGCGCCTGCGCCCGCGACCTGTTCGAAGGCGCCGCGACCGTGTTGCCGACGGCTCAAATGACCTGCGCCATCACCGGCTCGGGCGGTCTGCTGCTCTCGCAGTGGCTCGACCTGGAGTTTGTCCAGGAGGTCATCGCCAGCAAACGCGCCGTCGAGACCCTCATCCCTGCCACCGACGTCGCCATCGAGCTGGGCGGCGAGGACGCCAAGATCATCTACTTCGATAACGGCATCGAGCAGCGCATGAACGGCACCTGCGCCGGCGGCACGGGCGCCTTCATCGATCAGATGGCCACCCTGCTGCACACCGATGCCAGCGGCCTCAACGAGCTCGCGGCCAACGCCACCACCATCTATCCCATCGCCAGTCGCTGCGGCGTATTTGCCAAGACCGACGTGCAGCCGCTGCTCAACGAGGGCGCCCGTCCCGAGGACGTGGCCGCCTCCATCTTCCAGGCCGTCGTGACCCAGACCATCTCGGGCCTGGCGTGCGGTCGTCCCATCCGCGGCAACGTCGCCTTCCTGGGCGGCCCGCTGCAGTACCTCTCCGAGCTGCGCCACCGCTTCTACCTCACGCTCAACCTGGACGAGGAACACCGTATCGTGCCCCAAAACGCTCACCTGTTTGTGGCGAGCGGCGCCGCCATGGCGCACGAGTCCAACAAGCTCAGCACGTTCCCGCAGCTCATCGAGGCCATCGATGCCCTGGGTGACACGCAGGGTGCCGAGGTCGAGCGTCTGGATCCGCTCTTTGCCACCGACGAGGACTTTGCCGAGTTCAAGGGTCGCCACGACCAGGAAGTCGTCCCCAAGGGCAAGCTCGACGGCTACACCGGCCGCGTGTTCATCGGTATCGACGCCGGCTCCACCACCATGAAGGCCGCGCTCGTGGGCGAGGACGGCCAGCTGTTGCACACCTGGTACGGCAACAACAACGGCGACATCCTGGGCACGGCCAAGGTCATCATGGCCGATTTCTACAACCACATCCCCGCCGGCTGTACCATCGGCCACGTGACCACCACGGGCTACGGCGAGGCGCTGCTCATCGAGGCCCTCAAGGCCGACTCCGGCGAGATCGAGACCGTTGCGCACCTGCGTGGCGCCAAGGCATTCCTGCCCGGCGTCGAGTTCATCTTGGACATTGGCGGCCAGGACATGAAGTGCCTGCGCGTGAAGGACGGCGTCATCGAGCACATCATGCTCAACGAGGCCTGCTCGTCGGGTTGCGGTAGCTTTATCGAGAGTTTCGCCGTGTCTATGAACATGGACGTGCGCGCGTTTGCCGACGCCGCCATCCATGCCAAGGCCCCGGTCGACCTGGGCAGCCGCTGCACGGTCTTTATGAACTCGCGCGTCAAGCAGGCGCAAAAGGAAGGCGCCACGGTGGGCGACATCGCGGCCGGCCTGTCCTATTCCGTCATCAAGAATGCCCTGTTCAAGGTCATTAAGCTGCGCGACCCCAAGGAGATCGGCAGCCAGGCGATCGTCCAGGGCGGCACCTTTATGTCTGATGCCACGCTGCGTGCGTTTGAGCAGCTCACCGGCGTGCACGCCGTGCGCCCCGATATCGCCGGCTGCATGGGCGCCTACGGTGCGGCCCTGCTCGCCCGCGATCGCGCTGGCGCCGACGGCACCTCGACCATCCTTTCGGCCGAGGACATCGCGCACCTCACCGTGACGCAAAAGCATGTTCGCTGCGGCCGTTGCTCTAACAACTGCCAGCTCACCGTCAACGACTTTGGCGGCGGCAGGCGCTTCATTACCGGTAACCGCTGCGAGAAGGGTGCCGGCCACAAAAAGCAAAAGACCGAAGCCCCCAACCTCTTCAAAAAGAAAAACGAGCTGCTGTTTAACCGCGAGGTGCTGAGCCCCGACGAGGCCCCGCGCGGCACCGTGGGTATCCCGCGCGCACTCAACATGTACGAGAACTACCCCTTCTGGCACGCGTTCTTTACGCGCCTGGGCTTTAGCGTGCAGCTGTCCGACCAGTCGAGCAAGAAGACCTACCAGGCGGGCATCGAGTCCATGCCGTCCGAGAGCGTGTGCTATCCGGCAAAGATGAGCCACGGCCATGTGATGAACCTTATCGACCGCGATGTCGACTTCATCTGGATGCCGTGCGTGCGCTGGGAGCGCAAGGAGGATCCGACGGCTGGCAACTGCTATAACTGCCCCATCGTCATGAGCTACCCCACGGCGTTGGCACTCAACATCGACGAGATCCGCGAGCAGAACATCGAGTTCCTGTATCCGTTTGTGCCGTATCACGACAAGACCGAGCTCAAGCGCCGTCTGTACCAGGTGCTCGCCGTCGACCGTGTGGCCGATGCGCAAGCCGGTCGCGGTCGCGTGCGTGGGCCCAAGATCACGCGCTCCGAGGTCGATGCCGCTGTCAACGCTGCCTTTGAGGCCGATGCGCGTTTCCATGAGGACATCCAGACCATGGGCGAGGAGGCTCTTAAGTGGGTCGAGGACCACGGTGGCCACGGCATTGTGCTCGCCGGCCGCCCCTACCATAACGACCCCGAGATCAACCATGCCCTGCCCGAGCTTATCTCGAGCTTTGGCTTTGCGGTCTTTACCGAGGATTCGCTCGCGCACCTGGTAAAGCCTGAGCGTCCGATTCGCGTCGTCGACCAGTGGATGTACCACAGCCGCCTGTATGCCGTCGCCCGTTTTGTGACGATGCGCAACGACCTGGATCTGATCCAGCTCAATTCCTTCGGCTGTGGCCTGGACGCTCTGACCACCGACCAGGTGCAGGAAATCCTTGAGGCCAGCGGCAAGATCTACACCGTGCTCAAGATCGACGAGGTGTCCAACCTGGGCGCTGCGCGCATCCGCATCCGCTCGCTCATGGCGGCGCTCAAGGACCAGGAGGCCGAGCGCTTGGCCGAGGCTACGGCAGCGGGCGAGGCCTACGAGCAGGGCGACGCCGCGCCGGTGGCACCCTCCATGGATGCTCCCGCATTCGCGAGCCGCAAGTACACGTTCGAGGCGCAGCGTGAGAGCGCCTCGACCGCATGGCCCAAGGTGCCCTTTACCGAGCAGATGCGCGAGGAGGGCTACACCATCCTGTGCCCGCAGATGGCACCAATCCACTTTGACCTGGTCAAAGAGGTGTTCCGCGGTGCCGGCTACAACTTGGAGCTGCTGCCCTCGACCGATCACGACGCCGTCGAGGCTGGCCTGCGCTATGTGAACAATGACATTTGCTACCCGTCGATCCTGGTAACGGGCCAGATCATGGAAGCCATCGAGAGCGGCCGGTACGACCTGTCCAAGACGGCCGTGGTTATCAGCCAGACCGGCGGCGGCTGCCGTGCCACCAACTACATCGCGCTCATCCGCAAGGCCCTGCGCGAGAGCGGCCACCCCGAGATTCCGGTGATCTCGCTTTCGGCCGTGGCGCTGGGCGAGGACAACCCCGGCTTTAAGATTACGCCGGCGCTGCTTAAGCAGGCAGTCTACGCGGTGCTCTTTGGCGACGTGATGATGCAGATGCTCTACCGCTGCCGCCCGTACGAGGCCACGCCCGGTGCGGCGAACGCACTCTACGAGGAGTACATGGCGCGCGCCCGCAAGCTGGCGCCCAAGTTCAACCGCCACAACTACACCAAGCTGTGCCGCGAGGCCATCCGCGCGTTCGATACCATGCCGCTCGTGGGCGAGGGTACCAAGCCGCGGGTGGGCGTGGTCGGCGAGATTCTGGTCAAGTTTCACCCTACGGCCAACAACCACGTGGTCGATGTCATCGAGCGCGAGGGCTGCGAGGCCGTGGTGCCGGGTCTGCTCGACTTCTTCCTGTACTCCATGAGCAACGCCGAGCTGCAGAAGGACGAGTTGGGAAGCTCCGCCACTACGCGCGCGGGCATGCAAGCGCTCATTAAGCTGGTGGACTGGATGCGTACGCCGGTGGAGGAGATGCTCGAGAAGTCCCGCCGCTTCGAGGCGCCCGAGCGCATCGGTACCATGGCCGACAAGGCCCGCACGGTGCTTTCGGTGTGTAACAACATGGGCGAGGGGTGGCTGCTCACGGCCGAGATGCTCGACCTGATCGACCATGGCGCGCCCAACATCATCTGCACGCAGCCCTTCGCGTGCCTGCCCAACCACGTGGTGGGCAAGGCGGTGATCAAGGAACTGCGTCGCCAGCATCCCGAGAGCAACATCGTCGCGGTGGATTACGACCCAGGAGCGTCCGAGGTCAACCAGCTCAACCGCATTAAGCTTATGATCAGCGTGGCAAAGGAGAACATGCGCGCCGGCAAGGGCTTTAAGCTCGAGAAGGTGGCACCGCTCGCGATGGACGAGGTTACCGGTCAGATGCGCGCTCACGACGGCTGTGTGAGCTGCGGACCGGCCAGCGAGGAGGCCGTGGCATCGGTCGCCAAGCGTCTGGGACGCGGCATTAAGAAGTAGCTGGTCTGCTATGGGCTAGATATGAGGCAAGCGGGTGGTAGCCGGTACGGCTACCACCCGTTTTTATTGCACATATGTTGCGTAAATAGCGTTGCAGGCGCCTTCAGCGGACTCGGATTTCGGAAGTATGCGGCAAAATTTGAATAGGCCGAGCACACTGGATATGCCCAAGCTTTGTACCTGCGGTTTTATTGGTGAAAAACCGGGGTGTGCTCGAGGGCTCCGGAATTTGCCGCATACTTCCGAAAACAACGTCTCGGTGGCACCAAAAATTGCCTCCAGAACCCTGAGATAATGAACATATTGTAGCCGTTCGCCGCAAATTATCGTCCGTTCATGGAACCTATCTCCAACGAGTTGTAACCATATGGTTTGATGTTGAAAGCATATGATTGCCGGCAGGCCATAGGTGACGTTCCCCCTGATATCGGAGGTTCCAGGTATGTTTCGCGCTCCGTTAAATAACTATCGGTTGGGCTAACATGGGTCGCCGTGCTATTTCGATAACCCTTGCAGTGGTCTGCCTGGCTGTGCTCTTAGGCGCTACGGGGCTGTTTGCTATAAGTCGAGAAACATCCTATATGCAGGAATGTGCTTCCGAAGGCTTTGTCATTGATGGTTACTATCGGGATGACAAAACGAGTCGGGAAACCCTGGCTTTTCTTGAGGAGGACAACTGTCGATGGCAGCTGGTCGACCAAGACGGAATCTGCACAGACGGGCAGTTTAAGCGTACGGATGACCCCAACATCCTGATATTAAAGAAGGAAAACGGTGAAGAATTCGGTACGGTCCACGTGGCGTACTTGTCACGCCGACGCGATCAGGGCTTGCTCTACCTATTTAGAGATACCAGGGTGACCCGTTTTTATCTGGTGAGTACCGGTCCGGCGTTTACGGTGGAGTCTGGCGATGTCGATGCGGACAGTTGATTCACGGCAATAAAACAGCGAGCGGGGCACGGACATGAATCGCGCCCCGCTTTTTTGCTCGCGGCCTGCGTCGCGTCTGCGCCTCGTTCCGACTCGCGCCCGTGCGCGCATCCATCTCACATCCCGCATCACTTCACATCGAACTCCACGCGATCGAGTTCGGGCACGTTGAGGTCGATGAGTTTGCGGGCAACGCGACGGTCGTGCGCCCCAAGCGTCTCGCTTGTCGTCACGTGGGCGACAACCTCGCGCTCGACCATGCCTTCCTCGTTCCCTTCGGCAGCCGAGGTCTCGACGGCGACGGTGTAATCCTTAAAGCCTGGCAGCACCGCGGCAAGCTCGCGTGTGGTCTCGGTGACACCGTAGCCGTCCTGCACGCCGGCCTGTGCCGAGCCAATGGAACCCGCCGTCATGATGATGCAGGGGATGGCAAAGATCACCGTGCCCACAATAATGCGGCGGCGCACCTTGCGTGACAGCTCGTCGACCTCGGCATCTTCTTCGGCGGTCACAATGCCGTCGCCGTTGAGGTCGCGCTTGAGCGGTACGCGTAAAAGAAGTAGCACAGCTTCGGCCGCGAGCGCGATAAAGACCACGTTGATGCCAAACTCGTAGAGGGCCGAGAGAAACAGCGACCCGCTTGCGATGGCGATGCCATAGCCCGCCGCGCACAGGGGCGGCATGAGCGCGGTCGCCACGGCCACGCCGGCGATGAGCGTGGCGGGTTCCTGGTCGCGCGAGTTGCCCAGGCCACCCGCAAAGCCGCCCGCGAGCGCGACGGCAAGGTCCCACACAGTCGGTGTCGAGTTGTCGATGATGGCGGCCGTGGTGGTGCCAAGGGGCGAGAGCTTAAAGTACAGCGTGGACGTGACCAGGCATAAGGCCATCTGCAGTGCGAGGCCGGCAATGGCCTCGACAGTAATATCGCGGTCGAGCGTGGCGACGCCGTATGCCGTGGCAAGGACCGATCCCATGAGCGGACAGATGAGCATGGCGCCCACGATGGCGATGTCCGAGTCGATATCGAGGCCGATGCTCGCGATGAGCATGGCGATGATGAGGATGCACAGGTGCGAGCCGGTCAGGCGCGCTCCGTTTACAAAACGCTTGCGGATCACGTGGTAGGGTGCGCGACCCTCACGAATGTTGAATGCGCGCTTTAAGAAGCGCGCGGTCTCGTCGGCGGCCTTGGTGTGAAGCGGTCGAATGTCGTGACGTCGGTGATGGCGCTCACGCAGTCGCTTGATTTGTTGTTTGTCGAGTTCCATGTCCACCTCGTTTTGGCGCGGGCCGTACATCTTGCCCGTCGTACTTACTCTACACCGTAGCGGGCAGGTCGGTTATCCTGCCATGGAGTTTAGGCGAGCAGACAAACGAGGACGCATCATCTGCGGGTGCGGCCGAGGGTTTTGGCAGATACAAAAAAGCGCGGGATCGGATTGACTCCGACCCCGCGCTTTGCGTTGGTGCGTTGTTGTTGGGCTTAGCCCAGCAGGCTCAGACCAACAGAGACAAACGCCAGGATAACGCCGACGATGGACTCGCCGCCGAGCAGGCCGCTGGCGACGACCAGGCCCTGCTCCTGGAAGGCGGCATCCTTGGAGGCCTTCTCCTCGTCCGAAAGACCGGCAGCGGCGTCGCGGCGTGCGGCCCACTTGTCGTAGGCGAGCTTGACGCAGGAGCCCAAGAAAGCCGTGAGCGACATATAGAACGGTAGGTACACGCCCAGGCCGATCATCATGGCCGGAATGCCGAGCCAGTACATGACGATGCCGGCGATAAAGCCGCCTGCGAACCACGGCACGCTCGGGATGCCCGAGACCATGGTGGCGACCACACTTGCCTGCGCGGCCACAAAGCTCTTGTCGGGGCCGAAAGCATCCGGACCATAGGCGGTGACGAGCGCGACCATGACGGCGGCGGCGACCAGGGCGCCCACGATGCCGCCGATGGCCTGGCCGATCCACTGCGCACGCGGGTTGGTGCCCAGCACGGCGCCGGCCTTAAAGTCGTTCATGACGTCGCCCGCAAGGCCGCATGCCACGGCCACGATGCCGGCGATAAAGAACAGCTTGACCTGGGCGATCTGTGCGAAGGCAGCCACGATGAGCATGACGATGAGGCCGAAGATCTCCATGGGGTCGATGCCCGTCTGGCCGCAGCTCTGCGCGCTCATGATGGTGGTGACAAAGGTGAACAGCGTCACGATGACGGCCGGGACGGGGCCAAGGTCGAGCGCGATGGCGACGATCACGGCGATGGCGGCAGTACCCAGGCCGATGATGCCGGCGTCGAGCTTAAGCGAGCCCGAGATGAGCGACTGCTCGTCGGTGTCGCTGGAGCTGTCGGCGGCGAGGCCGCGGGCGATGCCGGCGACCTGCGGCAGGATGTCCTTGAGGACGACGGCGACGCCAAAGCCCATCATGAGGCCCATGCCGAGCGATTTGACGATGCCCTGCGCAGTCACAACGTCGAATAGACCGGCAGCGGTGCCGCCCACGATGATGCCAAAGTTACCTAGCAGCGCGCCGGCAAACCAGAAGGCAACCGGGGCGAAGCCAACCAAAAAGCCGATGGAGAGCAGCATGGGCGAGTTATAGATGGCAAAGGTCACGCCGGGGATATTGAGCGTGCACAGCATGCTGGGCACCACGCCCAGAGCGTCGCGAAGCACGCTGTAGATGCCTGCGATGGCCATGGAGCCAAAGAGCTGCTTGCCGGTCTTGCCGCCGGCCTCGGTGGCGCGCAGGGTCTGAGCTGCGGCATTGCCGGTGGGAAACTCCAGCGCGGCGTCCACGATAAAGTGGCGGTGGATGAGCGCCGTTGCCAGCAGGCCCAAGATGGTGCCGACGAGTGCCACGATAAACATGTCGAGCCAGCTGATCTGGTCGGCATAGCCCAGCATCCAGGCGCCCGGGATGGTAAACGCCAGACCGCCGGCGACCATGGCGCCTGCGGACATGATGGTGTGGGTGACGTTTGCCTCGTTGAGGCTAGCGTTGCCCATGAGCTTAAGGAAGAACAGCGAGATGACGGCAGCGAAGACGATCGGCCAGGGGAGTGCGCCCATCTTGAGGGCAGTGTAGGCCGAGCTTGCCGTGATGATCACGCAGACAAGGACGCCGATGACGACTCCGCGCAGCGTGAGTTGCCCGCGCATCGAAGCGCGGTTCGAGGGATTGCTCATATAAAACTCCTTTGCGTATATCCGCTTCCCCCGGGAGCGCCGTTACGGATACGGCGCGGGAAGTCGGGTTACCAAGGGCCGCCGCGTGAGCTCGCGCGCGGCCGCGCATCAGTATAACCGCAAGCCAGTCATTTTGGGATGACTGGTTTAGGTAGGCGATATACTGCTGGGCAGACGAAAGGAGCGCCGACGATGCTTAATGGGTGCGCATATATATTGACGGTCGACGTGGGTAACACGTTCATTCGATTTGGTCTGTTTGCCGAGGATTCGGCCGCGGCGCAGGAGCGCCCGCTCGCGACGTGCGAGATCACGACGCCGGCCCGTATTACGGCCGACGAAGTGCGTATGCGTCTCGCTCAAGTCATGGCCGCGCTTGCCGCCGATGCGGGCATGCCGGGCGCGCTCGTTCCCGCGGCCGCCGTGCTGAGCTGCGTGGTGCCGGCGCTCGAGCGCCCGTGGAAGGCGGCACTTTCCCGCACCTGCACGGGACGCGTGCTCACCGTGGGGCCGGGCCTCAAGACCGGCATGCCCGTACACTACGACGATCCGGCCGAGATCGGCCCCGACCGCATCGCCGACGCTGTGGCGGCACGCGCCGTCTACGGCTCTCCCTGCATCGTGATTGACTTGGGTACCACGACCAATATCGAGGTCATCGACGCGCACGGTACCTTTGTGGGCGGCGTCATCGCGCCGGGTCTGGCGCTTGGCGCCCGCTCGCTTTCGGCTGCTGCGGCGCGCCTGCCTCAGGTTGAGCCCTCGGCGCCAACGCATGTGATCGGCCGCAACACGCGCGAGGCCATGCGCTCGGGCGTGGTCTTGGGCGAGGTGGCCCGCATCGACGGCATGCTCGACATGGTGCTCGCCGAGATGCGCGCGACCAAGGCCGCGGGGGAGGGCGACGTGCCCATCGTCATTACCGGCGACGACGCCGAGGCGCTCGCGTCGTTGGTCGGTCACAGTCTGACGGTCGACGACACGCTGACGTTGCGAGGACTCGCCGAGCTCTACCGCATCAACCAAAAGCCCCGCCGCGTGTAAAAGTGAGGGCGCCGGTGGGACAAACGCCTCCACCTTTCACCTGCTACAATGGGTCAAACTATTGCGATTACGGAGGTGTCTGCCATGTCGGACGATCTTCATCAAACTTCGTCAGGCAAGCGCCTGGACGTCATTAGCTGGGACGAGTTCTTTATGAGCGTGGCCATCGCCGCACAGCGCCGCAGCAAGGACCCCAACACGCAGGTGGGTGCGTGCATCGCCAGCACCAACCACCGTATCCTTTCGGTGGGCTACAACGGTACGCCCTCGGCGCTCAACGACGACTTTTTCCCGTGGGGTACGAGCGACGACCCGCTGCAGGACAAGCACAACTACGTGGTCCATGCCGAGGCCAACGCCGTGCTCAACTACCGTGGCTCGCTCAAGGACCTCGAGGGTTCCACGGTCTACGTCACGCTGTTCCCGTGCCACGACTGCGCCAAGATTTTGGCGCAGGTGGGTGTGGGCGAGGTTGTCTACCTGGACAACAAATACGCCGACACCGACGACGGCCGCATCAGCCGCCGCATTCTCGACTCCTGCGGTATTAGCTACCGCCAGGTTATCGTCGATGTTCACATCGGTACCGAGGGGCAGGCTCAGCAGTAGCGCGTGACAATGCCAGCTGGTAACAACAGGCAGCTAAAAGATCCCCGTCCCAAATTGACTGCTCGTGAAAGTCGTGTCCGCGCGCATGGATGGCTCGTGAGCGGGTACATGGCTGTAGTAACATAGCCCCTGTCCGCGGGCGTGCCCGCGTTATTGTGAGAAAGGAGCCCCTGTGGCTGTTAACGAAGAGCTGCTTAAGAAGGTTCTTGAGGAGATCCGCCCCAACCTGCAGGCTGACGGCGGCGATATGGAGTATGTGGGTGTTGACGACGAGGGCGTCGTCAAACTGGAGCTGCAGGGTGCCTGCGCCGGCTGCCCTATGAGCGCGCTGACCCTGTCCATGGGTATCGAGCGCATCCTGAAGGAGCATGTGCCCGGCGTTACCCGTGTCGAGCAGGTTAATGCCTCCGGCGAGACCGACGACCTGTACGACGAGTACGCGCCGTTCTAAGATGTAAAGGCTGCGGACCGTGCGTACCGCATAAACGTTATGCTCAGATATGCGGCTGCGAGCGCAAGGCCCGCGGCCGCATTTGTATGTAGGGAGTAGGAGGGTCGACATGCTCAACGACTTCTACCATATGCTTGATCCCGTCGCGATTTCGGCGGGGCCCATCACGATTTACTGGTATGGTCTGGCCTATGTGGTCGGTGCCCTGCTCACGGCGGTCGTCATGTACCGCACGCAGCGTCGCTGGGGCTTTAGCATCACGATTGACGACCTGACGAGTGTCGTGGTCGGCGTGGTCTTTGGCCTTATCATTGGCGCCCGTCTGTTCTACGTCATCTTTTACGGCGACGGCTACTACTGGGCGCACCCGCTCGAGATCTTTGCCACCAACGAGGGCGGCATGAGCTTCCACGGTGGCCTGGTCGGCGGCATCTTGGGCGGCATCATCGTGTGCCGCATGTATAAGCTCGATGCATGGACGTTGGCCGATCTTGCCGTCATCGGCGCTCCGCTGGCCCTGTGCCTGGGCCGTTGTGCCAACTTTGTCAACGGTGAGCTGTGGGGCAAGCCGACCGATCTGCCCTGGGGCGTGGTCTTCGGTGGCACCGCGGGCGATATGTCGCGTCACCCCTCCCAGCTCTACGAGGCATTTCTTGAGGGCATTGTGCTCTTTTGCATTCTGCAGGTGCTCAGCCGCAAAAAGCCGCTGCTGCCCCAGGGCACGTTTATGGGCGTGTTTGTGATGGGTTACGGCATCGTCCGCTTCCTCGTCGAGTTCGTGCGCGTGCCCGATGCGCAGCTGGGCTATCTGCTGGGCGGCGTCATCACGATGGGGCAGCTGCTGAGTCTTCCGCTCGTGATCGCCGGCCTGGCGCTCATCATCTTCGCGCGACACCGCAACCGTCCCCAGCGCATCTACCTCGACGCCTAACCACCACAAAGGGGACACAGGCACCTTTGTGGTGGTTTTGCTGAGTTTGATAGGTTTCTAGAAAGGCTTTCGGACTGTGAAGGATTCCGATCTCTCCACAACGGCTGCGCGCGACGCTGCCCGCATCGTCTGGTTTAAGCGCTACCCCGCCAAGCAGACGCTCATCGCATTTCTGCTCGCGCTGTTGGCGACCACGGCGTTTTCCATCGATCCCGCCCCGGTGTCGAGCAACGCAGTCTTGGCGATTGACCCCAAAGCCTCGGGCATGCTGTACGTGTGCTACGAGGTGCTCCTCTCGTTTGCCGGCCATACCGACGCGGTCATGCTGCTTGCGCTTGCCTGCCTGCTCACGCTGCCGTTTCGCTACGTATTCTTTGGCCGTGGCGACACCTGGCGCCCGTCGATCATTCTGCCGTCGCTGTTTTTCGCCATCTGCATGGTGTTCGGCCGCAGCTACGATCTCACCGACTCGGCCGAGATTGTTCTTGGCGACAAGGCCCGCATCATCTGTGCCTGGATTGGCGGCGCGGGCTGGATGCTCTTGGCGATCGTTGCCTTCTATCTGGCTTTTGAGTGTCTGGATTGGCTGAGCTCCCGACGCATCCCGTTTTCCGAGGCGCACTTTGGCCGCATATGGCGTGTGGCTCACGCCGTGCTCTCGGTCCATCCCTTTGCCGGGCCCTTCCTGGTGCTTATGATCGCCTGGGCGCCCACGCTCATCGCTTCGCTGCCCGGCCTTTTTATGGGAGATACGGGTGCGCAGATTCGCCAGTGGTTCAACTATCCCAACGGCACGAGCGACTACCTGCGCCTACTCAACCCCAACGTGCTGCTCAACGGGCATCATCCCGTAGTGCACACGGCCATTATCGGCTCGTGCGTTCAACTGGGGCTTTCGCTGTTCAACAGCGCTAACGCGGGCCTCATCATCTATACCTGCGCTCAATTTGTCATCACGGCTGCCTGCATGGCCTATTCCATTTCGTCGCTGCGCAAACTGGGCGTGAGCCTGCCGGTTCGCGGTGCGATCCTGCTGTTCTTTGCGTTTATGCCGATGTTCTCTAACTACGCGGCGTTGCTCACCAAAGACGTGCTCTTTGCCGACGCGTTTTTGGTGCTGCTGGTACAGACCGCCAAGCTCGTGGCATGTGGCTTGCCCCGTCGTGATGCCAATGCCGAGCGTGCGGGCGAACAGAGGCCCGTGCTCTTTGCGCGCCATGACTGGCTGTTGTTTGCGCTTGCTGCCATGGGTTCCACGTTTTTGCGCAATGGAGGCCTGGTGTTTCCGCTGGCGGCGTGTATGATCGCGGCGGCGTTTTGCGCATGGGATGTACATGTCGCTCGTCGTGCGGCTAAGCAGACGGGCACCGCGGTCTCATGCGTCACGCCGCGATTCCGCTGGGTTGGCGTCCTCGCGGTGCTCGCGCTCTGCCTTGCCTCTAATATGTACTTCACCAAGGTCTTTATGCCGGCGCACGACATCACGCCCGGCTCCAAGCGCGAAATTCTCTCGATTCCGTTCCAGCAGACGGCTCGTTTCGTTCAAAAGCACGATGGCCTCAACTCGGGTGTCAACCCCACGGTAAAGGAGGACGGCACCATCGTGGAGGCGCCCTGCGACGGTTTGGTGACCGACGAGGAGCGCGTCGTGATCGATCGCGTGCTCAAGTACGAGAACCTGGGCCGCCGCTACAACCCTGACAAGTCCGATGCCGTCAAGAACTGCTTTAACGAGTACGCCTCGCAGGAGGACATCAAGGCCTATTTTGAGGTCTGGGCGCAGATGTTCAAAAAGGATCCCGAGTGCTATATCTCGGCGCTCATCAATAACTATTACGGCTACTTTTATCCGAGTGCCCGCGATGCCTGGGTCTACAGCACGGCGCGTAGTGCCGAGATCATGGCGCGTCCCGACAACCTCAAGTACTTCGACTTCCATCCGGTTGACAGCAACGTGGTGCGCTGGTGCGACCACCTGATCAATCTGTACCGTGTGGCGGTGCAGCGCATCCCGTTTATTTCGCTCACCATGAGCTCGGCCACCTATGTGTGGATCATGATTGCCGTGGTGGTCTACCTGCTGCGTCGTCATTCATGGCGTGTGCTGGCGATCTGGGTGCCGCTGTTGGGCGTGCTCGCCGTGTGCCTGATTGGTCCGTGCAACGGCTCGACCTACATGCGCTACCTGTATCCGGTCATCGCCTGCATGCCCTTCGCCATCGGCGCCACCGTCACCCGCAGCGACTTCCTCTGGTCCTAACTTGGTGCATTGGGGTCAGGTTTCTTTGCACCAAAGGGGACATCATCACGACGCCTTCATTTTGGGGTTTATCTCGCAGGCCAGTAGGTATATCATAACGACGTTTGTTTATATTGCCCGAGCATCTGCGCTGGGCTTTAGGTCGAAACCGATAGGAGACACGTATGTCCGGACACTCTAAGTGGGCCACAACCAAGCATCGTAAGGGCGCGCAGGACGCCAAGCGTTCCGCCCTCTTCTCCAAGCTCAGCCGCAACATCACCGTTGCTGCCCGTCTCGGCGGTGACCCGCTGCCCGAGAACAACGCCAGCCTCGCCGCTGCCGTTGCCAAGGCCAAGGCTCAGTCCATGCCTAAGGACAAGATCAAGTCCGCTATCGACAAGGCTTTTGGTTCGGGTGCTGACGCCGCCGTCTACGAGAACATCGTGTACGAGGGCTACGGTCCCGCCGGTGTTGCCGTCTACGTCGACTGCCTGACCGACAACCGCAACCGTACCGCCGCTGATGTCCGTTCCGCCTTCTCCCACGCTGGTGGCAACCTGGGCACCTCCGGCTCCGTCGCCTTCCAATTTGAGCGCAAGGGCCAGATCGTCGTCGCCAAGGAGATCCTGGACGAGAACGCCAAGAAGGAGACCATGATCGCCAACGGTGCTGCCGGTGACGAGGATGAGTTCATGATGGCCATCGCCGAGGCCGGTGGCGAGGACTACGAGGATGCCGGCGAGGAGTGGATCGTCTGGACTGCTGCCAACGACGTCATGGCTGTCTCCAAGGCGCTCGAGGAGCAGGGCGTCCAGGTCAAGGGTTCCGAGACCACCATGGTCCCGACCACCCCGACCGAGGTCTCTGGTACCGACGCCAAGAAGGTCCAGCGCCTCATCGACCGTCTTGAGGAGCTCGACGACGTCCAGGACGTCTACAGCACCATGGACATGACCGACGAGGTCATCGCTGCCCTCGAGGAGGAGTAGCGCCAGCACGGATTGAGCCGTGCATATCTGGGCATAATGAAGCGAGCATGCAAGCCTCGTGGAATAGATGAGCCGGATCCGCGTGCGTAGAGCACCGGACCCGGCTCTTTTATAATGATGCGAACCGTTCTGCATTTCGAGAGCCGAGATTTGAAGGGAGCGCCGCGTGCGCGTACTCAAACGAGCCCTAGCGATCGTGTATCTTGCCGCCACCATCGTGGCACTGGGTACGCTTGTCTGCCAGTTTTGGGGGCCGTATACGTATCGCTTTATGCTGCTGATGCGCGACCCCATGCCGCGCATCGTCGTGACGGCGTGCGCCGGCGTCGTGGCGATCGACGTACTGCTGAGCTTTTTTCGCCTGATGTTCGCCCGTCGCGAACCGTCCTGCGTGCATCCGGCGGGGGAGCGCAATATCGAGGTTACCCTTGCGGCGCTTTCTTCGTGCGCCAGGGTTGCTGCCGAGCGCGACGACCGCGTGATGGTCGAGCATGTCGAGGCTCGCGTCCAAGGCCCCGACGATTCGCACGTCCGTTTTAAGGTCGAGGCTATCGCGCTTGACGATAAGGACGTGGCATCTCTGGCTACCGCGATGCAGCAGCGCATCGAAGAAGCCTGCGATACCATGCTCGGCGCGCCGGGTACGACCGCGCGCGTCCGTTTTTTGCCGTCCAAGACTACCGTCCAGACCGTGGAGGTTTCCGGTGAGTGATACCAATCAAGATAAGACCGCTCGTACGCCGCGCCTGACGATTGACCAGAGCGCCACGTCGGCGAGCGAACCTGTTGATTCCAAAGCAGAGGCAACCGAGTTACAAGACGCGGCAGCCGCGGATTTTGACGAGGCTATGGGTCTCATCAAGGGTACGGGCGCTGCCGTCTGGAGCTATGCTGTGCGTCATCCCAACACCACGCTCGGCGCCGTCGCCGGCTTTATCCTCGCCGTGTTGGTGCTCACGTTGGGCCTGTGGGACACGCTCGTCATTGCATTCTTCGTGCTGATCGGCGCTGTGATCGGCCAAATTCGCGACGGCGAGAACGGGATCGTCAACTTCTTCGGCCGTCTGTTTAGCGGCCGCTAATATGTATTCGACTGTCGCATCCGCGGCAGGCATAAGGAGGAACCATGGCTTTTAATACGAAGGTCGATGTAGCCGATACCGAGCTCGAGGAGAACGAGGCGGTCGTCGCCGAAGCTGAGGATGTGACGCTCGAGGATGAGGCTCTCGTCGAGGCCGAGTCCGATACGGATGAGGACGACGAGGAAGCGGATGAGTCCGAGGACTCGCTGACCTATTCCAACGGCGTGATCGAGAAGATCGTCGCCATGGCCACCCGCGAGGTTCCGCACGTTCTGGGCATGAAGGGTAACCTCATGCACTTTGTGCAGGAGCAGTTTGGTGCCGAGAATCTGACCAAGGGCGTGACGGTCGAGGTCACCGACGATAATCGCGTGGTCGTCAACATTTCCGTCATCATCGAGTACGGCGCCTATGCGCCCGCGATCTTCGACGATGTTAAGGCACGTGTCACCGAGCGCCTTGCCGCGATGACCGGCCTTGAGGTGGCGGGCGTCAACCTGCGCATCGAGGATGTCATCACCCCCGAGGAGTACGAGCACCGCACCAGCCAGCACGAATAACCTTCCAAAAAGGGACAGGTTTGTTTTGGCAGGTTTTATCTGCGAAAACATTAAACGGCCGACCGCGCAAGCAAAAGCGTGGCCGGCCGTTTTTGTACGCTCCCGATATAGTCATACCGCTCGTCTAACTAAGGGTTGCAATCCCCACGTTCCGCGTTACTCTAATGGGCGCATTGTTTCCAAATTGTTAACGAGGGGTTGCCGTAATGGCCGACGAGCACGAAACAGAAAGCAAGGCATGGGCAATTGAGGCCGCTGCGGCAGAGGCGGCGTCGCGTGCTGCCGAGGAGGTGCATCGTCCTCCCGTAGTGCCGATGGAGCGCGTGGTCGATCGCGATGTTATCGAGCGGGGCGAGCGCGCTGGTCGCAAGCGCAGCCAGGAGCCGGGCTTTCCGCGCTTTTTTGCCGAGCTCAATCTGGGCCTGATCCTCACGGCCTTTGCCATCGTTGCGTTTAAAACCCCTAATCACTTTGCTTTTGGCGGCACCTCGGGCGTGTCGGTCATTCTGTCCACGCTGTTTCCGACCCTGCCCGTCGGCGTCTTTATGTGGATTATCAACGCGGTTCTCGTCGTTTTGGGTTTTATCTTTTTGGAGCGTAAAGCAATCCTGTGGAGCGTCTTTGCCTCGTTTGCGCTGTCCGCCTATGTTTCGCTGTTTGAGCTCTTTATTCCGACCGATGTCTCGATGACGGGCGATATGTGGCTCGACCTGTGCTTTGCCGTGATTCTGCCGGCGCTCGGCAGCGCCATCGTCTTTGATATTGGTGCCTCGACGGGCGGCACGGACATTCTCGCCATGATCCTCAAACGTCGCACGACGCTCGAGATTGGCCGCGCCCTGCTGTTGGTCGATATCGGCATCGTGACCATCGCGGCCTTCTTGTACGGCCCGCGCGTCGGTCTGTATTGCGTGCTCGGCCTGTTTGCCAAGACGCTTGTGGTCGACAAAGCCATCGAGAGCATCCACCTGCGTAAAGTCTGCACGGTCATTTGCTCCGAGCCCCTTAAGGTCGAGGAGTTTATCGTCAAGCATCTCAACCGTACGGCGACTATCAGCCGCGGCTACGGTGCTTTCTCGGGCAAGTGCGTGACGGTGATCATGAGCGTGCTAAGCCGTCGCGAGGCCGTGCAACTGCGCCGCTATGCGCGCGAAGTCGATCCGGGTGCCTTTATCACGATTGTCGACAGCTCCGAGATCGTCGGCAAGGGTTTCCGCGGAACGAACTAACGCAGACGTATTCAACGAACCGCCTGCTGGCGCCGTGTACCTTGCAAATCGGTCATCTTTGAGTATTTGACCCCACATTGGGCAATAATGATGCTAAAGACATCGTTTGCGATCCAAGTGATTCGCTCAAGATACGAAGGGATGATTCTATGTTCTGCTCGCAGTGTGGCGCCCCCATGGGCGATAACGACAAGTTCTGCGGCGCGTGTGGTGCTCCTAATGCCGGTGCCGCTGGACCCGCTCCCCAGGGACAGCCTCAGCCCCAGCAGTTTGTTCCGCAACCGCCCGTGGCGAATGCGCCAAAGGGCTGTGTGGCTCAGGCGTTCCAAGATATGACCAAGACTCCGGGTGTGCTTCAGCGTGTATGCCAAATCGCGTTTTTGCCGGCGCTGATTTGCGTTGTGTCGGTGCTCGTGTTGTTTATTCCCGTTATTGGCGGCATTGCGGCTGCCATCGGCTTTTTGGCAGCTTGCATTGCGAGCGTGTGCGGTTCCGGCTTTGGTATCGAGTGGGGCCGTGATCTTTCGCTCAAGGTCGATGACGGCATGGACCGTCCACTCATGCGTTCCACGTCGTTTGGCCTCGGAGTCTTTTCGAGCGTTATCTCGGTCGTGCTCGAGGTTATCGCTGCCATTCCCGTTATCGGTGTAGTGCTTTCGCTGGTGGAGAGCGTGGTAATTGGCGCCGCGGGCTCGTATTCGTATTACGGCTCCTATGCACTCGAGGCAGCGCTGTTTGGCTCGCTTGGCCTGCTTGTCCTGGCTATGATTGCCACGGCGGTCTTGGGGGTCTTCTTTAAGATGTTCGCCGACATTGCCGTGATGCACTTTGCGGTGACCGGTCGTGTCGAGAGCGCGTTTTCGCTCGACAAGGTCTGGGCGGCGTTTAAGCACAACAAGACCAAGCTGTTCTGCGCTTCGTTCCTTCCCGAGTTTTTGACGGGTCTGGTCGCCAACGTTGTCACATGGATCCTGACGCTCGTCTTCGGCGCCATTGCCTCTGTCGGTATGTATAGCTACTACTACCGTCCTTCGGCTATTGAGGCGCTTGTTACCGGCGGTGGCATCACGCTCGTATTGTTCTTGGTGCTGACGGCGTTTGTCACGGTATTCCTCACGGTCTTTGGCAAGATGCTCAAGCATCGTGCCGTTGGCTATTGGGTAGCGCGTTATGCAGCTGAATGGGCTGATGAGGATAAGGATGACGTCCTGACCTTTGTGCTGCCGTTTGAGAAGAAGTCTGCTCCGGCTGGTTTTAGCACCGACGCAGCGCCCGTATCCGATTCCGCTGCGGCGCCGGCGCCTGCGCCCGAGCCCGCGCCCGAGCCCGTGCCTGAGCCTGAGCCTGTGCCCGCGCCCGTGCCCGTGCCTGAGCCCGACCCCGCGCCCATGTCGGAACCGGAGCCCGAGCCTGCGCCTGAGCCCGACCCCGCGCCAAGCTCCGACGAGGACCCGCAGGACGAGTAACCCTGCCACCTGCCATTTGGGGACGGGGTAGAAACGGTAGAAATAGCGCTTGACAAATAAGCGGGGGCGGACGTGCCGAAGCGTCCGCCCCCGCTTTGATATCGCGATGCGGCTATGACTGCGAGATGGTCGTGGATCGACTACTCGTCGTGCTTCTCCTCGCGGCGAGCGGCGGCACGTGCATCATGGATGCCCTTGATGGCGGCATGGCGCGCCGTGCGGGCATCATGGATAGCATCGCGAGCCTCGGCGGACGTGGCCTTGGCAGAGCGCAACTTGGCGGCCAAGTCGGGGTTGGTTTCGGCGACCGCGGTGATCGCGGGGCCGTCGAGCTCCTCTTGGGTGGGCTCGGCCAAAAAGTCGATGGCATACTGGGCGGCCACCATGGAGCCCTTTGCCAGTACCGACTCGTCGATCTTGTAGAAGCAGGAATGTTGGGCGTACGTGGCGCCAATCTTGGGGTTGCGCGTACCTACAAAGGCGAGCACGCCCGGTACGCGGCGCAGGTACTCCGAAAAATCCTCGCCCGAAAGCGTGCCGCGGTAATGGCCTTGGCCGGTGGGGCCCAAGCATTTGATTACTGCCTGGCGGCAGCGCTCGCTCGAGGCGGCATCGTTTTCGACCTTGTAATTGGCGATGGTGTAGTCGGTGAGCTTTGCCTCGGCGCCCAAGGCGGCCGCGGTATGCTCCACGATGCGGCGCATGAGCTCCGGCATTTCCTCGTGGGTCGAATCGCCGTAGGTGCGCACCGTGCCGGCGAGGTAGGCCGTGCCGGCGATAACGTTGCGCGCGGTTCCGCCGTGCAGCTCGCCGACGGTAATGACGGCCGGCTCGTAGGGACTGATTTCGCGCGAAACGATGGTCTGCAGAGCGTTGACGATCTCGGCGGCAACCATAACGGCGTCGTGACCGCGCTGGGGCATGGCACCGTGGCACGAGGTGCCGCGGACGTCGATGCGGAACCAGTCGGTATTGGCCATGCGCGGTCCGGGCTCGCAGCTCACGGTGCCGGCGTCGACCTCACTCCAGATGTGCGCGGCGTAGGCGCCATCGACGCCGTCGAGCACGCCCGTGCCGATCATGAGCTTGGCGCCCTGGCCGTTTTCCTCGCTGGGTTGGAAGACGATGCGGACTTCGCCGTGGATGTCGTCGGTCATATGGCGCAGGATTTGCAGCGTGCCGAGCATCATGGCGATGTGGCAGTCGTGGCCGCAGGCGTGCATGCAGCCCTCGTTGACGCTGGCAAACTCCTCGCCGGTCTGCTCGGTGACGGGCAGGGCGTCGATATCCGCGCGCAGCAGGATACGGCGGCGCGGCGTGCCGTCCTCGCGATAGGAGTCGGGCGCGGTGCCGCGAAGGGTCGCCACAAGGCCCGTCTTAAGGGGACGCTCGTAGGGGATATTCATGGCGTCGAGCTGGTTGGCGATGTCAGAAGTCGTGCGCTCCTCGGCAAGGCTCAGCTCCGGGTGCTTATGGAAGTGCCGGCGCTGCTTGATGATATAGGGTTCAAACTCGGTAGCGATATCTTTGATGGCTGCGGTGACGTCGTCAGCCGCGCGAGCCTCGGTCGCCGCCATAATCTGCTGTGCCTTGGTCTTCGTCATGGTCGATTTGCTCCTTGCTGGGTTGATCGCAAAATCGTACAGGCTCTCTCCAGTATGCCACCTGCCGCTAGGGCTGGTAAAGTTGCCGTTTGCCGCTTGGGGTTTTGTTACAAGGGCGGGGGAGTACACTCGGGGGTGTTGAATTTCCTGCCAGAGATGGGGATGCCCATGCAACATATCGATCGGATTATCCGCTCCAAGAACGTCTTTACCGCGCAAGACGGCATCGATACCGCCCGCGAGCTGGCGATTGCCATCGCAGGCGACCGTATCGTCGCAGTCGGTGAGCCCGATGACGTGATCGCCGCCGCTCCTGCCGCCACGTCGGTTATCGACTACGGCGAGCAGTTTGTCTGCCCCGGCTTTCATGACGCTCATCTGCACTTCTTCCATACCTCGGTCGGTTCCTCGCCGTACATGCTCATGGATATGGGCACGTCCGAGGCGGCACTGGTGCAACATGCGCTCGAGTTTTCCCAGGACTTGCCCGACGACGCTTGGGTTGTGACGCAGGGCTGGCGCGATTACCGTTGGGACCCGCCCGAGCATCCTAGCAAGGCGTCGCTCGATGCGGCATTCCCCGATCGTCCCTGCGTTATGTATTCGGGCGACGGGCACACGCTTTGGCTCAACAGCCGTGCACTCGAGGCGCTCGGCGTCACGCGCGACAGTGAGCCGCCGGCGGGCGGCAGCTACGACAAGGACGCAAACGGCGAGCTCACGGGCATTGCTCACGAGGCAGCTGCTATGCAGCTGCTACCGCGCTGCCTTGAGTGGCTGGGCGAGGATCGCATCGCAAGCGCTTACGCCGATCAAATGAGGCGGATGGCCGAGCAGGGCATCACCTCGATATGCGATATGTCGCTCATGCCCATGCCGGGCTGCGATTTTATCCGCGATGACGTCTACGACAAACTGCAGGCAGCTGGCAAACTGGGCATCCGTGCCCATCTGTTCCCCACGTTGCTGGATGACCAATCGCGCTTAGAAGAACTGCAGACCCGCTACGCGAACAACGCGCTGCTCTCGGCGCCTGGTTTTAAGCAGTTCTTCGACGGCGTCTCGAGCGAACACACGGCCTATCTCACCGATCCCTATACCAACCCGCGCTTCCCGGGCGATCAAGGTCGCCTGACGGTTCCCGTCGAGCGCATGCGCAAGCTGGTCCTGGCGGCAGCCGAGCGCGGCCACACCGTGCGCATCCACGTTATCGGCGACGGCGCCATCCATGCCGCACTCGATATCTTTGAGGAGGCGGCAGAGCTCTACGGCTTGCCCCAGCACGGCCATAATACGCTTGAGCATTTGGAGAATCTGCTGCCCGAGGACATCGATCGTCTGCGCAAACTCAACGTCATTGCCTCGAGCCAGCCCTGTCATATCACACTCGACCCGGGTGGTCCGGAGCGCGACCTGGGCTTGGAGCGTAGCCGCATCATGTGGCCGTTTGCGACCTATAAGCAGCGCGGCATCCGCCAAGCCTTCGGCACCGATAGCCCCATCACAGCCGTTACCAGCATGAACGTGCTCTACACGGCTATCACCCGCCAAGACCCCCGCAGCCACTGGCCCGAGGGCGGCTGGCTGCCGAGCGAGCGTATCGACGCGGCAACGGCCCTGCGCAGCTACACGCTTGGCAGCGCGTACGCAGCGGGCGACGAGCAAAACCTCGGCAGCCTAGAGCCCGGCAAATACGCCGACCTGGTAGTCCTGGACCAAAACCTGCTCACCATCGACCCCCAAGAACTCCAAGCCACCAAAGTCCAAGCCACCTACCTGGCAGGCAACTTAATCTACGAGCGCTAGCCCCATACCCCACCCACAAGGGGCGCGTTTCAGCAACGTGCCCCTTTCTTGTTCGCACCATCCGCATCGCCATTTTGCTGTACTGACTTTTCTGAATGCCGGGCCCGAATTAGTTAACCTGCCTCCCGGGGCGGACCGGAGGGCATGAAGTTTGTCGCGAGTTCCGCACGCAAAGGAAAGCACTTAATGTGCTTTCCGTCTTGCGCAGGACTGTAGAGCAGCAAACTTCGTGCCCTCCGGTCCGCCCCGGGAGCCACCGCTAAGTTATCCCCCGGCATTCAGAAAATCTAAGTGCCAAAAAATAAGATTTTTTGACTCCGTGTTGTATAACCCGCCATTCGTGGGTACCATTCAACGCGTACGCAAACAAAAAGGGTTAATTCGCGTGGCATAACCACGCGGCCCAAAAAGGAGGAGACAAGCATGTCGTCTTTGAAGCCGCTTGCAGATCGTGTTCTGGTCAAGCCCGACGAGGCCGAGCAGAAGACCGCTTCTGGTCTGTATATCGCCAGCAACGCCCAGGAGAAGCCGCAGCGCGGCACCATCGTTGCCGTTGGTGCCGGCAAGGTCAACGACAAGGGTGAGCGCATCCCCATGGACGTCAAGGTCGGTGACGTTGTCATCTACGGTAAGTTCGGTGGCAACGAGGTCAAGGTCGACGGCGAGAAGTATCTGCTGATGCGCGCCGACGACATCTACGCTGTTGTCGAGGCCTAGTCTCGTCAGAATCTCTGATTCGTCTTTGAACGCGCCCGCCGCATAGGACTCGGAAGCGGCGACGCGAGTCACATTTCTTTTGGAGGATTACCTACCATGGCAAAGAACATTACGTTCAACACCGATGCCCGCGCTAAGCTCGCCAAGGGTGTCAACACTCTGGCCGACGCCGTTACCGTCACCATGGGCCCCAAGGGTCGCTACGTTGCTCTGCAGCGCACGTTTGGTGCCCCGACCATCACCAACGACGGCGTTTCCGTCGCCAAGGAGATTGAGCTCGAGGACAACATCGAGAACATGGGTGCCCAGCTGGTGAAGGAGGTCGCCACCAAGACCAACGACACCGTGGGTGACGGCACCACCACCGCAACCCTGCTCGCTCAGGCTATCGTCAACGACGGCCTGCGCAACGTCGCCGCTGGCGCCAACCCGCTGGCCATCCGTCGCGGCATCGACAAGGCCGTCAACGCCGCCGTCGCCGAGATGAAGAAGCAGGCCAAGCCGGTCGAGACCAAGGAGCAGATTGCTTCCGTCGGTACCATCTCCGCCGGTGACCCCGAGGTCGGCGAGAAGATCGCCGAGGCCATGGAGGTCGTGGGCAAGGACGGCGTCATCACCGTCGAGGATTCCCAGACGTTCGACATCACCATCGACACCGTCGAGGGCATGCAGTTCGACAAGGGCTACGTCTCCGCTTACTTCGTCACGGACAACGACCGCATGGAGGCCGTGATGAAGGATCCGTACATCCTCATCACCGACCAGAAGATCTCCAGCGTCCAGGACATCATGCCTGTTCTCGAGGCTGTCCAGCGCGCTGGCCGTGGCCTGCTCATCATCGCTGAGGACATCGATGGCGAGGCTCTGCCTACCCTGGTCCTCAACAAGATCCGTGGCGCCCTCAACGTCTGCGCCGTCAAGGCCCCGGGCTACGGCGATCGCCGCAAGCGCATCCTCGAGGACATCGCCGTCCTCACCGGCGGCCAGGCTGCCCTGGACGAGCTGGGCGTGAAGGTCGCTGACATCACCGCCGATATGCTCGGTACCGCTAAGTCCGTCACCATCTCCAAGGACAACACCGTCGTCGTCGGCGGCGCTGGCTCCAAGGAGGCCATCGACGCTCGTATCGCTCAGATCAAGGGTGAGATGGAGAACACCACCTCTGACTTCGACCGTGAGAAGCTCCAGGAGCGCCTGGCCAAGCTCTCCGGTGGCGTTGCCGTCATCAAGGTCGGCGCTGCTACCGAGTCCGAGCTCAAGGAGATCAAGCACCGCGTCGAGGACGCCCTGCAGGCAACCCGCGCTGCTGTCGAGGAGGGCATTGTCGCCGGTGGCGGCGTCGCCTTCATGGACGCTGCTCCTGCGCTCGACGCCGTTGAGCTCGACGACCCCGAGGAGAAGATCGGTGTCGACATCGTCAAGAAGGCTCTGACTGCTCCGGTCGCTACCATCGCCAAGAACGCTGGTTTTGAGGGCGCTGTCGTGGTCGACAAGGTTGCCGAGCTGCCCGCCGGCCAGGGTCTCAACTCTGCCAACGGCGAGTGGGGCGACATGATCGAGATGGGCGTCCTCGACCCCGTCAAGGTCAGCCGCGTCACCCTGCAGAACGCTGCTTCTGTCGCCAGCCTGATTCTCATCACCGAGGCTACCGTCTCCGATGTGCCCAAGAACACTCAGCTTGAGGATGCTATCGCTGCTGCTACCGCTGGTCAGCAGGGCGGCGGTATGTACTAAGGCCGACAAGGTCTAGAACTCCCACCGGGAATCCGGGGGCGTGACGGGGTCTTCTCTCCGGAACGTCCTCGGACATGCAAAGAGGCTCCGCATCGCGCTTCGCGCTGCGGAGCCTCTTTGCGTCCTGCGGAATGTTCCGGAGAGAAACCCCGTCACGCCCCCGGATTCCCTGCGTTTACGGCCTTGAGGTCGGCGTGGGCGGAGGACTTGGTTGTTGGGAATACGTGTCCCGGTCGCTGTTTCGCGGCTTTGCCGCGAAAGGCGCGCTACTTTGGGATGGGTGGGGAACGCGGCTGCTGCGGCAACTGATCCCCGCCACAAATTACCCTTGGCATACTTGCACGAACGATTGCTCGTGCTACACTTGCAATTGCTGTTTCAGGGCGGGGTGAAATTCCCCACTGGCGGTAAATCGGGCGGTGCCAAAGGGGTGCCGTGGCGTAGGCGAGGCGTCTGCGACCGAGCCGATGAGTCCGCGACCCGTGTGTGCGTTGGTTCGCATGCCGGCTGAACTGGTGAGATCCCAGTACCAACGGTTAGAGTCCGGATGAAAGAGGCAGGTGATCTTATGTCTGAACAGTCGCAGCATATCCATTTTGAGAACACGAATAGGTGGAGCACCAAACAGCTCGTTACCATGGCGCTGATGTGCGCCTTGGGCGCCCTGTTTATGTATGTGCAGCTGCCCATCCTTCCTTCGGCGCCGTTTTTGACGTATGACCCGTCGCTGGTACCGGCGATGGTGTGCGGTTTTGCGTATGGCCCCGGCGCCGGCACTGCTGTTGCCGCCATGGCGATCGTTATCCATGCGCTCACCACGGGTGACTGGGTCGGTGCGCTTATGAACCTGGTGGCTACGCTGGGTTATATTCTGCCCGCGGCTATCGTCTACCAGAAGATGCATACCTATAAGGGTGCCGTGATTGGCCTAGTGTTCGGTGTCATTGCCGCTACGGCGCTGTCTATGGTCGCTAACCTTACCATTGGCGTATGGTTCTGGTATGGCTCGGTCGATGTGATCGCCCCGCTCATGATTCCTGCCGTGCTGCCGTTCAACCTTATCAAGACCGTGCTTAACTCGGTGTTGACGCTAGCGGTGTATAAAGCAGTCTCCAACCTCATCACGCCTAAAAAGGACCAGGTCAAAGGCCGCGCATGATTGAGTGTCGGGGCGTTTCCTTTAGCTATGACGGTGCCACACCGGCACTCGACGGCATCGATCTGAACATCGAGGATGGCGAGTTTTTCTGCATCCTCGGCGGAAACGGGTCGGGCAAGTCGACGTTCGCCAAGCATTTGAACGCGCTGCTGCAGCCCGATACGGGAACGGTGCGCGTCAACGGCATGGACGCGTCCGATCCCGAGCTGGTCTACGACATCCGCTCGACTGCGGGCATGGTGTTCCAGAACCCGGATGATCAGCTGGTGGCGACGCTTGTCGAGGACGATGTTGCGTTCGGTCCCGAAAACCTTGGCGTGCCATCGGCCCAGATCGCGCAGCGTGTGCGAGATGTGCTGAAGGCCGTGGGCCTGGTGGGCTTTGAGCGCCACGAGACCCATGCGCTCTCGGGTGGCCAAAAGCAGCGCGTGGCGCTTGCCGGCGTGCTTGCCATGGAACCGCGCGTGCTCATATTGGACGAGGCTTCCTCGATGCTCGATCCGCGTGGACGCAAGGGCCTCATGAAGGCTTGCCGCGCGTTGCACGCTCGCGGCATGACCATCGTGATGATTACGCACTTTATGGAAGAGGCCGCCGAGGCCGATCGAGTCGCGGTGTTTCAGGCGGGGCGCGTTGCCATGCTCGGTACGCCCGAGGAAATCTTGACGCGGGCGGACGAACTTGCGCAGCTCAACCTGGACATGCCGGAGTCGTGCCGTTTGGGCATGGCACTTCGTGCGAAGGGCGTACCCGTTTGCGCGCAGGTGCGCGAGGCGGATATGGTTGCCGAGGTTGCGCAGGCCTATACCGAGCGGAGCGGGGCAGGCACTGCGGGGCAGCCTTCCGCGTCCCAGTTGGAAATCGCTGACGGCACTGTTCCGGTAGACAACGAGGACAACGCGTCGGAGCCTGTCATCGAGCTATCCCATGTTTCGTACAGTTATTCGCTCAGTCCGCGCGAGCGTCGCCGCTGGCATAAGCGCTCGGCCGTTGCGGGCAAATCGAGCAAACAGGCTCTCTGGGGAAACGACCCCAGCAGCCCGTGGGCGCTGCGCGATGTATCGCTGACGGTGCGTCGCGGCGAGTTCCTGGGCTTAGCAGGCCATACCGGTTCGGGTAAGTCGACGCTGGCCCAGCATCTCAACGGTTTGATTCGCCCCCAGGAGGGATCCGTTCGCGCGCTGGGGCTCGATCTGTCAAACAAGAAAGACGCCGCCGCGGTTAAGGCCAAGGTCGGCGTGGTGTTTCAATATCCTGAGCGTCAGCTGTTTGCCGAAACCGTGGCGCGGGACGTGGCGTTTGGTCCGCACAACCTTGGCTTGCCGCAAGATGAAGTCGACCGTCGCGTCGAGTCGTCGCTCTCGCGCGTGGGCCTCGACCTTTCCACGGTCGGCGACAAGAGTCCCTTCGAGCTTTCGGGCGGTCAGCAACGGCGCGTGGCATTCGCCGGTGTGCTCGCCATGGAGCCCGAAGTCCTGGTGCTCGATGAACCCATGGCGGGGCTCGATCCGGCTGCGCGCAGGGATTTCCTTGAGCTTATCGATCGACTTCACCGCGATGGCCTGACCGTTGTCATGGTTTCACACAGCATGGATGACCTGGCCAATTGCTGCGACCGTATCGTCGTAATGAACGAAGGTGCGGTGTTTGCCGAGGGAACCCCCGCGCAGGTGTTTGCGCATGCCGATGAGCTCAAGTCGATCGGCTTGGGCGTACCTGCTGCTCAGCGCATGGCGTTGGCGCTCGCGGAGGCGGGCGTGCCGCTGCGTTGCGGCGGGCTCTATACGGTTGAGTCGCTGGCCGACGAGCTGGCAGATTTGCTGATCGGTCGCTCGGACGGTCCTTCTAACGTCGCGGACATTGCTAAATCCAAGACGGTCGCGCGAGAGGAGGGCTGCTAATGGAGGCGTTTTCGTTTGGCAGCTACTATCCCGGCGATAGTGCGATCCATCGCCTGGATCCGCGCACCAAGCTGCTCCTGGGCTTTGTGTTTTTAATCACGACGCTGACCGTCGGCGGCTTCCGCGGACTGGCCCCTGTCGCAATTTTCGTTGTGCTGATCTATGTCGTGTCCCGGGTGCCGGCTCGTCGCGTTCTGTCGTCGATGGCGCCGCTGCTGGCAATCGTCGTCGTGGTCGCGGTGCTCAACTTGTTTACCGATCAGAGTGGGCGCATCCTGTGGCAGCTCGGCTTTCTGCAGATAAGCGAGGGCTCACTGCGTTCTGCCGCCTTTATGGCGTGTCGCCTGACCCTGATGATGGCCGGCATGAGCGCCATTACGCTCACCACACCGACGCTCGACCTCACCGCGGGCTTTGAGCGTCTGCTCGCACCGTTTGCGCGCGTGGGGTTTCCGGCGCATGAGCTCGGCATGATCATGGGCATCGCGTTGCGCTTTATGCCGCAGTTCGCCACCGAGATGAAGCAGACGGCGGACGCGCAGGCAAGCCGCGGTGCACGCGTAACGGGTGGCCCGCTCGGCGGCGTGCGTATGCTCGGCAGTGTGGCGATTCCACTGTTCACGGGCGTGTTCCGTCATGCCGAGACGCTGTCTGCCGCCATGGATGCACGCTGCTATCACGGCGAGCAGGGCCGCACGCGTCTGCATGCGCTTACATTTGGCCGCGGCGATGCGTTGGCGGTGGTGGTGACGGCGTTGCTGCTCATCTGCGTCATCGTCATCAATCTTCAACTTGTTTAGGCGCGATTCGAGCGCAGGAAAGGGGTCCCCATGACCGACAACGACCGCACGGCTCAGCTTGAGCGCGCCTGTTCGTATCTCAGGCGCATTCCGGCGTGGTATCTGGCCACGACCGATGTGGCCGACGGGCATCAGCCTCGCGTTAGGCCGTTTTCGTTTGCCATGGTCGATGAAGGTAAGCTGTGGTTTTGCACGTCGCGCGACAAGGATGTGTGGGCGGAGCTGAGTGCGAATCCCAAGTTTGAGCTCTCGGGCTGGAAGCCGGGGGAATGCTGGATCGTATTGACCGGCGAAGCCGCACTTGAGGACGACGCAGTTGCGAGCGACAAGGTGCGTCAAGCGGGTTTTAAGCACATGGTGGGCATCGGCGAGGAACACGAGAGTGCCAACGACGGCCGCCTTGCTTTCTTTTCGGTCCGCAACATTGCCGCGCGCTTCTGTGATATCGACGGCAGCGAGGAGCGCCTGGAGCTCTAGCTCACACAAACCAGGCTCTCAAACTGGCTAGTACAGGAGGAAACGTGGACGGATTGAATACGGTTTTGGAGTATCTGACGTCGGTGCCGGCGTGGTACTTGGCGACGAGCGTGGACGGGCAGCCACATGTACGCCCATTTTCGTTTGCTCAGATTCAGGACGGCAAGCTGTGGTTTGTGACGGCGCGCACCAAGGATGTGTGGCAGGAGCTGCTGCAAAATCAGCGCTTTGAGGCCACGAGTTGGTGGCCGGGCCATGGCTGGCTCATCTTGCGCGGGCGCGCCGGCTTGGATGACCAGGCCGCTCCCGATATGCGCGAGGCAGGATGGAAACATCTTGAGCGCTTGAGCGAGCACTATGAGGGGCCTAACGACCCCGCACTCGTCTTCTTTAGCGTCGAGGATCCCGAGGCGTTTATCTGCAATCACGACGAATGGGTGCCGGTCGAGCTCTAGCCAGCTGGCTCATCCTAACAACTTGGTTTTCGCATGGGCGGGCCCCGTATTGCCCGGCGCCGTTAGGAGCGCCGGTCAATACGGGGCCCGCTCCATTTGTCAATTCCTTCAAGCGAATGTGTCGGGAATGTTTCAATGCATGAATATGCAAGCCATTTACGTATTCATGCATCTTTTGGTGCTAAAGTTTCAACCCACTTCATAACGACCGCTGCGAAATGCGCATCGGTGCATAAATCGCAGACAAGGAGTCTGATATGTCTTTGAAGGTTGGAATCGTCGGCGCGGCTGGATATGCCGGAGCCGAGCTCATTCGCCTCGTCCTCGGTCATCCCGAGTTTGAACTTGTTGCCGTTACGTCCAACGCCGATGCCGGCCAGCCGCTGTCCGCGGTGTACCCGAGCTTCACCGGCGTAAGCGATCTTGTCTTTACGACGCATGATGCCCCTGAGCTCAAGAGCTGCGATGCGGTTTTTCTTGCCGTGCCGCATACGGCTGCCATGGTACAGGTGCCCGCGCTGCTTGCATCGGGCGTCTCCTGCATTGACCTCTCGGCCGACTACCGCCTGAACGACGCGTCCGTTTTTGAGGCTTGGTATGCCGCCGAGCATACGAGCCCCGAGCTGCTCAAGACCCGTGCCTTCGGTCTGCCCGAGCTGTTCTGCCAAGACTTGGAGACCGCCGCATCCGACCATGCCGACGGCAAACCCGTGCTGGTCGCTTGCGCCGGTTGCTATCCCACCGCAACGAGCCTTGCCGCCGCGCCCGCCGTGCGCGCGGGCTGGGTGGCCGAGAACGGCCCCGTGATTGTCGATGCCATTAGCGGCGTGACGGGCGCCGGTAAGTCCTGCAACGCCCGCACCCATTTTTGCAGCGCCGACGAGAACTTGGAGGCCTACGGCGTGGGCAAGCATCGCCACACGCCCGAAATCGAGCAGATCTTGGGCCTGACCGATCGCGTCGTCTTTACCCCGCACCTGGCACCGCTCAAGCGTGGTCTGCTCTCCACGGTGACGCTGCCGCTCGCGCCGCAGGCTCTCGACACGTTGGCTCTTGAGGATGTTGTCGACTATTACAAGCAGTTCTACGCTGGACGCACCTTTGTGCGCGTGCTCGACGCCGGCCAGCAGCCCAAGACGGCTTCGGTCGTCGGCACCAACGCCGCCCAGATTGGCCTCGCGCTCAACAAGCGCGCGGGCGTGCTGGTGGCGACGGGCGCCATCGACAATCTGTGCAAGGGCGCTGCGGGCCAAGCAGTCCAATGCGCCAATATCGTCTTTGGCTTTGACGAGCGACGAGGCTTGCCCACAGTGGCGTGCCCGGTGTAGCACATTCGATTGTTAACGATTTGGTAGTCGGGCATCGAGTGGGGCGCCACTCTTAAGCTGGTCTCATGATCACGACTGGCATGGCGCACCAACCGATGTCCGTTTTTTGTTTGATATAAGGAGTCGTAAGGACGATGAATACAGAGCAGTTCGATATCAAGATTCGTGCCGTCGAGGGTGGCATTACGGTAGCGGCCGGCTTTAAGGCCGCGGGTATTCATGCGGGTTTTCGCAAGAATCCCGAGCGCTTGGATTACGCGCTCGTCGTGCCCGATAAACCCTGTCCCGGTGCCGGCGTGTTTACGACCAATCGCTTTTGCGCAGCGCCTGTGCAGGTGAGCCGCGCCAACCTGGGCGGTGTGGGCAAGGGCTATGGCATCATCGCCGGCGTTTCAATCAACTCCGGCAACGCGAATGCCGCCACGGGCGAGACGGGCCTTGCCTGCGCGCGCGAGACGTGCAACATCGCCTCGCAGGTCATCGGCTGCGAGCCCCAGCAGATTCTGGTTGCCTCCACGGGTGTGATTGGCCAGATTCTGTCGATCGACACGTTTGAGACCGCCATTCCTGCTGCCTACGAGGCGCTCTCCGCCCACGGTGGCGCCGATGCCGCTCGCGCCATCATGACGACCGACACGCACTCCAAGGAGTACGCCGTATCCTACGTCAGTGAGGCTGCGGGTCATGCGGGCAATGTCTATACGGTAGGCGGAATGTGCAAGGGCTCGGGTATGATCATGCCCAACATGGCCACCATGATCGCAGTTATCACCACCGATGCCCCCGTCGAGCCTGCGGCACTTCATGCCCTGCTGCTCTCGACCGTCAAGCAGACCTTTAACAAGGTAACGGTCGATTCCGACACCTCGACCAACGACACCTGCATCATGCTTGCCTCCGGCGCCGCTGCCGCAGATGCCGAGCCTATCGTTGAGGGCTCCAATGCCTTTGACGAGTTGGCATTTGCCGTGCACGAGGTGTGCGAGAGCCTGGCGCGCAATATCGCCGCCGATGGTGAGGGCGCATCCAAGCTTGTTACGGTCAACGTTACCGGCGCCGCTAACGACGAGGAGGCCGATATCGCCGCCCGTGCCGTTGCCAACTCGCCGCTCGTTAAGACCTGCATCGCCGGCCACGACTGCAACTGGGGCCGCGTTGCCATGGCGCTTGGCAAGTGCGGCGTGAAGTTTAATCAGGAAGACGTTTCCATCGACATGATGGGCATGCCTGTCTGTCGCGACGGTCTGACTGTTCCCTTTGACGAGGACGAGGCTCTGCGACGTTTTGAGGCGCCCGAGATCGTGATCTCGGCCGACCTGGGCGCAGGCGACGCGGCAACGACCGTGTGGACCTGCGACCTCACGCATGAGTACATCTCCATCAACGGCGACTACCGTTCCTAGATTCCAGGCACGCTGCGCATCTTGCCGCGATTGCGGACAGCGGAGCACGGCGCGATAACGATACGAAAGACGAGGCAGACTATGAAATTCGCACGCGATTGTCGTTCGAGCGAATCCAACGAAGCAACCGCGCAGCTGCTGTTCGAAGCGCTGCCGTGGATTAAGAACCTGACCGGCAAGACGGTTGTTATCAAATATGGCGGAGCCGCCATGGTCGACGAGCAGCTGCGCCGCGACGTGATGAGCGACATCGTCCTGCTCAAGATCATCGGTATGCGTCCCGTCATCGTGCATGGTGGCGGCAAGGCTATCAACGAGGCGCTGAGCCATTACGATATTCCCGTCGAGTTTAAGAACGGCCAGCGCGTGACCACGCCGGCGACCATGGATATCGTGCGCGAGGTACTGGGCGGCAAGGTCAACCAGGAGCTGGTTGCTGCCATCAACCACCACGGCAACCTGGCCGTGGGCGTGTCGGGCAGCGATGCCGGCACGCTCATCGCCGAGCCGCTCGACCCCGAGCTCGGTCGAGTGGGCAAAGTGACGCACGTTAACACCGACTATATCGAGCGCCTGCTCGATAGCGAGTACATCCCCGTCATCGCTACCGTCGCGGCGGGGGAGGACGGCGGTTTCTTCAACATCAACGCTGATACCGCCGCCGGTGCCGTTGCGGCGGCGCTGCATGCGCATAAGGCGATCTTTTTGACCGACGTCGACGGCCTGTACAAGGACTTTAGCGATAAAGACTCACTCATCTCCAACCTAACGCTCGACGAGGTTAACGAAATGCTCTACGGCGGCGAGGTCGATAAGGGCATGATTCCCAAGCTGCGTGCGGCCGTCGATGCGCTTGCCGGCGGCGTATTTCGCGCTCACATCATCAACGGCACCACGCCGCATTCGCTGCTGCTGGAGCTGCTGACCGATGCCGGCGTCGGTACCGTGATCCATTCCACCGAGACGGCTTACGAGTTCGATACGCATCCGCATCCGCTTTCGACGTTTGCTGCGCGTCTGACCGAGAACCTCGACGAGGTCGAGAAGCTTCAGACGGTCTAACTGACTCGCAGCCGCCCCATTCCTGCACCCATAGGCCTGCGCCGTCTGGCGCCCAACGAAAGGCATCCCATGTCACTTGCAGCTCAGCAATCGCTTGAATCCCATTACGTTATGCATACCTTTGGCCGCTCTCCGGTCGAGTTTGTCGAGGGTCACGGCATGAAGCTCACCGGCGACGATGGCCGTGAGTACCTCGACTTTCTTGCCGGCATCGGCGTGTGCAGCCTAGGTCATGGCAACCTGGCTGTGCTCTCGGCGCTCGAGGCACAGACCAAAAAGCTCATGCATGTCTCCAATTACTTCTACATTGAGCAGCGCGGACAGGTCGCGGCGCTGCTGTCCAAGCTTGCTAACGACGACGTAGATGGTGCGCGCGTGCTTGCCGATGCCATTGTCGCCGGCGATGAGACCACGGCAGCTGCTCTTGGTGCCCCGGCTGCGGATGAGCAGGTTTGGGAGACCTTCTTTGCCAACTCTGGCGCCGAGGCCAACGAAGGCTCGATGAAGCTCGCGCGCCTGTACGCCAAGCGTGCCGGTAATGGCGGTAACACCATCGTGTGCATGCGCGGCGGCTTCCACGGCCGTACGCTCGAGACCATTGCCGCCACCATGCAGGATTGGCTGCAGGATAGTTTCCGTCCGCTGCCGGGTGGCTTTGTGGCCTGCACGCCCAACGATGTCGATGAGCTGCGTGCGATCTTTAAGCAGCTGGGGAGCGAGATTTGTGCCGTGATGCTCGAGCCGATCCAGGGTGAGAGTGGCGTGCACCCCATGACCGAGGAGTTTATGGCGGCAGCGCGCGACCTGGCACACGAAGTGGGCGCCGTGCTTATCGCCGACGAGGTCCAGTGTGGTATCTTCCGCACGGGTAAGCCGTTTGCGTTCCAGACCTATGGCGTGGAACCCGACATCATGAGCCTTGCCAAGGGCATTGCTGGTGGCGTGCCCGTGGGTGCCGTCGTGGCAAAGAAGGAGATTGCCGACGTGTTTAAGCCGGGCGACCACGGCTCGACCTTTGGCGGTAGCTGCTTGGCCATCGCGGCGTGTGCCGCGACGCTCTCCGCGCTTGTGCGCGGCGATTATGCCGAGCATGCTGCCAAGGTGGGTGCCTATATGGAGCAGGCGCTGGCTAAACTTCCGCATGTGGTAGAGGTGCGTGGCCGTGGCCTGATGCTCGGCTGCGATCTTGACGATACTGCGGGTGATGCACACGACGTTGTGGCCCGTGCATTGGGGGCTGGTGCCGTGATCAATGCTACAGGTGCGCATACGCTGCGTTTCTTGCCGCCGCTCGTCTGCGAGGAAGTCGACGTGGACAGTCTGATCGAGATCCTGTCGGGTGTCTTGGCCTAACGCGGCGCAATAACTCAATTTGGACCGGGTTCCGGACTGCGGACGTGCCCTATGTGGCATGATTCAGCGGTCTGGAGCCCGTTTTGCCTTAGATTTGCTAAGGCGGGGAGACCTGCTGGTCAAAAAACATCAAATATGAGTACTGTTACCGATTTGGTCGCAGCAATTTTGGACTAATAAGACCAGATGGCAAGTCGAAATGGCGATGAATGCACGATTTTGATCTAATTGTTAGTCCTTATAATGGACATATGTTGCGTAACTTAAGCAAATACTATCTTTTGATATGTTGTAAGCAAGGTAGCAGTACTCATTTTTGCCATTTTCTGGCCACGGCCTTTGTGACAGACGTGCTGGCGGGTTCGAATCCCATGAAATGGGCCCAAGCAAAAACGGTCCCCTTTCGAGGACCGTTTCCAAATCAGTGGTGGGCGATGAGGGATGTCCGCGTGCGGCTGACGCCGCCCGCTTTCGCTTCGGGCCTACGGCCCTCGCGTGCTGCGCTGGAAAACGCTTCGCGTTTCCTCAGCTCCGCACCCTGGCGGGTTCGAATCCCATGCGCTGGGACCAAACAAAAACGGTCCACTTGCGAGGACCGTTTCCAATTCAATGGTGGGCGATGAGGGATTCGAACCCCCAGCCTTGTGCGTGTAAAGCACCTGCGCTAACCGTTGCGCCAATCGCCCGTGCGGAGAGAGTATAGCAAAACAATCGCCCCGTTCACCTCATATCCATTAAAGGTAACTCGCGCGTGTCACAGCGGAGCTGATTCAGTTGAGATTGCCTGAACATTCCGCCCCTCTTTACGCCCTCGGGTATACTCAAAAGCTACTGATTCGATTTGATGCCCAGCAACAGCAGAGGGGATAGTATATGTGCGGTTTTGTCGGTTTTGTCGGTGGGACGGATAACCAATCCGAGGTGCTCACCAAGATGATGGACCGCATCGTCCATCGCGGTCCCGACATGGGCGGTCAGTTTATCGACGGCCGCGTTGCCCTGGGCTTCCGCCGCCTGTCGATCCTCGACCTGACCGAGGCCGGCGCTCAGCCCATGGCCAATGAGGACGGCAGCGTCGTTATCGTCTTCAACGGCGAGATCTACAACTTCCAAGAACTCCGTTCCGAGCTCGAGGCCAAGGGCTACAAGTTCCACTGCGGCGCCGACACCGAGAGCCTCCTGCACGGCTACGAGGAGTGGGGCGAGGCCGTCCTCGATCGCCTGCGCGGTATGTACGCCTTCGTCATCTGGGACAAAAAGAAGAATAAGCTTTTTGGCGCCCGCGACATCTTTGGCATCAAGCCGCTTTACTACTATCCCATGGCCGATGCGGGTGACGGCGCTCCGGGCGTGCTCTTTGGTTCCGAGATCAAGAGCTTCCTAGACTACCCGCACTTCCACAAGGCGGTCAACAAAAAGGCCCTGCGTCCGTACATGACGCTGCAGTATTCGGCAACCGAGGAGACCTTCTTCGAGGGGGTCTACAAGCTGCCGCCGGCGCATTACTTTACCGTAGACATCCCGACCGGCAAGATGAACATCGAGCGCTACTGGGATTGCGATTACTCTGCCGTCGAGAAGCCGTTCGAGGAGTACGTCGACGAGCTGGACGAGGTCGTGCACGAGAGCGTCGAGGCCCATCGCATCGCCGACGTTAAGGTCGCGTCGTTCCTCTCCGGCGGCGTCGACTCCAGCTACATCGCCGCTTGCCTCATGCCCGACAAGACCTTCTCGGTGGGCTTTGACTACAAGAACTTCAACGAGACCAACTACGCCAAGGAACTTTCTGACAAGCTCGGCGTCGAGAATGTCCGCAAGATGATAACCGCCGACGAGTTCTTCGGTGCGCTCGAGGACATCCAGTATCACATGGACGAGCCGCAGTCCAACCTGTCTTCCGTGCCGCTGTGGTTCTTGGCCGAGATGGCCCGCAAGGACGTCACCGTCGTGCTTTCGGGCGAAGGCGCCGACGAGCTCTTTGGCGGCTACGCCTACTACGAGGACACGGTCCCAGTCCGCAAGTACAAAAAGATGGTGCCGCTGCCCATCCGTCGCGCGCTCGGTAACCTGGCGCTGCATATGCCGTACTTCAAGGGACATAACTTCCTGGTCAAGGGTGCCGAGATTCCCGAGAAGTCGTTCCTGGGACAGGCTCTGGTATGGCCGGAGCGCGAGGTCGACGGCGTGCTCAAGCCCGAGTACAACACCGGCGATGGCGCCTTCGAGCTTGCCGCTCCCATCTATGCGCGCGTGAAGGGTCAGCCCGAGCTGGTCAAGAAGCAGTACCTGGACATGAACATGTGGCTCCCGGGCGACATTCTGCTCAAGGCCGACAAGATGTGCATGGCGCACTCGCTGGAGCTGCGCGTGCCCTTCCTGGACCGCAAAGTCATGGAGTTCGCCGAGCACATTCCCGACCGCTACCGCATCAACGAGAACGGCAACAAACAGGTACTCCGCCACGCTGCCAACAAGTCGCTGCCCGATGAGTGGGCCACCCGTCCCAAGGTGGGCTTCCCGGTGCCGATTGTCTACTGGCTGCGCGAGCAAAAGTGGTACGACTATGTCAAGGAGTACTTCACCGCGCCGTGGGCAAGCGAGTTCTTCGATACCGACGAGCTCATGCACCTGCTCGATCTGCACTTTGCGGGCAAGGGCGATTTCCAGCGCAAGATCTATACGCCGCTCGTGTTCCTGGTGTGGTACAAGCGCTTCTTTATCGACGAGGACCAGCCCGCTGTTCAGGCTGCCTAGCCTCGGCTTACGAACGCCTGCGCGTAACGGCTCCTCCGGGAGCCGTTTTTGCGTGGGTGCGTTTCAGTTACTATAAAAACCGTCCCTGCCAAATGGCTGAGAAAGGCGAAAGATGCACCATTCGGATTCCGCGACCGTGACCACGGTCGATACGCTTGCCAAGCTTCTCGATGTGTGCGGCGAGCTGCGCGCATCAGAGCAGGTTGACGAGCGTGCCGTGACCGGCTGCTCGTTTGATTCGCGCGCGGTCTCGGCAGGTGACGTGTTCTTTTGCAAAGGCGCTGCCTTTAAGCCCGCGTTTTTGAGTATGGCGCTCGATGCGGGCGCCGTCGCATTTGTGTGCGAGGAGTCGCTGGTCGAGTCTCTGGAGCCGCTGGCGAAGGAGAACGGCGCGGCGATGCTGGTCGTGGACAGCGTCCGCACGGCCATGGCCCTGTTGCCGCCGGAGGTCTACGACCGTCCCGACCACGACGTCAAGATCGTGGGCATCACCGGCACCAAGGGAAAGACCACGGCCGCTTTTATGCTCCAGTCGATTATCAAAGCGGCGGGCGAGTCCTGCGGCATGATCGGCTCGGTGAGTACCGACGATGGTATCGAGTGCTACGAGAGCACCAATACTACGCCCGAGGCCCCCGAGGTCTGGCGCCATATCGCCAACTGCCGCACGTCCGGTCGCCAGTCCATGGTCATGGAGGTCTCGAGCCAGGCACTCAAGTACCAACGCGTCGAGAATCTGCCGTTTGACGTGGCGTGCTTCCTCAACATCGGCCGTGACCACATCTCACCGATCGAACACCCCACGTTTGAGGATTATTTTGAGAGCAAACTCAGGATCTTTGACCAGGCAAAGACCGCCGTGGTGAATCTGGGCACCGAAGAGGTTGACCGTGTGCTGGAGGCAGCGTCGACGGCCGAGCGCTTGGTGACCGTTGGCGTCGAGCATCCCGAGGCAAGCCTGTGGGCAAGCGATGTCCGCGTGGTCGGCTTTAACATTGAGTTTAACCTGCATGGCCTGTGTGCCGACGAGTCCGAGGCGGGGGAGAAGGTCCTGCTGGGCATCGCGGGCAACTTTAACGTGGAAAACGCGCTGGTCGCTATCGCCGCTGCGCACGAGATCGGCATCGGTATCGAGGCTATCAAGAAGGGCCTCTCCAAGCTTCGTGTGCCGGGCCGCATGGAGGTCGTGGAGTCGAAGGATGGCCGCGTGATTTGTGTTGTTGACTACGCTCACAACCAGCTTTCGTTCCGTTCGCTTTTCTCGTCGGTCAAGCGCGCGTTTCCCACTAGTCCAGTCATTGCAGTGTTTGGTGCTGCCGGCGGCAAGGCGCAGGAGCGCCGCGAGCAGCTTCCGCGCGAGGCCGCACCATATTCCGACCTGATGATTTTTGCCAACGAGGACCCGGCTCACGAGGACCCGATGAAGGTCTGTCGCGAGCTTGCCGAGCATGTTCCCGACGATACGCCGAACGAGATCATCCTCGACCGTGAAGCCGCTGTGCATGCGGCGTTCAAGGCGGCGCGCGAGGAGTACGTCAACCCCGATGCCCCCACCATTGTCTTGCTGCTGGCAAAGGGTGACGAGGAGCTCATGCACGTGGGCGACGAGTTCGTGCCCATCGAGAGCGACCTTTCGCTGGCCAATCGCCTGATCGATGTTACCCAGTTTGACTAATGAACCATGATGGCGGCGGCGCCCTGAGTGCGCTGTCGCCATAAGCGTGTTCCCTCAATCAAAACATGCCGTCCAAGTCCAAACCCTTCTACGTAAACGGAGTAACCATGTCCCACAACACCTTGCCGACCGTTGCCGAGCTTTCGGGCGAGATGCGCGAGCGCTTGGCCAAGGTCAAGTACGTCTTTACCGACCTGGATGCCACGATGCTCGCGCCCGGCTCGTGCGTGCTGCGCGACAACGACGGCAACCCCTCGACCAAACTCGTCGAGGCCGTCGTGGCGCTCGCTCGCGCTGGCATTCAGGTGGTTCCCACCTCGGGCCGCAACCGTACCATGATCCACGAGGACGCGCGCGTGCTCGGCCTCAACTCCTACATTGGTGAGATGGGCGGCCTGGTCATGTACGACCTCAAAGCCAACGATTGGGAGTATCTGACTGGCGACATGCCTTACGACCCCGCCTGCGGCCTTACTCCGCACCAGGTGATCGAGCAGACCGGCGTGTGCGAGAAGATTCTTGCCCGCTGGCCGCACAAGATCGAGTATCACAACGACATGTCGACCGGCTACAAGTACCGCGAGGTCACCGTCGGCATGCGCGGCGATGTGCCCGACAATGAGGTCCAGGCCATCCTGGACGAGGCCGGCTGCGGCCTGGTGTGGGCCTGTAACGGTCACCTGACGCATCTGTCCAAGCCGACGACGCTCGAGCTCGATCGCGTCGAGGACGGTCGCGCGTTTAACATCAATCCCGCCGGCCTCAACAAGGGCGTTGCCATCGCGCGCTTCTGCGAGCACCTGGGGATCGAGCGCGAGGAGACGCTCGCGCTCGGCGATTCCGAGTCCGACTTCTACATGGCCGATCACGTGGGCACGTTCTGCCTGGTCGAGAATGGCCTGACGAGCGCCGGCGCGCCCGAGTTCCTGGACGCTTGCGATAACGCCTACGTCACACGCGGCAAGATTGTCGACGGCTGGGTGGCAACGGCCGAGCTGCTGGTCGCGGCTCGTTCGTAGCGCGGTCCTATCGCGCTGAGCCATATCTTTTCGAGAGAGAATCTGGTGAGGTAATGTCCGATATCGAGAATCCGGCAGGCGACACGCGCCCGATTGGCGTGTTCGATTCTGGTTTGGGCGGTCTGACGGTTGCACGTGCCATCGCGACGGCGCTGCCGCACGAGTCCGTCTACTACTTCGGCGACACCAAACGCTGTCCCTACGGCACGCGCACCGAGGATGAGGTGCGCTCGTTTGCGTTGCAGGCGGGCCGTTGGCTGTCGAAGCACGACGTCAAGATTATGGTCATCGCCTGCAACACGGCGACAGCTGCGGCCTTGCGTCTGGCCCAGCAGGTGCTCGACGTTCCCGTGATCGGCGTGATCGCGCCGGGTGCCCGTGCGGCAATCAACAGCACCCGTTCGCGTCGCGTGGGCGTGCTCGCCACCAACCTCACCATTCGCTCGGGCGCCTACACGCGCGCCATTCAGGATCTAGATGCCGGCGTCGATGTATACGGTTGTCCTGCCTCGAGCTTTGTCGAGGTTGTCGAACACGAGCTCGCCTCGGGCGCGCATCTGCAAGAGCAGTGGCTCGAGAACGAGGACATCTTCGATACGCCAGCCGTGCGAGCGCTGGTCGGCGCAACGGTTGAGCCGCTGCGCGATCGCGGAATCGATACCGTGGTGCTCGGCTGTACGCACTTTCCGCTGCTCGTGGGGCCTATTCGCCATGCGCTGGGGCCCGGGGTGCGTGTGGTGAGTTCCGCCGAGGAGACTACGCGCGAGCTGACCGATATCCTCACGCGCCGCGAGCAGCTGGCGGGCGACGCTGCCGAGCCTCAGCATCGCTTTGCGACGACGGCCGATAACATTGCCGAGTTTGCGGTGGCGGGTAGCTTTATCTTTGGCCAGCCGCTCAAGAGCATCGAACATATTGATATCGACGAACTGAAATAGATGTAGGGTTACCGTCCAAAGACTTGCCCTCTTCTTCTGCCGAAAGGATATTTCTATGGAGTACATGCAGGTCAACCGCGCCAACGGCCGTGCCGCCAATGAACTGCGCCCCGTCAAGCTCACCCGTGGCGTCATGAAGCACGCCCACGGCTCGTGTTTTGCCGAGTTCGGTGACACGCGCGTGTTGTGCGCCGCCACAATCGAGGAGGGCGTGCCGGGCTGGCGAAAGGGAGCTAAGGCCGGCTGGGTAACCGCAGAGTATGCCATGCTGCCGGCGTCGACCGGCAAGCGCTGCAAGCGCGAGCACGCCAACCGCAAGGGTCGCTCCATGGAGATCGAGCGCCTCATTGGCCGCAGCCTGCGTACCGTCGTCAACATGAAGGCGCTCGGCGAGTACACCGTCACCGTCGACTGCGATGTGATTCAGGCCGATGGCGGCACGCGTACAGCGAGCATCACCGGCGCCTGGGTGGCGCTGCACGACGCCCTCGCCATGTGGGTCGAGGCGGGCAAGATCGAGCGCATCCCGCTTACCGGCCAGGTGGCTGCAATCTCCATGGGCGTTGTCGACGGCAATACGCTGCTTGACCTCGATTATTCCGAGGACAGCCATGCCGAAGTCGACATGAACCTCGTCGCCACCGACACCGGTGAGATGATCGAGCTCCAGGGCACTGGCGAGCAGGCGCCCTTTGACCGTAAGCGCCTCAACGCCCTGCTCGACTTGGGCGACAAAGGCATCGCCGAGCTCATCGAGCTTCAGCGCCAAGCCATCGCCTAACCTGCCAAAAAGGGACAGGTTTATTTTGGCAGGTTTTATCTGGGAAAACGTCGAAGTATAAGACTGCCGTTGATTGAGAGGGGAGAGGCGGAGGCCCTCGTCGCCCTCGGCGCGGCATTGCTATAGAGACAAGGAGACCACTCATGGCACTTGAGAAGATCGACATCGACACCCTCGACCCGGCGGCGACCATCGTCGTGGCAACCGGAAACGCTCATAAGCTCACCGAGATCGAGGCCATTTTGGGCAAGGTCATGCCCGAGGTGCGCTTTGTGGCGCTCGGCCAGCTGGGCGATTTTGAGGACCCCGAGGAAAACGGCACGACGTTTTTGGAGAACGCCATCATCAAGGCGCAGGCTGCGGTCGAGGAGACGGGGCTCATGGCCATTGCCGACGATTCGGGCCTGGTCGTCGACGCACTGGACGGTGAGCCCGGTGTGTATAGCGCGCGCTACGCGGGCGTTCACGGCGACGATACCGCCAACAACGCCAAGCTGCTCGTGAATCTGGAGGGCGTGGCCGACGAGGACCGCACTGCGCGCTTTATGAGCGTCGTCGCGCTCATCGATACGGACGGCCTGGTCACCTATGGCGAGGGCGCCTGCGAGGGCGTTATCGCGCACGAGGGTCGCGGCGATCACGGCTTTGGCTACGACCCGCTGTTCCTGCCGGTCGATACGCCGGGCAAGACTATGGCCGAGCTCACGGCGGACGAGAAGAACGCCATCAGCCATCGATTCCATGCGCTCGAGCACCTATCCGCCAAACTGACGGGCGAGGAGTAAGCCGTGCGTGCGGTGGTGCAGCGCGTACTCAATGCCGGCGTGACAGTCGACGGCGAGTGCGTGGGCAAAATTGGGCGCGGCTATCTGGTGCTGTTGGGCGTGGGCCACGGCGACACGCGCGCCGAGGCTGATAAGCTGTGGGGCAAGCTCCGCGGCTTGCGTATTAACGAGGACGAGAACGGCAAGACCAACCTGGCACTTGCCGATGTCGACGGCGAGGTTCTCGTGGTGTCACAGTTCACGCTGTTCGCCGACTGCCGCCACGGCCGCCGTCCATCGTTTACGGATGCCGGCGCCCCCGATGTCGCCAACGAGCTCTACGAGTACTTCCTGACGCTCGTTCGTCAAGATGTCGAACACGTGGCGCATGGCATCTTTGGCGCCGATATGAAAGTCGACCTCGTCAACGACGGCCCATTCACCATCGTCCTCGATACCGACAATCTGTAAGTAGCCAAATTAGCTACTTGCGCGTGGTCGCAACAGGGTGCTATAGTATTAGAGTTTTGTCTATCTTAGGGGTATTATCCCCTTTTTGAATTGCACCTTCTGGAGGCCCTGTTCATGGAAGAGATGGAAGTCAATCACGTCGACGACATCCACGAGAAGCTGACCGATATGGTGGGCGATCGCGTCAAGGTGAAGGCCAACATGGGCCGCACCCGCGTCGTCGAGCGCATGGGCACCATCAAGAGCGTCCACCCCGCCGTCTTTATCGTCGAGGTTGACGAACGTCGCGGCCGCAAGTCGCGTCAGTCCTACCAGTATATCGATGTCCTCACCGGGCAGGTCGAGCTGTTCGACCCCGAGAGCGGTGAGCACATTTTTACCCCGCTCGGCAATCAGCTCGAGGAGCACTAACGGTGACCGATCGGTCCCTGACTCTTTCCGCGCCGGCAAAGATTAACCTCTACCTGGGGGTTCATACCGAGCGCGATGACCGCGGCTACCACAGGGTCGATTCCCTGATGGCAGCCGTCGGTCTTTCCGATTCCGTGACGGTCGCGCCGGCGCAGGCGCTGACCGTCCAGACGGTTCCGGCATCAGATTTTCCCATGCAAAAGAATACGGCGTATCGGGCTGCGATTGCTATGGCCGAGCATTATGGTTGCGAGGCAAACATCTGCGTGACGATTGAGAAGCGCATTCCATTGTGCGCCGGCTTGGGCGGCCCCTCGACGGACGCGGCCGCGGTCATTGTCGCCTTGGCGGAGCTCTGGGGAATTGATCGCACCGACCCCGCGCTCGACGACATTGCGCGGGGTATTGGTGCTGACGTCCCGTTCTTTTTGCACGCGAGCCTTGCGTTCTACGTAGGTGGGGGAGACGTGCTGGCAACTGAGTATCCCGCGCTGCCCGCAACGCCCGTCGTGTTGGTCAAGCCGCGCGAGGCAAGCGTTTCAACAATTGAAGCCTATCGACGTTTTGACGAGGCTCCGGTGCCTGCAGACAAGCCCGGCGCGATAGCTTCTGCCTTGCATGCTGGTGATGCCGAGACGGCATATGCGCTCATCCATAACAACCTAGGTGTCATTTCCGCACAGATGGAGCCGCAGATTCAAATGGTTCTCGATTGGCTGCGTAAACAGGACGGCACCGTTGCTGTAGATGTGTGCGGATCGGGTGCCTGCTCATTTGCCATTTGCGACACCGCCGCCACGGCCGAAAGGCTTGCCGACGCTGCCCTGCAAAACGGCTGGTGGTCCTGCGCGACGGAGCTCATTCCCAACACGGTTCGCATCGAAGTGCCAAAGAAGTAAAAATTTCTCTAGCACACGACGGAAATCTTTGTTACTATAGTCGAGCTAACGGGTTGTGGCTCAGTTTGGTAGAGCACTGCGTTCGGGACGCAGGGGTCGCTGGTTCAAATCCAGTCAACCCGACCAGAGCATGAGGAGGGACCGCTTCTTGCGGTCCCTTTTTTTAGCTATTGTTGTGATACCGCGATACCCGCGGTATACTCATTCGAGCTTGTCTCGCTGTATTGTGGAGGTCTACATGTTTGGACTGAGGGCTCCTGAGCTCATCATTATTCTCGTCGTTGTCCTGATTATCTTCGGGCCCAAGAACCTGCCGAAGCTCGGCAAGTCCCTCGGCTCTACCGTCAAGAATATCCGCGAGGGTATGGAGGGCGACGATAAGGCCGAGACCAAGCAGGCCGAGGAGGTCGTGGTCGAGCAGTCCGAGGAGGACAAGGAGATCGCTGAGCTCGAGGCCAAGCTCGCTGCTGCCAAGAAGAAGCAGGCAGAGGACAGCGACGCGGACGCAGAGTAGTCCCATCCCTTTGGGGTGAGCACCTGACCGGCTTGCCCGCAGGCTAGCCGGTCTTTTTCGTTTTGTTGACAGTTGATTGTTTGATCAGAGTTGGGGAGATATCCGTATGGACGCAAGCCAGATCGTACTGACCGCTGAGGGCCGCCAGAAGCTCGTCGAGGAGCTCGCTTGGCGTGAGGGCGATTACGCCAAGGAGATCGTCGAGGACATCAAGGAAGCCCGCGCGTTCGGCGACCTTTCGGAGAACTCCGAGTACGATGCCGCCAAGGACAAGCAGGCCCAGAACGCCGCTCGTATTGCCGAGATCCAGGCCATCCTTGCCAACGCTCAGGTTGCTGCCACCACAGGTGATCTGACCGTCTCCATCGGTTCCACCGTTTCTCTGATTGATCCCAACGGTGAGGTCATGGAAGTCACGCTCGTCGGTACCACCGAGACCAACTCGCTCGAGCACAAGATTTCCAACGAGTCTCCGGTCGGCCACGCCATCATCGGTCACGGCGAGGGCGACTCCGTCGAGGTCGTTACGCCTTCCGGCAAGACTCGCGTCTACACCATCGCCAAGATTGCACGCTAGACCACGGTCCCGCGTAAAGGTATGTTTTCGCTCCCTGGGACCGAATCCTGGGGAGCGTTTTAGTTTGAGGAGCTAACTTATGGCAGAGAACCAGAACGCCGCAGATCAGGCATCGACGCTCAACGACGAGCGCGCCACCCGCCTGGCCAAGCGCGCCGCCCTGTTCGAGGCGGGCCAGAACCCCTATCCCGAGCACTCTGAGCTTGAGGACTACGTTGCCGATATCGAGGCTAAGTATGCCGAGCTTGCCGATGGCGAGGACACCGAGGACGTCGTGAAGATCGCCGGCCGTGTGGTCGCCAAGCGCGGTCAGGGCAAGATCATGTTCATCGTCGTGCGCGATGCGACTGCCGAGATTCAGCTGTTCTGCCGCATCAACGACATGGACGAGGCTGCCTGGAATACGCTCAAGTCCCTCGACCTGGGCGACATCCTGGGCGTGACCGGCGTGGTTGTGCGCACCCAGCGCGGTCAGCTTTCCGTTGCCCCTAAGAGCGCGACCCTGCTTGCCAAGGCCGTTCGTCCGCTGCCCGAGAAGTTCCACGGTCTTTCCGACAAGGAGACCCGCTATCGCCAGCGCTATGTTGACCTGATCGCCAACGACGACGTTCGCGAGACGTTCCGTAAGCGTTCGCAGATTCTCTCCACCTTCCGTCGCTTTATGGAGTCCGACGGCTACATGGAGGTCGAGACCCCCATCCTGCAGACCATCCAGGGCGGCGCTACTGCCAAGCCGTTCATTACCCACTTCAACGCGCTCGATCAGGAGTGCTACCTGCGCATTGCTACCGAGCTGCACCTCAAGCGCTGCATCGTCGGCGGTTTTGAGCGCGTGTTCGAGATCGGCCGTATCTTCCGTAACGAGGGCATGGACCTTACCCACAACCCCGAGTTCACCACGATGGAGGCCTATCGTGCCTTCTCCGACCTCGAGGGCATGAAGGCGCTCGCCCAGGGTGTCATTAAGGCGGCTAACAAGGCCATCGGCAACCCCGAGGTCATCGAGTACCAGGGCCAGACCATCGACCTTTCTGGTGAGTGGGCCAGCCGTCCCATGACCGACATCGTTTCCGACGTGCTCGGCAAGCAGGTCACCATCGACACGCCGGTCGAGGAGCTTGCTGCCGCCGCGCGCGAGAAGGGCCTGGAGATTAAGCCCGAGTGGACCGCCGGCAAGATTATCGCCGAGATCTACGATGAGCTGGGCGAGGACACCATTGTCAACCCAACGTTCGTTTGCGATTACCCCATCGAGGTCAGCCCGCTTGCCAAGCGCTTTGAGGACGACCCGCGCCTGACGCACCGCTTTGAGCTGGTTATCGCCGGTCACGAGTACGCCAACGCGTTCTCCGAGCTCAACGACCCGGTCGACCAGGCCGAGCGCTTTGCCGCCCAGATGGCCGAGAAGGCTGGCGGCGACGACGAGGCCATGGAGTACGACGAGGACTACGTGCGCGCCCTCGAGTACGGTATGCCTCCCGCGGGCGGCATCGGCATCGGTATCGACCGCGTGGTCATGCTGCTCACCAACCAGGCTTCCATCCGCGACGTGCTACTGTTCCCGCACATGAAGCCCGAGAAGGGTTTCCAGTCCGGTGCCGCTGCCGCCAAGGCTGCCGAGGCCGGCAACACCGCGAGCCCGTTCGTCAAGCCGCTCAAGCCCACGGTTGATTACTCCAAGATCGCCGTCGAGCCGCTGTTTGAGGAGTTCGTCGACTTTGATACCTTCTCCAAGAGCGATTTCCGCGCTGTGAAGGTCAAGGCGTGCGAGGCCGTCAAGAAGTCCAAGAAGCTGCTGAACTTTACGCTCGACGACGGCACTGGCACCGACCGCACCATCCTCTCCGGCATTCACGGTTATTATGAGCCCGAGGACCTGGTCGGCAAGACCTTGCTCGCCATCACCAATCTGCCGCCGCGCAAGATGATGGGCATTCCCAGCTGCGGCATGCTCATCAGCGCTATCCACGAGGAGGATGGTGAGGAGCGTCTCAACCTGATCCAGCTCGACGCCTCCATCCCCGCCGGCGCAAAGATGTACTAACTAGTTACGCGGTTCTACGAACCGCGTAACGGCTCGACGCTGCGCGGGCCGCATTTGGACAATCTGGCGTTCAACTTCAAGGGCGCGACCAGAAGGTCAGCGCCCTTTCGTTTCACGTCACCTTGTCTCAAATGCGACCCGCTCGCTGACTTATGCTCAACCTGCGGCGCCATTTTGCTTGAAGGCACCTTGCTCGCTCTGGCGGGCTTTCGCTGTCCGTCCTCTACCTGTGGCGTTGCCCTGGTTGGCACTTAGGGACGTTCCTCTTGTGCCGGCACTTGGGGACGGTCCTAGCCGCCTGGGGTCTACCGGTGCATTGGGGGTTTACGCCTTCCATGCATGACAGTCGTCTGTTTTATGTTTCCTTTAGCCGTTGCTGCCTAGGATGGGGGTTAGTCGGTAGGAAGGGAGCGTCAATATGGACGACGCGAGCGAGCGTGCAATCGAAGAGGACATGCTCGATCAGTTCAATTACTTTGACGATGAGGATGAGGAGCTAATCGATCGTCGCGAGCCGGCATCGCTTGACTCATTTGATCTGGTCGATGAAGAGACTGATGAGGTTGAGGACGAATCAACGGAGTCCCCACAGTCTTCGCGCCTTGACTCGCTGCTTTCGAGAGCCCCCATGCACCACGGTGTTCGTGCCGGCGCACTCCATATGAAAACAGACTGGCACCAGATCGTGACGGCAGGCGATGAGCTTGCCGTCGATGCGCCGCTCACCGATAAGTCATCCATCATCTGCCGCACCGGTATGCTTATGCTCGCGAGCGGAACGGGTGCTTGGCGTGTACGCGATACCATGAATCGCGTTGCCGCCGTACTCGATGTCACCGTCCACATTGACTTAAGTCTTCTGTCGTTTGAGTGCACCTGCATCGAAGATGGCCACTGCTTTAACGAGGTTGTCAGCCTGCCCACAACGGGAGTCAATACCCATCGCATTTGGATGATGGAGAGCTTCCTAAAGGAAATCGAGACGTATGGGCGCCGGTTTACCGTGCACGAATACCACGAGATGCTCAAGACCGTTGAGAGTTCAAAACCCGATTACTCTCCCTGGCAACAGGGCCTTGCGGCAGCTTGTGCTTGCGGCGCCTTCGTCTTTTTGCTCGGCGGCGGCCCTATCGAGATGGCCTGCGCATTCGTAGGCGCTGGTGTTGGCAACTATGCTCGCTCTCATATTCTCAAGCAGGGTCTTGGCCAGTTTAGCGCGCTGACGATTGGCGTTGCGCTCGCTTGCGTTTCGTATCTGCTGGCATTGCTCGGCCTTGGCCAGGTCGTACCGGGGGCAATGTCGCACCAAGAAGGCTATATCGGCGCCATGCTCTTTGTGATTCCCGGCTTTCCCCTCATTACGGCAGGCCTCGACATCGCTAAGCTCGATATGCGAAGCGGCATTGAGCGTCTTTCGTATGCCGTGTCGATTATTGTGATGGCGACCCTTGTGGGCTGGATGGTTGCCGAGTGTGTGGGGCTGGCACCGGATGATTTTGCCCCGCTCGGCCTTTCGCCGCTTGCCCTTACGCTCCTGCGCGTGGTGATGAGCTTCGTTGGCGTATTCGGCTTCTCGGTGATGTTCAACAGCCCGGTAAAGATGGCCGCGGCAGCTGGGCTGATCGGCGCCGTGTCCAATACCTTGCGCCTTACGCTCGTCGATGCGCCGACGCTGTTTCCCTTTCTGGGCCTGAGCGTAGGTATGCCTCCCGAGGCAGCAGCGTTTATTGGCGCGCTGGTATCGGGGCTGCTCGCGAGCTTAGCCGAAATCAAGCTCACCTACCCACGTATCGCCCTCACGGTGCCATCGATTGTCATTATGGTGCCGGGCTTGTATCTGTATCGCTCGATGTATTACATGTGCACCTTCGACACGGTCAATATGCTCGGCTGGTTTGTGCGTGCAGTGCTCATCGTGGCGTTTTTGCCCGTTGGCCTGGGTGTGGCGCGTACGCTCACCGACCCTCGCTGGCGCCACACCAGCTAATTGGTGCAAATGAAACTGATCCGCAAAACATGAACGTGGATAATCTCCCGTTTTTGGCCTGTTTACGGGCTCAAAACGGGAGATTATCCACGCTCGTGGAATGGGTGTCCGAAAAACCACGCTCGTTGGGCCGATGCAGACGCACCTGGCAATTCCTTTTTTGTAGACGTTGCCGTATGGCTGCATGCGGAAAAGGCCCCAGCGGTTAACATATACTCCATATGGGTAAAGAGACCAAAGCGCCGCCACGAGTGGCGCTTTGCGTTTGAAAAACTAGCTCGTCTAAGAGGAACTAGCATGTTAGACCGTTTTACCGATCGCGCGCGCAAGGTCATGTCCATGGCCAAGCAAGAGGCGCTCGATCTGCACTCAAATAAGGTGGGCACCGAGCACCTGCTGCTTGCGCTCGCTAAGGAGGACGAGGGTATTGCCGCCGAGGCACTGCGTTCGCTCGATATCTCCTACGATGACATCATGGATACCCTCAAAGAGGTCCAGACCACGGTTCCCGAGCCCAGTGAGGAGACCGAGGCTGCCAAGCTCGCCTTTACGCCGCTCGTCATCAGCGTGATGGAACGCTCCTTCCGCGTGGCACGCGAGAACAACCAGACCTACGTTTCGACCGAGCACTTGCTGATCGGCATCGTCGAAGAAGGCAACGGCATGGCCATGGACATCCTCATGCGCCTGGGCGTGTCGTCTGCTTCCATTAAAAAGGCCATCGAAAAGCTCACTGCCAAGGATCAGGACAAGAAGCGTCCGCTCGCTGGCGCTGGCGCTGGTCGTCCCGGTGCGGGCCTGCCGTTCTTTAGCGGCTCGGATGCCTCTCAGCAAAAGGGGAGCGGCACCGACACGCTCAAGCAGTTCGCCACCAACCTCACGCAAAAGGCGCGCGACGGCGAGCTCGATCCCGTGATTGGCCGCGAAAAGGAAGTCCAGCGCATGATGGAGATCCTTTCGCGCCGCACCAAGAACAATCCGCTTATCCTGGGCGATCCCGGCGTGGGCAAGACGGCTATCGTCGAGGGCCTGGCGCAGCAGATTGCTGCTGGCAACGTGCCCGAGAACCTCATGAACCAGAATATCTGGACGCTCGACCTGCCGGGTCTTGTCGCGGGCGCCAAGTATCGCGGTGAGTTTGAGGAGCGCCTCAAGAACGTGATCCAAGAGGCCACCGAGGCCGACGACGTCATCTTGTTTATCGATGAGATGCACACCATCATCGGTGCCGGTTCCGCCGAGGGCTCCATCGACGCGAGCTCCATGCTCAAGCCCGTGCTCGCGCGCGGTGCCTTCCAGATTATCGGCGCCACCACGGCCGAGGAATTCCGCAAGTACCTCACCAAGGACCCGGCCTTCGAGCGTCGCTTCCAGACCATCGATGTCGAGGAGCCGAGCGTCGAGGACACGGTCAAGATCCTGACCGCGCTCAAGCCGCGCTACGAGGAGCACCACCATGTGCGCTATACGCAGGGTGCTATCGAGGCCGCCGCGAACCTTTCCAACCGCTACATTCAGGATCGCTTCCTGCCCGATAAGGCCATCGACCTCATTGACGAGGCCGGTGCCCGCGCCCGCATCGCCGCCAACCGCGCGCCCGAGCCGGTGCGCGAGGCCGAGCATCGCATAGAGGAGCTCAAGGCCGCCGCGCAGGAGGCCACCGAGAGCGACGACATGAACAAGGCCGCCGAGATCACCGAGCAGCAGAAGGCTGCCGAGATTGAACTCGCCGAGGCCAAGGCTGCCTGGACCGCCGAGCTCGACGCCAGCCCGCTCACCATCGACGTGAGTCAGATTGCCGACATCGTGTCCGTGACCTCTGGCGTGCCGGTTTCCTCGCTCACCGAGAGCGAGAGCCGTCGCCTGCTGCAGACCGAAAGCGTGCTCAAGACCCGCATTATCGGCCAGGACGAGGCCGTCGAGGCCGTCGCCAAGGCCGTGCGCCGCAGCCGCTCGCCGCTCAAGGACCCGCGTCGTCCCGGCGGCAGCTTTATCTTCCTGGGTCCCACCGGCACGGGCAAGACCGAGCTCGCCAAGACGCTCGCCGAGTATCTCTTTGGCAGCAAAGACGCGCTCATCAGCTTCGACATGTCCGAGTTCGGTAGCGAGTTCGAGGTCTCCAAGCTCATCGGTAGCCCTCCGGGCTACGTCGGTCACGACGAGGGCGGCCAGCTCACCAAGGCCGTTCGTCGCCACCCGTACTCGGTCGTGCTGTTCGACGAGATCGAGAAGGCGCACCCCGATATCTTCAACATCTTGCTGCAGGTGCTGGAGGAGGGCCGCCTGACCGATAGCCAGGGCAAGACGGTCGACTTCCGCAACACCGTGATCATCATGACGTCCAATGTGGGCGCCCGCGAGATTGCGCAGGATGCGAGCGTGGGCTTTGGCACCACCGGCGAGCAGGGTCTCACGTCGAGTGAGATCCGTGGTCGCGCGATGGGCGAGCTCAAGCGCCTGTTCCGCCCCGAGCTGCTCAACCGTATCGACGACATTGTGGTGTTCCAGAAGCTCTCGGGCGAGAATCTCACCAAGATCGCGCACCTGCTGGTGGACGACCTGCGCCAGCGTCTGATTGCCAACGGCATGAACATCAAGCTCACCGATGCGGCCTATGACAAGATCGTGGCCGAGGGCACCGACCTCACCAACGGTGCGCGTCCGCTGCGCCGTGCTATTCAAAAGCTCATCGAGGACCCGCTGTCCGAGGAACTTCTGGCCGGCGAGTGGGGCGAGGGCGATACCGTCCTGTGCGACGTGGCCGATGGCAAGTTTGTCTTTAGCCACGGCACGGGCGAGATTCCGGCACCGCGTCCGGCAGGTACGCTCGGTGGCGATACCACCCCGGCGGCACCGCACACTGGCAGCGCCGCGCCCGTGAGCGGCGGCGTGACCTCGGGCCCCGGCGGCATGATGCAAGCCGGTTCCGGCGCGCTGTAGGGCGTAACAAAACCTTGTGTCCACGAGGGCGTTCCAAAGGAGCGCCCTTTTTCTGTTGGAAAGCCCCCTTCGTTCAAAGTAGATCTCATTAAACATGTCAATGGCGTATGCATAAACGTTGATCAAGCGTTGAGGTTGGTTGAAGGGTCCAACGTCCCTTCGGCGCGGCCCGTCTAACCTGCTTTATCTTAATAAAGTGGCGTCTCCCCACCGTTAGCCGATGATGCGAGGGCGCTCGGCGTTTTCGACTGGTTTATGCACGCAAAGTCTGGGAATATACAAGGCGCATGTCTTACTGTCTAACCAGTTGCGCCAAGGAGGCACCATGGATTACAAGATCACCGGCTACGAGCCCGCCCAGCTGTTCCATTTCTTTGAGGAGGTCAGCGCGATCCCCCGTGGGTCTGGCAACGAGAAGGGCATCAGCGATTTCCTGGTTGCGTTTGCCAAGGAGCGCGGCCTCGATGTGTACCAGGACGAGGTCTACAACGTCATCATTCGCAAGCCGGCTTCTGCCGGCGCCGAGAATGCCCCGACTGTGATGCTGCAGGGCCACATCGATATGGTGTGCGACAAGTTGGGCTCTGTTGAGCACGACTTTACGACCGACGGTATCGACCTGGTCGTGAAGGACGGCGTCCTCACCGCTAACGGCACCACCCTGGGCGCCGACAACGGTATTGCTGTCGCTCTGATGCTTACTGTGCTCAACGACGATTCGATCGTTCACCCCGCCCTCGAGTGCGTATTCACCACCGACGAGGAGACTGGCCTGGTCGGCGCCGAGACGCTCGACAAGTCCCAGATTAGCGCCCGCACCATGATTAACCTTGACTCCGAGGAAGAGGGCGTTGCCACCGTCAGCTGCGCTGGCGGCGTCGTTGTTACCTACACCTGCCCCATCGTGCGCGAGCACAAGACCGGCAGCACCCTCACGCTCGACATCTCCGGCCTACTGGGTGGTCATTCCGGCAACGATATCAACCTGGAGCGCGGCAACGGCAACCTCATCATGGCCCGCATCATCGACCGCCTGATGGTCGCCGGCGAGCCCGCCATCGTTAGCTTTAACGGCGGCACTAAGGACAACGCCATCAACCGTGAGTGCAAGGCCGAGCTGGTTTACGCCGACCACGCTGCCGCCGAGGCCGCGGCCCAGATCGCAAAGGACATCATCGCCGACGTCACTGCCGAGCTCGAGGTCTTCGACCCCGGCTTTACCTGCACCGTCGAGATTGCCGACGACGCCGAGGTCGAGGCCATGGATCAGAAGTCCGCGCTTGCCCTCATCCGCGCCCTGCGTCTTGCCCCTAACGGCGTGATTCGCCGCAACGTCGCCACTGACGGCTCCGTCGAGGTTTCCTCCAACATCGGCGTGGTCGCCACTTCCGACGACCAGGTCAAGATCATGCTGTCCCCGCGCTCCTCGATCACCTCGCTGCAGAACGAGTTCAAGGACCGCCTGCAGACGCTGGCCGATGTCTTGGGCTTCGACGCCAAGTTCGAGTTCGAGTATCCCGGCTGGAGCTATGCCGAGCATTCGCCGGTCCGCGACGTTTTTGTCGAGAGCTATCGCGAGCTCTTTGGCTCCGAGCTGCGCATCGAGTCCATTCACGCTGGCCTTGAGTGCGGCCTGTTTGCTGAGGCCCTGCACGGCCTGGACGCCATCGCCGTGGGCCCGACGCTCTCCGATGTCCACACCCCGGACGAGAGCATGGAGCTCGCTTCTGCCGAGCGCTTCTACGAGCTGCTCATCGACGTCCTCAAGCGCCTTGCCGCGTAAGGGTCGCGCTAGCAGCAGTTCGAGCCACGTGCTAGCGGATTGCAAATGACATTACGAGAGGGGGCATCCGAACTTTTGCGACGGGTGCCCCCCTCTTCTTTTAAGAAATGTGGATTGATTGGCGCCTAGCCCATATCCGCCTTGATGAGGTCGAGGGTGCGCTGGCAGTTTTCGCGGACGGGGCCGAGCATGTGCTCGCGCAGGTCCGCCATGCCGGGCAGGTCGGCGTATTCGTCCATGATCTCTTCCATGCAAATGGGCACCTCGTAGGCGAGGTCCATCATGGTCGCAAAGCAAAACTTCTCGGATAGCCCGGCATCGGTGAGCGCCGCCTCCAGCGCGGGGTCGCCCATACCGTGGTATCGGCGGATAGCGCCTGGACCGATGCGCCCCACTCGATTTTCGCCGCCAACGCTCATGGCAAGGCGCGCCCGGCGGCGCATACGCTCGTACGCCAAGCCCGATGCGACATCGTACATGGGTGCGAGCGCTGCGTTTGTGCCTTTACCTAGGATGAGCGAGTAGTTTTTAGCGTGTGCGTCAGGCGCTCCGATAATGGCGTTATAGAACAACATATAGGTAAAAAGCACAAGATTCATGTGGTGGGGGACTGTGTTAATCAGTCGTTCTTGGATGTCTCGTGTGGTTGGTCCTCCGTCGGCGGTGTATTTCTGGCTTGGCAATACACCGAGCGCCTGGCAAAAGTCCTCCTGATGCAGCCTTTCGATATTTCCGCTGCTATTGACCATTCTGTCGTACCGTTCAACGACGAGCGCGGCTTCGTCTTCAAATGTGCAATAGGAGACGTTGGCAGTTGGAATGCCAACACGCCGAGCCGTTTTCTTGCAGACGAATTCGTTTAAGGCCTGATGTTTGAACCCAACGACACCATTTTTGAAGATATGGGTAGTGGGGGATGACCCTAGACATTCGCACCATTGGCCATCATGCCAAGCTAGTGCAAATTTGCCTTGGTTGCCGCCCAGGGACCAGCTTTCGTTGGAGCCCATCCATGTCTCTCTTTCGTCATCGCGAATTGCTTTGAGCTTGTGAGCGATTTGAGAATTGGTAAGCGGGCGGTATGCCGAGACCCTGCCGCGGGCGGCGCCTAATTGATCGGTTCGACAAAACTGAACGGCCCCTGCGCAGTCAAGACCGATATGGCACAAGAGGGCGACGGGGTTGTTGGATGCAACGTCATACTCGGCGGCAATAGCGCGACGCTGCTCTTGACTGTCGGGCAAAAGGCCAAATAGGAACGGGCGGACGATGTTATGGCCATACGTGCGATTGGAAAGCGGCATTGTTAGCGATAGCGGTGCTCCGCGATAGGTTGGGGCGTATACAAAGCTGCAGAGTCCATGCTTGTCTTGCCGGAGAGTGCCTGCGATTTCGCCACAAATGAGGGTTGCAAGCTCCATCTCTGCCATTTATTTCACAACCTTACAGCCAAAGGAGAGGCCTGAAGTGCCGGAAAGGCCTTGCTCGGCTGCGATTTGGGCCAGCAAGGCACCATAGGAAGATGGCGTTCCCTGTCGAGCGGGTCGTCTGCCTACGCTTGGCTTTGGCAGGGCATTCGAGTTCGCGATAGGGAGGTCCGCTTTCGTCGTCGGATGTTCGGAGGGCGATGCGATGGAGTCGTTATCGCTTTGCGCAAAGAGACCTATGCCGAGTGCATTAAAGACGGACAGCAACTTGTCGAGCCGAATACCCGTGGCGTCTCCTAGCTCGAGCGATGCGAGCAGGCGCTCCGAAACGCCGGCTTTTTTAGCGAGGGCCGCACGGGTGATTTCCTGCGACTCGCGTGCCTGACGCACATAGATGCCAGCTTGGCGTGGTGTGGTGATGGGAAGGGTATCCATGGCGATCTCCTAACGTGCAGACTTTTGCATATCAGTATGACATGCAAAAGTCTGCATGAAAAGGCCTCATGCAAAACTTTGCATGAGGCCTTGTACTGGCGTTGAGTTTTGAGCGATTGTGTTTGGCGTTACAGCGCCAAAATCCCCAGATGCTCAAGCAAGATCTTAAGTCCGATGAGGATGAGCACGATGCCGCCCACGATGGTGGCAGGTTTTTCGTAGCGCGCGCCAAAGGTGTGGCCGATCGCTACGCCGGCGACGGAGAAGATAAACGTTGTGACGCCGATAAGCGATACAGCGGGAACGATGTCGACCGAAAGCGCGGCGAACGAGATGCCCACGGCCAGGGCGTCGATTGAAGTGGCGATGGCGAGGATCAGGTACTCGCTCAGTTCAATCTTTTCGGCATTCTTGCCGTCGCCTTCATCCTCGTCCTCGGTAAAAGCCTCCCACAGCATTTTGCCGCCGATGAAGGCCAAAAGGATAAAGGCAATCCAATGGTCGATGGGGCCGATGATGCCCATAAACTGGCTGCCAAGCGCCCATCCGATCACGGGCATGCCGGCCTGGAAGCCGCCAAAGAACAGGCCGAGCACTACGGCGACCTTAAGGTTGATCTTCTTCATGCCAAGGCCCTTGCAGATGGATACGGCAAAGGCGTCCATCGAAAGGCCAATGGCGAGCAGCACGAGCTCTACGAGTCCCATGGTTTGGCTCCCTCCTTGCGGGCGAACCCGCGTGTACTTCTGACAGGGGAGCAACAAAAAAGACCCGTGGCGTACGCGCCGCGCGTACAACCACGAGTCTCGTTCATTAAGGCAAGCCAGGCCGCATCGGCCAGTGTGTTGACTTGCCGCGCCACCGGAGGCGAACCCGATCACGCGACTACTCCCTCATTTATGCGAATCCCGATGCTACCACATAAGCAGCTCATTTGGATTGGGGCTCTCAGCTGTGTTCGCTCATTCTGTAAGCATCGGATTTTGCGGGCGTCACAGAGGCAAACCGTGAGAAACTTATTGACGTTTATGGAGCGTATACGATGGGAGCGATGCCTTGGATAAGAACGAGCTGCAAAAGCGTATGGAACAGGCCATCCGCCTGACGGCACCTGGTCAGCCGATCCGCACCGCCCTCGACATGATCATCGCCGGTCACCTGGGTGCCCTTATCTGCGTCGGCGACACCGAAAACGTGCTCGCTGCCGGTAACGACGGCTTCCCACTCAACATTTCGTTCACCTCGAACCGCCTGTTCGAGCTCTCCAAGATGGACGGTGCCATCGTTATCGACGGCGACCTCACCCAGATCCTGCGCGCCAACTTCCACCTCAATCCCGATCCCTCGCTTGCCACGAGCGAGACGGGCATGCGTCACCGCACTGCCGCTCGCATGTCGGTGCTCACCGATGCCATCGTGATCTCGGTCTCGGCCCGTCGTGCCGTCGTCAACGTGTACGTTCACGGCAAGAGCTATGAGATCCAGCCCGTCACCACCATCATGAGCTCGGTCAACCAGCTCGTCGCCACGCTCCAGACTACCCGTCAGTCGCTCGATCGCTCCCTGCTGCGCCTGACGGCCCTCGAGCTCGATGACTACGTTACGCTCGCCGATATCACCGGCATTTTCTCGAGTTTCGAGATCATGCAGCAGGCAAAGACTGAGCTTAAGGATTGCATTGTCAAGCTGGGCAACCAGGGCAAGCTCGTGCAGATGCAGCTCGAGCAGCTCGCCGGCTCCAGCATGGATACCGAGTACGACCTGATGATTCGCGACTATGCGAGTGATTCCTCCGAGGCCAATGCCGAAAAGATCCGCGCCAACCTGAGCCGTATGACGCCTAAGGACCTGTCCGACCCACAGCATGTGGCGGCGGTTCTGGGTTACGACGACCTGGACGAGGACTCCGTCATGACACCGCTGGGCCTGCGCACGCTTTCGCGCGTGTCCGTCGTGCGCGACGGCGTGGCCGAGAAGATCGTCGACGAGTATGGATCGCTACAGGAGCTCATGGACGACATCAGCGAGGATCCGGAGCGCCTGGGCGACTTTGGCGTTAACAACCCTGCCATTCTTGCGGACTCCCTGTACCGCATGAAGGGCACCAAACAGGGGAACGCATAATGGCGCCCGTATGTGCCGTGGTCGTTGCCGGTGGCAGCGGCCAGCGCTTTGGTAACCCCGGTGGCAAGCAGCTCGTCAATGTAGCGGGCCGTCCGCTTATGAGCTGGTCCATCCGCGCATTTGACCGTAGCGATAAGGTCGGCCACATCGTGGTGGTGTGTCCTGCCGAGCGTCGTGCCGAGATGCGCCGCCTGGCCATCGACCCGTATTCGTATAACACGCCCATCAGCTTTGCCGATGCCGGCGAGGCTCGCCAGGATTCCACCCGCGCAGGCGTGCACGCGGTGCCGGCGGGCTTTGAATACGTCGCCATCCACGATGGCGCCCGTCCGCTCATTACGACCGAGGCTATCGACCACGCTATCGACGTGCTCGTGAGCGACCGTGCCCTCGACGGTGTCGTGTGCGGCCAGCCTGCCATCGACACACTCAAAATCGTCGATGGCGACAACATCGTCGAGACGCCGCCGCGCGAGCTGTACTGGGCCGCGCAGACGCCGCAGATTTTTAGTGTCGACGCCATGAAGCGCGCCCATGCCGCGGCGATTGCCGAGGGCTTTATCGGCACGGACGATTCGTCACTGGTCGAGCGCATGGGCGGGCGCGTCCGCTGCGTCCAGAGCCCGCGCGATAACCTTAAGGTGACGGTGCCCGAGGACCTGCGTCCCGTAACCGCGATTCTGCTTGGCCGCATGGCCGAGGGAGAGGACCTTCCCCATGTTCAGTAACCTGCGCATTGGCCATGGCTACGACGTTCACCGTTTGGTGGAGGGGCGTCGATGTATCATCGGCGGGGTCGACATCCCCTACGAGCGCGGCCTGCTGGGCCACTCGGATGCCGATGTGCTCGCGCACGCCTTGGCCGACGCCATTCTGGGCGCCTGCCGCGGGGGAGATATCGGCAAGCTATTCCCCGACACCGATCCCGCCTACGAGGGTGCCGATTCGATGGTGCTGCTCGCCCGCGTGATGGACTATGCGCGCGAGCTGGGCTTTGAGTTTGTTGATGCCGATTGCACCATTGCCTGTCAGCAACCCAAGATCACTCCGCACCGCGATGCCATGCGCGCCAACCTTGCCCATGCCCTGGGCGTCGACGTGGAAAACGTGGGCGTCGCCGCCACTACGACCGAAAAGCTCGGTTGGGAAGGCCAGGGCGAGGGAATCGGTGCCTGGGCCGTCTGCCTGCTACAGAAAACCGTTAAGGAGTAACGAATGCGTATCTACAACAGCGCTACCCATAAAAAGGAAGAGTTCCAGCCCATCGAGTCCGGCAAGGTCCGCATGTACGTGTGCGGCCCCACGGTCTACGACAACATCCATATCGGCAACGCCCGTACGTTCATCAGCTTTGACGTGATTCGTCGCTGGCTCATCGCGAGCGGCTACGAGGTCACGTTCGCCCAGAACCTCACCGATGTCGATGACAAGATCATCAAGCGCGCCAACGAGCAGGGCCGTACGGCTGCCGAGGTCGCGACGGAGTTTTCCGACAAGTTCATCGGCGTCATGCGCGCCGCCAACGTGCTCGATCCCGATGTGCGCCCCCGCGCCACCAAGGAGATCGGCCCCATGATCGCCATGATCAAGACGCTTATCGAGCAGGGCCACGCTTACGCAGCCGATAACGGCGATGTGTACTTTGCCGTGCGCAGCGATCCCAACTATGGTCAGGTCTCGGGCCGCAACATCGACGACCTTATGGTTGGCGCGCGCATCGAGGAGAACGAGGACAAGAACGACCCGCTCGACTTTGCCCTGTGGAAGGCTGCCAAGCCCGGCGAACCCAGCTGGCCGAGCCCCTGGGGCGAAGGCCGTCCCGGTTGGCACACCGAGTGTGCCGCCATGGTGCACCGCTACCTGGGCACCCCGATCGATATCCACGGCGGCGGCTCCGACCTTGCCTTCCCGCATCACGAGAACGAGTGCGCCCAGGCCACCTGCGCCTGGCACCAGGGCTTCTCCAACACTTGGATGCACACGGGCATGCTGCTGGTAGACGGCGAGAAGATGTCCAAGTCGCTCGGCAACTTCTTTACGCTGGCCGAGGTTCTCGAGCAGCACTCCGCTGCCGCCCTGCGCCTGCTGATGCTGCAGACGAGCTATCGCTCACCGCTCGACTTCTCCTGGGAGCGCCTGGAGGGCGCCGAGAATTCGCTCACGCGTATTGCCGGTACGGTCGAGAACCTGCGTTGGGCTGCGAACCACGCGACGGCCGATGCCGATGCGGCTGCCGCCGAGGCGTTTGCCGCCAAGGCCGCCGAGACCCGTGCCGCCTTTAAGGAGTGCATGGACGACGACTTTAACACCGCCGGTGCCATGGGTGCCGTCTTTGGCTTTGTCACCGAGTGCAATCAGTATCTGGAGCAGGCGGGCGATGCTGCCGACAAGGCCGCAGTCCTGGCTGCCGCCGATACGCTGGCCGAGCTGCTCGATGCGTTTGGCGTTGAACTTCCCGAGCCCAAGGTCGAGCTGCCGCTGGGTCTGCTGGGCGTTGCCGCCGGTTTGGTTGCCTACACTGGTGACGACGTGGATGAGGCCGCTGCTAAGATTCTCGAGGCTCGCGCCGAGGCCCGTGCCGCCAAGAACTGGGATCTGGCAGATGCCATTCGCGACCAGCTCAAGGACCTGGGCCTCACCATTGAGGATACGGCCGCGGGCACTCGTATTAAGAGTCTCTAGTATTTGTCGACCGTTCGAGGTGCGGCAGATTGCCTTGAAAGAGGAGGGCATAGACCTGGTGGTCATGCCCGACGATTGAAAGGCAAGGTGCCGCGGCTCGAACGGTCGATTCTTGTTCGTTATCTATTTAAGGAGGCCGTCCTATGGCCGACAATCGCAAGCGTGCGCCTCGTGGCGGCAAGCAGGCCGCTTCTGGCTCGCGTCCGATTCGCCGCAACGATCGCGCTGCCGCTCCCAAGGGCCAGCGCGAGCGCTCACAGGCTGCTCGCTCGCAGCGCGAGCGTAGCCGCGATAACGTCGAGGTTCCCAAGGGCGAGTTTATCGAAGGTCGTCGTGCTGCCGCCGAGGCGCTACGCACTGGTTTTCCCATCAAGTGCGCGCTCATCGCCGAGGGCGGGGAGCGCGATGCTGCCTTGTCGCGCCTGGTCGACGATCTCAACGCCGCGGACGTCCGCATTAAGTATGTGCCGCGCGCGCAGCTCGATGCGCTGTCGAGCCATGGCGCTCATCAGGGCATTGCGCTCGAGGTGGGTAATTTCCCCTATGCCGATGTCGCCGATATCCTCGACCGCGCGGGCGACGGTCCGGCGCTTGTCGTGGTGCTCGACCACGTGACCGACGACGGTAACTTCGGCGCCATCGTGCGCTCCGCCGAGGTCGTGGGCGCCGCGGGCGTTATCATCGCCAACAAGCGTGCCGCTGGCGTGACTGTGGGCAGCTACAAGACTTCAGCCGGTGCCGTCATGCATCTGTCCATCGCGCAGGTGCCCAACATCGCCCGTGCACTCGACGATCTTAAGGCCGCTGGCTTTTGGGTGGGCGGTGCCTCCGAGCACGCCGAGGGCAGCTGCTGGGACGCCCCCTTCGAGGGCCGCGTTGCGCTCGTCATGGGGTCCGAGGGCGACGGCATCTCGCGCCTGGTGCTCGAGAAATGCGACTTTTTGACCAAGCTTCCCCAGCGCGGCATGACCGAGAGCCTCAATGTTGCCCAGGCAACGACGGCGCTATGCTTTGAGTGGCTGCGCCGCAACGCCGGCGAGCTCATGGGGGAGGAGTAACGCATGTCCAAGAAGAACCGTGCCAAGTCCAAGGCCAAGCGCTTTGGCGAAGGCTCGGCCAAGCCGATTGTTTCGGCCGCGACCTATGGCGTGGGCGGCAATGCGTTTGCGCAGGCCATCGCCGACCCAGTCTCGACGGTGCACTCCAATAAGCCCGAGCTGCTGGTGGTCGACGGCTACAACGTGATTCACTGCACGCCGCGCTACGAAAAGCTCGTGTACGACCATTCCGATGATCCGTATTCCAGCGACGTTCACGATATGGCGCGCACCGCGCTCATCAACGATGTTGCGGCGTTTGCCCAGGGCCGCTACGAGGCCGTGATCGTGTTCGACGGCGCGGGCAATATCTCCAGCGAGCGTCCCAACCTGCCGGCCCGCGGCGTGCGCATCGAGTTTTCGCCGACGGGCGTCTCTGCCGACACCGTGGTGCAGAAGCTCTGCATCGAGGCACGTGAGGAGGGCCGCGCGTGCTCCGTGGTATCGAGTGATGGCACAATTCAAGCCGTCGTCATGGGCAAGGGTGTCACGCGCATCTCGAGCCGCATGCTGGTGGACGAGATCAAGCAGATCGATAACGACGTTCACGAGGCAGAGGAAGCTCCGCAGATCAAGATGACTCTGGGCAGTCGCCTGAGCCCCGAGGCGCTGGCCAAGCTCAAGGCCCTGCGCGGGAGGTAGGGGAGCTGACGGCGCGACGCTGTCTCGCTAACTCCATTCAGCGATGTCGATCATTCTACGGAGGCGCCATGTAAGCGCCTCTTTTAGATATGGCAGCCTTGCCGTGAGCGCGTTGTTTCTGGACAGAATCTCGATTGCCTCGCCAACGAAGCCTTCGAGTTTGTCGCCGTCAAACCAGCCCATGTCCTCGACGAGCAACATTTGTTTGGCGGGGCTTGAATGAAATTGTGCGCTGGTAAAACTGTGCTCTCCCGCCCTAAGCTCCTCTAGTGATATGTTGCACCAGAGTGATGAGCCCGAATCGAAGATGGGGGCTGGTCTGCAGACCAGTGAGTTGACGTTTCGCACGAGGCCGAAGTTGCGCCAATGACGATCGTAGTTGGCAATGATGTCGTCACATACGATCATGCGGTCAAGGGCGTCTTTTATATCTGTCGCTCCAAGCTCCTCACAGTTTGCTACATACCGTTCGTAATCGGTTAGTCGCTCGTCTGCATTTGCATGCTGGTTTATATAGAACGCAGAGACATATTCTTCTTCGTCAGTTAAGAAGACATTGCATGTGCTCAAGGCAGAAGTACCTGTGCCTTCGAGCGAATAGGGTACATAATCGCAAGCGTTTAGGATGCGACGGTGAAGTGCGGTCGCCACCATCTCGTTATAGGGTTCCTGGTTCAGGTGCGCACCTGCCTTGTGGAGTATTCGACGGTCATCCTCGCATGTCCAGTACTTTTGAAGATTGCCGTCCGAGGTGTTGTCGGGCTTTGCGGCAGCTGCCTTGCCCTCTGGGGCGAAGGGCGCGATGCTGAGAGAGACGTCGTCAAAAGCATTATTGAAGAAATTGATATCTTCCCACGCGAGACCGGAGCCTTGGGGTCTAATCCAATACTGGTCGGATAAGGAGAGGCCAAGATTTCGCTGGATGAGTTCGTCGGGAACATCGACTGCTGCTTCTGCCAACAGGGATGCAAGCCCAATGCGCGCGAGCGGGATACCGCGGCCTCGCCACCAAATGCGGAAAGAGTCGAGCGACACGGGACTATTGGGGCCAAGTACTCCAATAGGGGCGTGGGCACGATCGACGTCGGCGCCGATGTGGGTGAAGTCTTTCCGTGATCTGCTGTAGACCAGCTGGGCCACTTCGTGCGTGCGGTTCATGAGGGTAAATGCGATTTCGCTTTTCCCATGCCCGCGACGAGGCCGTCCCCCTCTTTTGGTTGCGGAGCGGAGTCGCGTGTCTACGCTGTCTTTGTCGATAAGCCACACGCCAGAAGCCTTGCGGGCGGTCAGCGCGCCGTTCTTAATGAGCTCCTGCACCCTGCGCGGGGTGATGCCGAGCAGTTCGGCTGCTTCCTTTGTAGTCAACATCGCGAAACCCTTCGCCAGAACGAATAGTTTTATATAGCCAATTGTAATTAAAACTATTCGTTCTGGCGAAGAGTTTTAAGATTGAGGGCGAACTGACAGAAATGAACGGGCTTGGTACGTGTTGTTGCTGGATTTTGCATATTTATATAACGCCGCGCGGCCTGTTGCGCCTCGTCCGCAATTCCTTTATTCTTAATTGGCTTCGCGCGAAAGCGCCAAGTGTGCCAGTGTGGCGCAACGGTAGCGCAACTGATTTGTAATCAGTGGGTTGCAGGTTCGATTCCTGTCACTGGCTCCATGAGAGTTTCGGGCTCTGTTCCTTGTGGGACAGGGCCCGTTTCTATTTAGGTGGTGCGCCATTGGGTTAGCGCCCATCCCGTTTTTGGTTTGTCTCGTCCTCCAGTTTGTCTAAATCTGTAACACCAAGACCGATATTTGGCATCTAACTGTTACAGATTGAGATGAAACTTAGGGTGTTTTAGGAATATCTTGATCTGTAACATGTAGAAGCGGAATAGGTCTCCTGCTGTTACAGATCGAGACAAGGGCGGGTACGGTCCTGGATGTCCTGCTCGAGCGTGGATTTCTGGACACGAGAGAGAAGAAAATCTCCCGACCGGAGAACGAGCGTGGATAATTAACTTGGATAGGGGGCTAAGGTAAACACCGATTGTCTATCGACGGCTTTAGAAACAACGACCCCGATTTCATTGTGGAATCGGGGTCGTTTGTGCCTCAGGAATCCGAATGGATTAATCGAGCTCCTAAGGGACTTCTTGGGTTCTTGCTAATGGTCTGCCGAGGATGTCCCCAATGCAAACAGCGGGCATTTACTCAATATAGTTGGGGTTCTTCTTGATGATCACGCGTGCAGCGATGAACGAGACGACGATGGCGATGACGGCGACAACGCACGCCAGTACGAAGTTGCCCATGGATCCATCGGGAGCGATAAAAATCAGCGCCGAAAGAAGGCCGGGGCATGCTCCCGCAACATACTCCTTCAGGACGAAGATACCTGCGGGGAGTCCCGCGCAGAGGGCGCCGATTGCCGTGCCGACAAGCAGGCGGGGACGCTCGATGAGGCAGCCGTAGAACGCGGGCTCAGTTACGCCGCAGAGTGCGGTGACGGCAACCGTGGTGACCATACCCCTCTTCTCCTTGTTGCCTTTCATTGCAGTTGCCAAGGCGAGACTCGTGCCGCCAATGCAGAGGTTTGAGATGAAGCCAAAGATGATGGGCGCCCAGCCGAGCTGCGCCAAGCTCGTAACTTCGATTGCGATGTAGGCCTTATCAAGACCGAGCATGACAAAATAGGGGTTAAGGGCTGCAAGGATTGGAGTAGCGATAAATGCCACGTTATCCATGAGCCACGTGACGGCATCACTCAGCGCGTAGCCCATCATGCTGCCGGCGGGGCCGAGGATAATCAGCTCAACAGGCACGACGATAAACATGGTGAGTAGCGGCTTCAAGAACAGTTTGGTAACGTCCGGGATGATTTTCTGAAGACCGCGATCAACAAAGTACATGAACACAACGCCCAGTACGATTGGCACCACCGTGCTCGAGTAGTCATTCGTCGGGATGGGGATGCCAAGAAAGTCGAGACCCTCAGCACCGCTAATAGACGAGCTAATCATGATTGCGCCCAGCAGCGCGCCCATGATAGGCTGCATCTTCATGACGGCGGCGAGCTGGTAGCCTAGGTAAACGGGCAGGAAGCTAAATGAGGCGCTGAAGATCGCCAGCAGAACCTGAGCAGTTCCGCTATCGGTGCTCAATCCACAATAATTGACCAGGAGATTCTTAATCGAAAGAATGAGTCCGCCTACGATGAGCGCCGGGACGATGGGCATGAATACCTGTGCGGAGACATTTCCGAATTTCTCAACCAGGCTCGTGGCAGTGTTGCCGCTTTTGATACCCTCTGCAAGATCCTTGGCGGTTTGGGCATCGTCGGCAACCGCGCCGCCGCCGACTTCGATTCCCGCGAAGTCGAGGAAGTCGTTGTAAGCCTCGGTGACGTTGGGGCCGATGATCACCTGAAGCTGGCCACCGCTGACTACTGCCCCGAGCGCCTGATCGGCCGATTTGGCGAGCTGGAGATCGATGATCGAGGTGTCTCGTGCGTCGATGCGAAGGCGCGTCGCACAATGAGTTACCGATGTAATGTTCTCTTTGCCGCCAACAGCCTTTAGGACTGTTTCGGACATTGCCTGATATTTCATCTCTTTCTCCTAACCTTCCTGCTCCTGATACTTCGAGATAAGGTCTCGGTACCAATACCAGCTCTTTTTGGGGGTGCGCTCCAGATTGTTCTCGAAGTCGATGTGGACAAGTCCGTATCGTTTTTCGTAGCCGTTGATCCAGCTATACAGATCCATCGTCGACCAGAGGTAGTAGCCCTCAACGCGCGCGCCGTCGCGCTTAGCCCTCATCATGTGCTCGATGAACTGGCCCAGAAGCTCGATGCGGTCATCATCGTGGATCATTCCGTCTGCGTCTGGTTGCTCATAGGCGCCATGTCCGTTTTCCGTAATAAAGATGCGGGGCGCGTCATAGCGCTCGTGGACATCCATGATGGTTGAATACATGCAACTTGGGAGTATTTCGCGGCCCCATTTATTGCGGGGAACATTGCTGTCGCGGGCGCTTTCAAACAAGGGCGCAATGCATTTTCCTTCGACTTTTTTGCTCGAACCGCCCTTATTGTTCGCCGAAACGGCAAGCTCTCCACCGTGCCAGTCGGTTACATACTCTCGGCAATACACGTTGAGTCCAATAAAATCGACTTTACCGTCTCTGAATTCTTCTACGTCATTTGGGGATCGATAGAGCGAGACGCCAAGTTTTCCAAGGATTTCGTCCATTTCTGGCGGCAGTTGACCCTGAAGCGCTGGTGCCAGAATCATGCGATTGGCGAAAAAGTCTGCGTATCGAAATACGTCATCAGGGTGCTCGGTTGCCGGGTCGAGTTCGACAACGCCGCCATCGTGGACGGCGCCGATGATGCCGTCGTAGCCCATTTGACGATATGCTCGGACTGCGAGTGCGCTTGCGCGCATCAGGTTGTATTGAAACTGCATGTACGACTGAACGTCGAGCGATCGATTGGGGGGATAGTTGCCCAACATGTTTACGCAGTAGCTGTAGAAATGCGGCTCGTTAACGGTAGCCCAGATTTTGACGCGGTCTCCAAAGCGCTCAAAGCAAATCTTGGCGTATTTGCAGAACCACTCTGCCATGTCGTTGTTCAGCCATCCGCCTTTGCAAGCAAGCGTGAATGGCAGATCGTAATGGAACAGCGTGACGTTGGGCTCTATGCCATTTTCGAGGCAGCAATCAATGACTCGATTATAAAAATCGATACCCTCTTCATTCACTTCGCCGATACCCGTGGGGATGATTCGACTCCATGAAAGAGAGAAGCGATAGGTGTTTTGTCCGCCTTCTTTCATCATGCGGATATCTTCTTCATAGCGATGGTAGAAGTCGCAAGATACATCACCGTCAACATGGTTGATGTTCTTATTGCTTGTGTGGTTAAAGAAATCCCACTCGCCGAGGCCTTTGCCGTCTTCGTTCCAGGCACCCTCGCACTGATAAGACGCTGTGGCGGAACCCCAGAGAAACGGCATGTTGTTCACGTTGCCCATGAATCCCCTTTCCATCATTCAACACGGTGGATACGTGTGACGGAATTACGATTAAGATGACGTCAACTGATTTGAATCATAGGAGAACGACCAAAGCTGTTTGATTCAATAAATGAACCATAATATCGAGGAGAGCGGAAAGAGGGATCACGTGAATATCAATGACTTCGATGTGCTCAATCGCATTAGCTCCATCATCAACAGCGAGTTTGGGTCAAACGATGCCGCCATCGCTCGATATCTCATCGCTCACATTAGGCGTTCGAGCGAAATCAATGTTGCCGCAATAACCCGCGATGCATTCGTGACCCGTTCCGCTGTTCGTCGTTTCTGCAATCGATTGGGCTACCAGTCTCTTAGCGATTTGAAAGAATCATTTACTCAATCAGTCTTTCCAAGCGACTTAAGCCATCGAGAGGAGGAATTTGGCTACGAGGAGTACAGGGCAGAGCTCGACGTTCGCATGATCGAGATGTTCGCTGAGGTCGAAAGCGGCGTGTCCGATATCGCTATTAAGCACCTTGCCGACGAAATTGATGGCCATAAAAACGTTGAAATCTGGTGCACCAATAATGTGAGCGCCAATCTCGTACGATTTCAGCAGGAAATGTTTTATGCGGGCAAGATAGTTCGCATAGTTGCTGGGGCTAACGTCGCGGAATTGAAAAACATGGGAGACACTTCGCAGTCATTGATAATTCTCGTATCGGTCTCCGGGCTATTTGCGTCACAGGCGCGTGAGTATCTTGATTGCCGTTCGGGCAGGAAGATTCTAATTACTGCGTTTAGCAACGATGACAAATCGAGGTCTTTTGACCGTGTATATCGTCTTGGTAATGCGGGAAACGGAATTGACCGACTCGGCGTTTATTCGAAATATGCCATGACTTATTTCTTCGACTTGCTATCGTCGTGTTACTTGAGTCGCTACCCCTGCACCAAGGGGGAGCCGCTCTATGGGTCTACTTTGGCCTGGCCCGAGTAGTTGCGGCTCTATAGTTCTCCCGCCTGGAGAATGAGCGTGGATAATCTGCCACTTTGGCCTTTGAGCCGCGCTAAAAGCGGGAGAAAGTCCACGCTCGATTTCAAACGGGAGAAAATCCACGATCGAATCTGCCGCGGAAGCCTGATCTCGACCTATATATAGGTGCAAATAAGCCGGTATCGAAGTTCGATCCTGAAGGTGTACTCCACTACACCAAAGTGTTACCTCGGGAAACGTCGCCTCAGCATCCAAAACCACCATCCTTCATATCCAAACTCAACAAAACAGCAGGTCAAAGGTATATAGATACGCCCGGCACCGTGTATCTAGAGGTTTTCGTTGACAGCCCCCAAGGTTGCATCGTATTATCTTTTTCGTTCGCGGGGGCGGCGGTCCAAAAGACCAAAGGACCTGCGGATACTTGAACGATTGGGAGTTTGCCCGAGTGGTTAATGGGGACGGGCTGTAAACCCGTTGGCTCTGCCTACATAGGTTCGAATCCTATAGCTCCCACCCGTCAAGTGCCTGTATAGCTCAGTCGGTAGAGCACTTCGTTGGTAACGAAGAGGTCACCAGTTCAAGTCTGGTTGCAGGCTCCATCCGGCGGTGTAGCTCAGTTGGTTAGAGCACACGGTTCATACCCGTGGCGTCACTGGTTCGAATCCAGTCACCGCTACCATAGGTAACACGGTGGCTTCTCAATAGTATGTTGAGAGGCCACTATGGTATAAAGGCAAAGTCCCGTCCGGGGACGACCTGTTTAGAGGAGGGCTTTATGGCCAAAGAGAAGTTTGAGCGCACTAAGCCGCATGTTAACATCGGCACCATTGGTCACGTCGACCACGGCAAGACCACGCTGACCGCTGCCATCACCAAGGTTCTCTCCGAGACCGAGGGCTGCAAGGCTGACTTCACTGCGTTCGAGAACATCGACAAGGCTCCCGAGGAGCGCGAGCGCGGCATTACGATCTCCGTCTCCCACGTCGAGTACGAGACTGCTGCCCGTCACTACGCTCACGTTGACTGCCCGGGCCACGCTGACTACGTCAAGAACATGATCTCCGGTGCTGCTCAGATGGACGGCGCTATCCTGGTCATCGCCGCTACCGACGGCCCCATGGCTCAGACCCGCGAGCACATCCTGCTCGCCCGTCAGGTCGGCGTTCCCTACATCGTCGTCTTCCTGAACAAGTGCGACATGGTCGACGATGACGAGCTCATCGACCTCGTCGAGATGGAGACCCGTGAGCTCCTCTCCGAGTACGATTTCCCCGGCGACGACATCCCCGTCATCCGTGGTTCCGCTCTGGGCGCTCTCGAGGGCGACGCCAAGTGGATGGACGCTATCCGCGAGCTCATGAACGCCGTCGACGAGTATATCCCGACGCCCGCTCGTAACAACGACCTCCCGTTCCTGATGGCCGTTGAGGACGTTATGACCATCTCCGGCCGTGGTACCGTTGCTACCGGCCGTGTCGAGCGCGGTGAGCTCAAGCTCAACGAGCCCGTCGAGATCGTCGGCATCAAGGATACCCAGAACACCGTCGTTACCGGTATCGAGATGTTCCGTAAGTCCATGGACTTCTGCGAGGCTGGCGACAACGTCGGTCTGCTGCTCCGCGGCATCAAGCGCGAGGACATCGAGCGCGGCCAGGTTCTCTGCAAGCCCGGTTCGGTTACCCCGCACACCAAGTTCACCGGCGAGATCTACGTTCTGACCAAGGAGGAGGGCGGCCGTCACACCCCGTTCTTCGATGGTTATCGTCCTCAGTTCTACTTCCGTACCACCGACGTTACCGGTACGGTCAAGCTCCCCGAGGGCACCGAGATGGCTATGCCTGGTGACCACATCACCATCGAGGGCGACCTCATCCACCCGATCGCCATGGAGGAGGGCCTGCGCTTCGCTATCCGCGAGGGTGGCCACACCGTCGGTTCGGGCATCGTCTCCACGATCATTGAGTAAATTAGCTCTTTGATATAGCTGACTTAGAGAACCCGGCACTTATATGGGTGCCGGGTTCTTTTCTGCAATGGATATTGAGCCGTTGCTGGTGTCGAGAGGATCGATAATGGTCCTGGATGCACCGTCGATTAGCTCTCGATGGCTTCATTGATGTGTTCCAAATATGAATGGATCCACCGAGAACCAATTGACTCGAGGTTTTCATTGACAGCACTTACGTGGAGCTGATAAAGTAACAACTCGTGCCCGTACGGGGCGGAAATGAAAGGTTCAGGATACATGCGTACTCTAGTTACTCTTGCGTGCACTGAGTGCAAGCGCCGCAACTATACGACCACCAAGAACAAGTCGACCATGCCTGATCGTATGGAGATCAAGAAGTATTGCCCCTGGTGCCGTCACCACACGCTGCACAAAGAGACTCGCTAGTCTCTAGTCACATACGCCAGTAGTTCAATTGGTAGAGCATCGGTCTCCAAAACCGAGTGTTGAGGGTTCGAGTCCTTCCTGGCGTGCCAGTCATTATTCCGTAAGCTCCCACTTGGGGGCTTACGGTTTACTCATGTATAAGCGCATTGCGCGGAGGTAACCCAAATGGCCAACAAGAAGAACAAGAAGAAGGCTCAGCAGTCGGCACCTGCCAACAGCGCTGCCGCCAACTCCAAGGTTGAGGCCAAGAAGGCCGTTGCCAAGAAGAACGAGAAGGCTGCGAAGTCCAAGAAGAACGAGAAGCCTGGTTTCTTCGCCCGCACCAAGAAGTATTTCGCTTCGGTCAAGTCCGAGATGAAGCGTGTCACGTGGCCTGATAAGAAGGAGCTCGTGAACTACTCGGTCGTCGTTTGCGCTTCTCTGGTCGTCGTCGGCGTCGTCATCGCTCTGCTCGATGCTGGCTTTGGCGAGGCTCTTGCTCTGTTCTCTGGATTGAGGGGCTAAACCATGTCTAAGCGTTGGTACGTCGTTCACACTTACTCCGGATACGAGAACCGCGTAAAGTCCGATCTCGAGCATCGTATCGAGACCATGGGTATGCAGGACCGTATCTTTGATATCGAGATTCCTATGGAGCGCGTCACCGAGATCAAAGAGGGTGGCAAGCGCGAGACCAAGGATTCTAAGATCTTCCCGGGTTATGTCCTGGTTCGCATGGAGATGGATGACGATGCGTGGACGTGTGTTCGCAACACGCCCGGCGTCACCGGTTTCCTAGGCGGCAACGGCAAGCCCGCTCCGCTTTCCCGCGACGAGTACAACAAGATGACTCGTCGTCCCGGTAAGGGCGATTCGCCCAAGCGTACCTCGGTTGATATTCAGGTCGGCACGTCCGTCCGCGTCACCGATGGCCCGCTTACCGACTTTGATGGCAAGGTCTCCGAGGTTAACACCGAGGCTGGCAAGCTCAAGGTCACGCTGATGATCTTTGGTCGCGAGACGCCGGTCGAGCTCGACTTTAATCAGGTCGCTGTCATCGCTTAAGTTTTCGTCCGTTCGCGCGAGCGTGCTTCTTCTGTGACTGCTCATCTCAGGAGTGCTTCTAACACGTGCGTGCTTACGATATAGCAAGTACTTCACACTCGTGATTCGAAAGGAATGACCATGGCTGAGAAGAAGGTTGCCAACGTCATTAAGCTCCAGATTCCTGCTGGTGCAGCTAACCCCGCTCCTCCCGTCGGCCCCGCCCTGGGCGCTGCTGGCGTGAACATCATGCAGTTCTGCCAGGCCTTTAACGCCGAGACGCAGGACAAGAAGGGCGACATCATCCCCGTTGAGATCTCTGTCTACGAGGATAAGTCCTTCTCCTTCATCACCAAGACCCCGCCGGCAGCTCACCTCATCAAGAAGGAGCTGAACCTTAAGTCTGGTTCCGCTAAGCCCCAGGCCGACAAGGTTGGTCAGCTCTCCCAGGAGCAGCTCACCAAGATCGCCGAGATCAAGATGCCGGACCTCAATGCCAACGACATTGACGCCGCCAAGAAGATCATCGCCGGTACCGCCCGTTCCATGGGCGTCACCATCGCTGAGTAGCGATTTCTTATGGTAACGACGGGTGCTCCGACTGGGGCGCCCGTTAAATGTGTGCAATAGGGCACACGATACGATGTGGGAGGGCTCACGCCCGTTTAACCACAGGAGGTAATGCACATGGCTAAGCATGGTAAGAGCTATAACGCAGCTGCCGAGAAGATCGACCGCGCCACGCTCTACACCCCCCTTCAGGCTGCCAAGCTCCTCAAGGAGCTCGACACCGCCAAGTTCGACGAGACCGTCGAGGCCCACTTCCGTCTGGGCATCGATACTCGTAAGGCCGACCAGAACATCCGTGGTTCCATCTCCCTGCCCCACGGCACCGGCAAGACCGTTCGTGTTGCCGTCTTCGCCGAGGGCGAGAAGGCCCGCGAGGCCGAGGCTGCCGGCGCCGACATCATCGGTTCCGACGAGCTCGTCGCCCAGATTCAGAAGGGCGAGATCAACTTCGACGCCGCTATCGCTACGCCGAACATGATGGCCAAGGTTGGCCGCATCGGTAAGATCCTTGGTCCCCGTGGCCTCATGCCGAACCCCAAGCTCGGTACCGTGACCATGGACGTCGCCAAGATGGTCTCCGAGCTCAAGGCTGGCCGCGTTGAGTACCGCGCCGACCGCTACGGCATCTGCCACGTGCCCCTGGGCAAGAAGTCCTTCACCGAGCAGCAGCTCGTCGAGAACTACGCTGCCCTGTACACCGAGATCCTGCGCGTCAAGCCCTCTTCTGCTAAGGGCAAGTACGTCAAGTCCATCTCCGTGTCTTCCACCATGGGCCCTGGCGTCAAGGTCGATCCCGCTATCCAGCGCGACTTCCTGGCTGAGTAACTAACAGTTACTGCCTGAGCAAAGCAAGCATTGCTAAAGAGACCCGGTTCTGCCTCGTGCAGGACCGGGTCTCTTGCTTTTGAGTCAACGAAACCACCACGAAGGGGACAGGCACCCTTGTGGTGGTTTTACTTGTGTTGTACTTTAGCGCGATGTAGTACTACCCGAGGCCGAAGGGAGCCCAACATGTTTAAGAACACGCAACAGCTCCTAGGCCTAGCGCTACTAGATTGGATAGCGCGCTAGGGTTGTAATCTCGCTATAACGATTTGTTGTACCCGGGTGCGCTATCGTCTGCCGCTTTCAGGCGTGATGAGCGACACGGGTATTTTTCTATCTCTAGGCCTTCTCTCTCTCCTGAAAGCCATCTGTCATAAAACGGTCAATCAGGAGGAACATATAAGCCGCAAAATCACAATCTTTGACGCCACCCTGTGCGACGGTGAGCAGTCGCCGGGCGCCAACATGAATACCGAGGAAAAGCTCTTCATCGCCCGCCAGCTGGTGCGCATGAACGTGGACGTTATCGAGGCGGGCTTTCCCATCTCGAGTCCTGGTGACTTTCGCTCCGTACAGGAGATTGGCAAGATTGCGGGCGACCGATGCACGGTATGCGGCCTGACGCGCGCTGTCGACAGGGATATCGAAGTGGCTGCAGAGGCGCTCAAAACGGCCCAGAGGCCCCGTATCCATACAGGGCTGGGTGTGAGCACCAGTCACCTGCGCGACAAGCTCCATATGACTGAGGAAAGGGCAATTGAGTGAGCGATCCATGCCGTCAAACATGCTCGCAAGTTCGTTGACGATGTTGAGTTTTATGCCGAGGATGCCGGCCGCTCCGATCAGGAGTTTCTGGTGCGCATTATCGAGGCGGCCGTAAAGGCCGGTGCCACGGTCGTGAACATCCCCGATACGATGGGCTACAACATGCCGTGGGACTTTGGCGCCCGCATCCGTGACCTGCGCGGGCGCTGCGGGTGCGGCCGGTCAGCGTGCGGTCGACGTGATGGAGTATCGCGAGTACGAGATTGAGCGCATTGCGCGCCAGGCATTTGAGGCGGCGCGCAAACGTCGCGGCAAGGTGACGAGCGTTGATAAGCGCAACGTGCTGGAGACGAGCCGCATGTGGCGCGAGATCGTGCATCGCGTGCAAGACGAGGAGTACTCCGACGTGGAGCTTGAGGACCTGCTCGTCGACAACGCCGCCATGCAGCTCATCAGTCGACCGGCAGACTTTGACGTCGTGGTGACGGAGAACATGTTCGGCGACATCCTGTCCGATGAGGCGGCTCAGATTACCGGATCGCTCGGTATGCTTGCCTCTGCCTCGCTGGATGAGGGCGTATCGCTGTTTGGGCCGAGCGCTGGCAGCGCTCCTGACATCGCGGGGCTCGGCGTGGCCAATCCGCTGGCTCAAATCTTGTCGGTGGCGATGCTGCTGACCTACGCGCTCGACATGGGCGAGCAAGCCGCGTGGATCGAGAGCGCCGTGGCGCGCGTGCTCGACGAGGGCTGGCGCACCCGTGACATCGCCGATGTCAACACCCCGGCAGATAAGATCCTCGGCACCACGACGATGGGCGACAAGGTCGTCGCCGCGCTGTAGGCGATGCCGATTCAAGCTGTCAAATATCTCAATCTGTAACATCTAAGGGGCAAAATCGTTCCTACCTGTTACAGATTGAGATTTTCGGCCGAGCATCCGTGGTCTGTCTCGATCTGTAACAGCTAACCGATTATTTGGGCCCTACCTGTTACAGATTGAGACAAACCGTTGGGACAGGTCGGACGAGTCAGCAAAACCACCACAAAGGTGCCGGTCCCCTTCGTGGTGGTTTTTAGCGCAACGAGGTGTTCCCAGCCGACCATACGGGCGGCCTTGCGCTCACGCTGCTCGATGACAGCGCATCTTTAGACGCGAAGTGCGGAACCGGGTGCATATACGAGCCGCGTAGCGTTACGAATTCATGGGAATGACCGTATCGCCAATTTGTACGCTTGCAATCTTGTCTGTGTCACAAACTTGCGAGAACGGCCAGGTCTTGTGGACATCAGTGGTGCCGTTATCCAGTTTATTTGCGAAATAGCCGCTGTGGCTGGTTGCGTCCTCAACATGACCGTCTTTGAACGTCACGATGAGGGGTATGTTGCCAACGGCATCCATAGACTCCTCCATGTTTTGAGACATCTTGCCGCTGTTGTTGTCGTGTTCGATGGAACGATCTATGTTGTAGCGGACTGAAACGCCAACGCAGGATACGGTGGCCTCTTGAATCGTCGCCTTGGTGCCGTTAAAGTTGACCGATTTGGGCGCGGGAATCGTAACGGATGTATCTTCGTAATTCAGCTGGAACTTAAGATCCCATGGGCCCGTAAGTATTTTCTTATACTCGGGAAGCTCTTTGCCAGCACGTGGCACAACGAGAGAGTTGATATGCGTGCGGACGGTCCTGCCCATAAGGCCGGGTGATTCAACGCTGAACTGTGCAAAGTATTGAATGCTGGAGTCATTGGGGTTCTTGTCAATGAGCCATGATTGGCCTTGGCCGCCATGCTCGCCATCAACGTATACGTTTCCATCGACACTTCCGGCGATAGTTCCGTTCTCGCCCGGCTCGGAAAGCTTTTTCAGGGCAGCGGGATCGTCGAACGTAAGCGTATAGGCGATGGTAACCATATCCTTGTCGCCCATGATGGCGTCGGCGGTCACGGTGACTCCGTTGTTGGAGCAGCTAGCACCGACGGGCCGGCCAATACGGTCGATGATCTCGGTTTGAGAAGCAGGTCCGTCAAAGATGTCGGAAAGCATGTCAGAAGGAAGCGGCAGGACGCCTGTTGCCATAGCCGTGCCAGCGCCTCCAATGACGATAGCGAGGACTGCCGTTACAGCGGCAATGCGAGCGACTGTTCTTACGGGATGGCGGGCGATGCGCGGCTTGCGTCGCGTGCCATTAAAGTTGCTTTGAGCGGTCGCCGCATCGCTCGAGGCGACGGACTGAGCAATCGAGTTTGCCATGTGCTGCTTCGCATTATCGGTAAACGAAATGTGCTCCAGGGCGTGGCGATAGTCATTCGAATTCGTAGTCATTGTGGTCTCCTTTCAAGGAAAGCCGAAGTGACGCACGTCCGCGGCTAAGGTGCTGGGCGGTTGCAGCTGGCGTCGCGTGAACGGCGTCTGCGATTTCCCTGATGCTCATGCCTGCGTAGTAGTGCAAAAAGATGGCGATGCGCTGTGCTTGAGGCAGGGCCGTGACAGCGGAAAGAATGGCGCAGTCGCGTTGCGCGAATTCTTGCTCGGTATGTGTTACGGGTGCGCAGAAATCGGGGAGCGAATCGAGGTCGACAACCGGGTGATTCGCGTGCGTACGGCCGATATCGCGACATGCGTTCAGTGCGACTCGGATCACCCAAGCACGTTCGTGTTCGAGCGAGTCGAACGGTTGAGTGCGTTGGAGAATCTTGATCAGCGTGTCCTGGCAGATGTCTTGAGCGTCGTCAGCGGATCCAAGGGCCGAATAGCACAATCGAAGGATGAGGTCGGAATACGTGTCGACCAAGCGCTTTGCTTCCCGCTCGATCTGATCGGCATCGCATCGGAGCGTGCTATTGCGGTTACGGCGTGCAGGCATAGTGTCACCTCCAATTGGTCGTGGTGGATATAGGGAAGGCGTCTCGCGAGGTCCCTCTACATACAACACGGTCGAGACTGCATAAGTTGACAAAAAAAGACGGCACGTGAGCGCCGTCCTTACAAAACAATGAGTGTTCTCGTTAATTACACAAGCACCGTGATGGACAGGTCGGACGAGTCAGCAAAACCACCATAAAGGTGCCTATCCCCTTCGTGGTGGTTGTTGGCAGTTACCAGGGGGTTCTGGCGGTTGAAGACTCGATTGCTTCGTGGCGTTTGAGCTCGCGGCGCATGGTTTGCGAGTTGAGCCAAGCGGCCTTCCAACCGCGCGTGGGGTAGCGCGCCTCGTCAATTTCGATCTTGGTATAGCCGCAGGCGTTGACAATCTTCGTTCCGCATGGGTGTTGGCGCTCGCGTTGAAAGTTGGGGCCGTAGCTTTGGTGCACATGCCCGTGAATCATATAGTCGGGACCCCAAGACTCAAGAGCCGCATTAAAGCACTCGAATCCTCGATGCGGCAGGTCGTCCAGGTCGCCCATGCCTGCGACGGGTGCATGGGTAAGTAGAATATCGCATCCGTCTACCAGTGCGATTTTTCGCGATAGCTTGCGCATGCGTTTTGCCATCTCGCGCTCGGTATACATGTTCGCGCCGTCGCGGTAGCGCATGGAACCGCCCAGACCCGCAATGCGAATACCTCGGTACACATATACGCTGTCCTCAACACAAATGCACCCGCCCGGTGCATGGCGCGCGTAGCGGTCGTCGTGGTTGCCACGAACGTACACAAGCGGTTTGTTGATGACAGTGACCAAAAACTCAAGATAGTCCGGATCCAGGTCGCCTGCGGATAGAATCAGGTCAACGTCCTCAAAGCGCTCCTTGCGAAAGCACTCCCACAGGCATCGCTCTTCGGTATCGGCTATGGCAAGGATTTTCATAGGGCGCGGACCTTCGGCTCATCGTCGAGTTGCGGAATGGTGCCCACCACGTTGTCGGCCAGCCAGTCCATCTCGACGATTTGCGTGCTCGGCAGTGGGGGAAAGCCCTCGATCTGCACCACGCCGTCTTGGCTATGGAGCTCGCCGCCAAATGGATTGATGGAGCCCTCGACGATGCCATTGCGCAGTAGCTGAACAAGCTTGCGCGTCTGATAGGGCAGGCCCGGAGCGTAGCGAATGTCGATAACGCCCGAGCTCATACCATACCAGTAGTTGACGGCGCGAACCTGGCTGTTGTCACTGGTCTCATCCCAGGTGCCATGCAGCAGGCTTCGCACGATAAGCTCGTAGTAACGGCCCCAGTTCCATACCGGCATGGCGATGCCGACGGCCTTGCCATCGACCAGGCGGTGGAGTCCGTAGGCCGTGGGGTCCTCCAGCGACTTGGACATGTCGACACCGGTCATAACACTCACGCCTTCGCGGCACATGGCCTCGGCAAGACCGCCGGCGGGTACATCGCCCCAGGTGAGGATTACCTGCGCGCGAGGGTCGAGCAGCGAGGCGCCGATGGCAAAGGCGTTGATCTCGCTAAGCGCGCCCGACGCAAAGACCGACGCGTGGTAGCCAATGCGATGGTTGTCCGCCATGCTAGCCGCAAGGGCGCCCAGGAGGAACTTGGCCTCGTACATCTTGCCAAAGTACGAACGGACGCTTTGGTGGGGAAGGCCGATAGAACAGTTAAGGAACCGAACCTGGGGATACTCAACGGCTGCCCTGAGCGTGTATTCCATCAGGCGGTGCGAGGTCGAGAAGATGACGTTGTCTCCATGTTTGACAGCCGTTTCCACGGCGGCGTAGAACACGTCCGGATCGTGGCAGTCCTCGAACGCCTCGGTGCGCACGATACCGCCAAAGTGCTCGTCGAGATACTGACGCCCTTGGTCGTGTAGGCTGTCCCAGCTCGACGTTGCACAAGGGAATTCATGGATAAAGGCGATGCGCAGGGGATTGGCCGCCGAATAGACGGTCTTGCCCATAAAGAAGTTGAGCACACCGGAGGTGGACTTGGCGGGCGACTCTTCCTCATCGACACTCGGCGCTTCGACAAGATCGACCTTGTCCTCGTCATTTTTGCCGGCAATGACCAGCTCGCGCCAAATTTTGCACAGGCGGTTTACGACGATATCCGTCGGCGTATCCAGCAGGCGGTCCTGGTTGTACACATTGAGGTAGACGAGCATGGCGTCGGCGGGCGTAATGTCCAGGTGGTCGCCGCCCGCGCGAAGGTAGGCGCGCTTAAAGAGCAAGAAGGTGTGGCGCAGGTAGTCGACCTTTTTCTGCGGCCATTTTTCGATAAGGTTCTGACCGAGCATCTTGGCGAGTGTCTCGTAGCTTCCCTCACGCGAGAACTCGATCTCGTATAGGGGGCAGACGCGCCAAAACGCGCAGAACTCACCGTATAGGCGGCTTTCGACGGAATCCCATGTGCCGGGGTAGAGACGGGTAATCTTGGCCGAAACCGTCGGGGCGTCCAGGAATTTGAGGACGCTGACGCGCTTGTTGCCCTCTTGGACGTAAAACCGATGCATGAACTCGGTGACGATGATGGGGTCGCGATAGCCCTCGGTCACCTGGATGTCGTAGAGGTTGGACCACTTGCGGGCGAACTCGGTGCTAAACGGCAGCAGGGGCATGAAGTTGCACGAAAAGGCGGACTGACGGCCCTTGGTAACCGTTCCGACGACCATTTCGAGCGGAATGTCTCTTAGGCCGACATTCTCTCGCTGACCTAAGGGGAGCTGGGCGACCAAGCTATCGAGGTCCGTGAGGTACGGATGCTCGCTTTGACTAATGGCGCGACGGCGTCCCTGCTCGCCGCGCTTGCGTGCTTGACGATAGGCCTCTTCCATGGTGTCTACTCCCTTAGTCGTTTAAACAACGATATGAACCATGTTACCACGATGCGAAACCGCCACAAAGGTGCCTGTCCCCTTTGTGGCGGTTTAGGCGATGATGGGGGCGATGGCGCGGATGCAGGCGTCGGCCGCCGTAAAGGTGGCGCTGTCGTCGCTGACGATAAAGATGATTTTGCCCTTAATGCCAAAGTCGCCGATCTCGCTAAAGAGCACGTAGGGCTCCTTGTCAAAGCCCGAGATGGGCGAGACAGCCGCTTTGGTGGCGCTGACGAGCTCGTCTGCTAGCTCATCGAGCGACGCCCATTTAGAGGGGTCTTTGACCGCGACAGGGACAGCCACGCGCCCAAAGGGCATCAAATGCACGAGTGTGTTCTTGGAGATGTTGGAGTTGGGGACGATGATGGTCTGCCCGCAGGCATCTTCGATGGTCGTGTGGCGCCAGGTGATGTCCTGGACCACGCCTGATACGCCACCGACCTCGATATTGTCGCCGGGCTTGATGATGCCCATAAAGGTCACCTGCATACCGCCGATAAGGTTCGACAGCGTGTCCTGAAAGCCGAGCGAGATGGCGATGCCGCCGACGCCAAGAGCGGCGACGAGGGCGTTTGCATTAATGCCAAAACAGTTGTCGAGGATAAAGCTGCCACCGATCATCCAGATGACGGCGCGAGCGATGTTGATGAAGATACTCGATGCCGGAAGTGGGTTGTCGTCGCGGTTGAGCAGGTGGCGCAGGGTCTTGGATACGACCTTGGTGGCGATGGCGGTGCCTATTACCAAGATGACGGCCCAGATGATGTTGTGGACCCACCGTTGCTCAAAGAAATGAAGAATCGGTTCAAACAATTCCATGTAGGGAAAACCTCCTCATGATCGTTCAACCATGATACCCACCAAAAGCCCGTCCGATCACATCGGACGCGCCGATAACTTGAGATGGGGTGGCCGCGGTGGCGTAGGCTGGGGCGCCGGCGAGCACGCCGGCGAGGAGGGCGACGGTCAAGGCAAGACGGGGAAGGAGTCTTTTCATGGCAGTTTCCTTAGTTCTTAACCAGTGGTTCCTGCTGACGCTGGATTATCGACATAATATGCGAAAACCGCCGCAAGGGCGTCTGTCCCTTTGCGGCGGTTTTGACGTTTGCGCAGATAAAACCTGCCAAAATAAACCTGTCCCTATTTGGTAGGTTTAGCTCAGCAGCATGCGGTCGTTGGCGAGCTCGCCGCCCGAGACCTCCTCGAACTTCTGCAGCAGGTCGGCTACGGTGAGCGACTTCTTCTCGTCGCCGGCCACGTCGTAGATCACATGGCCCTCGTGCATCATGATCAGACGGTTGCCCAGACGGATAGCGTCATTCATGTTGTGCGTAACCATGAGCGTGGTCAGATGGTTTTCGTCGACAATCTCCTCGGTCAGATTGAGCACCTTAGAGGCGGTCTTGGGGTCGAGTGCCGCGGTGTGCTCGTCGAGCAGCAGCAAGCGCGGCTTGGTGAGCGTGGCCATGAGCAGCGTGAGTGCCTGGCGCTGGCCACCCGAAAGCAGGCCGACCTTGGCGTTGAGGCGCGTGTCCAGGCCAAGGTCCAGGCGCTTGAGCAACTCAACGTACTCGTCCTTCTCGGCCTTGGTGACGCCCCACGAAAGGCCGCGACGCTGGCCGCGACGCTTGGCGAGGGCCAAGTTCTCGGCAATCTGCATGTCGGCTGCGGTGCCGCGCATGGGATCCTGGAACACGCGGCCCAGGTACTTGGCGCGCTGCGACTCGCTCAGGCGCGAGATGTCGGTGCCGTCGAGCTCGATAACGCCCGAATCGAGCGGATATACGCCGGCAATCATGTTGAGCAGCGTGGATTTGCCGGCGCCGTTGCCGCCGATCACAGTTACAAAGTCGCCGTCGTTGAGGGTAAGGTCGACGCCGGTGAGCGCGCGCTTCTCGGTGACGGTGCCCTTGTTAAAGGTCTTCTTGACGTGCGAGAGCTTAAGCATCTGCCTCATCTCCCTTCGTGTAGGAGCTGCGGAGCTTATAGCGCTCCCAAACCACGGGCACGCACAGGGCCACGGCGACAATCACAGCAGAGAGCAGTTTCATGTCGTTGGCGTCCATGCCCAGCTGCAGCACGATGGCGCGGATGAGGAAGTACACCACGGAGCCAAAGACGGCGGAGGCCAGACGGACGGAGAACTGCGTGAGACCGCCGGGCAGCAGGCGGCCGAGCACCTCGCCGATGACGATGGCGGCAAGACCGATAACGATGGCGCCGGTGCCCATGCCAATGTCGGCATACTTCTGGCTCTGGCAGATGAGCGCACCCGAAAGGCCAATGAGGGCGTTGGAGAGCACGAGGGCGATCATTTTGGTGGTGTTGGTGTTAACGCCCAGGGCGCGGATCATGTACTCGTTGTTGCCGGTGGCACGCAGTGCCGAGCCGATCTCGGTGCCAAAGAACCAGTACAGGATGGCGACGATGGCCACGGCCAGCACGATGCCTAGGATAATGGCAACAGTGGACTGCGGCAGGCCCGTCATGTTGCTGACAGACGAGAAGATAGTGCCCTTGGCAAGGATGGGCGTGTTGGACTTGCCCATGATACGCAGGTTGATGGACCACAGACTGATCTGGGTGAGGATTCCGGCGAGGATTGCGGGAATCTCAAAGACGGTGGTCAAAATGCCCGTGACCGCGCCCGCGATGGCGCCGGCGCACATGCCGGCCAAAACGGCGAGCAGCGGGTCGACGTCGTTATTGACGATGAGCACGGCGCAAACACAGCCGCCGAGGGCAAAGCTGCCGTCGCAGGTCATATCGGGGATGTCGAGCAGGCGGAACGTGATAAACACGCCGAGCACCATGATGCCCCAGAGGACGCCCTGCGAAACGGCGCCCTGCAATGCAATGAGCATGCTTCATACCTCCTAGGATAGGGTGGACACGTGATTTTCCATAATAGCGGTACCAATGCATAAAAGAGCGATGGACAGATGTTTTGTTTTACCTGAAACAAGCAGGGCGAACGCCGGTCTTTAGCGTTCGCCCCAATGGCTCAGATATTGAATAACGCAGCTGCGGCGCGCGTGCGGGCCCTAGATGCGTCACCGCGCATGGTGCTACTCGTCCAGAGCGGAAAGGTCGATACCCAGAGCCTCGGCCATCTCGTCGTTCTTGACGACGACCAGGTCCTTGTTCGAGAGGTGCTTGATCGGCATATCCTTGGGCTTGGCCTCGCCCTTCAGGATCTTAACGGCCATCTCGCCCGCGGCGTAGCCCAGGTCCTTATAGTTGATGGAGAGGGTGAACAGGCCGCCGGCCATGCACATACCCTCCTCGCCGGTCACGAAGGGGAGCTTATTCTCCTTGCAGATCTGGCCGACCTGCGAAGCGCCCGCGGCGATGGTGTTGTCAGTGGGGGAGTACAGCGCGTCGACCTTGCCCACGGCAGACTCGACGACGGACTGAATCTCGTTGGAGCTCGAGACGGTGAAATCGGTGTACTCCAGGCCCAGCTTGCCGAGCTCCTTCTTGGCGGCTTTGATCTGGACGTCGGAGTTGGACTCGGCGGTGCAGTAGAGCAGGCCGACCTTTTTAACGTCGGGCAGGACCTTCTGCATCATCTCGAGCTGCTCGGCGACTGGGGTGAGGTCGGAAGCGCCCGTGACGTTAGTGCCGGGCTTGTCGTTGTCCTGGACCAGGCCGGAGGCGGCGTAGTCGGTGATGGCACAGCCCACGATGGGGATATCGGCCGTGGCGCCGGCGGCAGCCTGCGCGGCGGGCGTGGCGATGGCATAGATCAGGTCGACGTTGTCGCCCACGAACTTGTCGGCGATGGACTTACACGTGGACTGGTCGTTCTGGGCGTTCTTCTGGTCGATCTTGACCTTAAGGCCGCTCTCCTTGATGGCCTTGACAAAGCCGTCGTTGGCGGCATCGAGTGCGGAGTGCTCGGTGAGTTGCAGAACGCCGATGGTGTAGTCGGAACCGGCGGCAGCAGAGCCGGAACCAGAGTTGCCGCCGCATCCGGCGAGCGGAGCGAGCGCGAGCAGACCGGCGGAGACCAGAAGGCTCCTGCGGCTGATGGTGATGTCCTTCATATCATTACCCCCAGTATAAAAATGGCTGGAAACACTGCACTGGGACAAAGTGCAAGTGGAACTATAGTAGCGCTGATGTCCATTTTTACAACAGCCTGGCGGGTTTTTTAATACAGAATCGGATGGGCGGTACGGGTAGTCGAATGGGCGGCGGAGGGTCTTATGCGGCGGAGGAGGCATCGTCCTCGTCCAGGGCGGCGAAGAGCTTCTTGCCGTCGAGGAGACGTGTGGTGACGTTTCTCATTCGGCCGATCTCTACGGTACGCAACGTGTCATCGGCGCCTCGCGCGTCATAGACCGTTCCCAGCAAATACGAGATGCCGTCTCGTTGCTTGATGGCAAAGGGACGGAGTGTCATCCGTGCCACTTCGACCTCTCCGCGTGCCGTGACACTCGAAATATCAAAACTCACCGTGGTTCCGTGGTCGATGGCCTGCTCGATGAGCTCGCAGGCATCGATGCGCTTGACGGGCGTGCGTGTGGCCTTGGTGGATTTGCCGCCTGCGCTTGGAGCAGGCTCGGGTGCATCGAGGTAGCCGCGAACGTCGGCACTCGCCATGGCGACCAGGTGCTGCGCCATGCTTTTTCGAATGGCGATGGGCGTAGAGCGGTTGCGCATGACCATGCCGTGGAGTCGGATGATCTCTTCGTCGGTGAGCGGACGGGTCAAGAGCCGATACCCCACGCCGCGCTTGTACTCAATTTCGTATCCGGCATGGCGAAGTGCGGAGATGGCGGTGTAGATGCTGCGCCGCGCCGCCGAGATGGGCATGCGGGCGGGGTCGCCGGGATGGGCGAGGCGCCGGATCAACTCATCGGAAAGCATGGCCTTGTCCTCACCGGTGTTTTCGCTTAATAGTTGCAGGATGCGAACGGCGCGATAGGCTGCCATCGAGGCGGCGCCCCTCGTCGTGGTCTCGTAAGTTTCAACAGCGGTTTCGGTCATGGCGCCCACGTCCTTTCCGTTTTGGGTGGCGACGGTATGGAGCCTAGGACGCGGGGCTTTCCCAGGGGTGCAGGACGCTCTGGGCGGTCGGTAGCCGTCGGCAAGCGGCGGGTCGAGTTTTCAACAGCCCTGCCCAACTGACCAAAAACTTGCCAAAAGCTTGACGGATGCTGTTGAAAAAAGCGCCCCTCGGCTTGCCGAGAGGCGCTGGCGTGATGCGCTGGAACGCGTTTGGTGGCGCTGTGGCGATTAGAAGTCGGCGTTGCCCACGGTGCGCGGGTGCGGCAGGACGTCGCGGATGTTGCCCACGCCGGTCAGGTACATGACCAGGCGCTCGAAGCCCAAGCCGTAGCCGGCGTGCTTGCAGGAACCATAGCGGCGCAGGTCCAGATAGTACTTGTACTGCTCGGGATTCATGCCCAGGTCCTTGATGCGGGCCTCGAGCAGGTCCAGGCGCTCCTCGCGCTGGGAGCCACCGATGATCTCGCCGATGCCCGGCACCAGGCAGTCGGCGGCGGCGACGGTCTTGCCGTCGTCGTTCATGCGCATGTAGAAGGCCTTGATCTCGGCCGGGTAGTCGGTTACGAAGGTCGGGCGCTTAAAGTGCTCCTCGGTCAGGAAGCGCTCATGCTCGGTCTGCAGGTCGATGCCCCAGCTCACGGGATAGTCAAATTTGTGACCGGCGGCGACGGCCTGCTCCAGGATCTCGACGGTCTCGGTGTAGGTAACGCGGGCAAAGTCGGAGTTTGCCACGTGGTCCAGGCGCTCGATTAGGCCCTTGTCCACAAACTTGTTGAGCATGTTGAGCTCGTCGGGGCAGGTGGCCATAACGTCCTTAAGGACGTACTTGAGCATGGCCTCGGCGTTATCCATGTAGTCGTTCAGATCGGCAAAGGCCATCTCGGGCTCGATCATCCAAAACTCGGCGGCGTGGCGCGTGGTGTTGGAGTTTTCGGCGCGGAAGGTGGGGCCAAAGGTGTACACGTCGCCAAAGGCCATGGCAAAGTTCTCGGCATTGAGCTGGCCGGACACGGTGAGGCTCGCATGCTTGCCAAAGAAGTCCTGGCTCCAGTCGACCTCGCCGGACTCGGTGAGGGGCGGATTTTTGGGGTCGAGCGTGGTCACGCGGAACATCTCGCCGGCGCCCTCGCAGTCACTCGTGGTGATGATGGGGGTGTTGACGTAGACAAAGCCCTGCTCCTGGAAGAAGCGGTGGATGGCGGCAGCCGCGACAGAGCGGATGCGGAACACGGCGCGGAACAGGTTGGTGCGCGGACGCAGGTGCTGCTGGGTGCGCAGGAACTCGACGGTCGCGCGCTTCTTCTGCAGCGGGTAATCCGGGGCGCTCGTGCCCTCGACCTCGATGGAGGTGGCAGAAAGCTCGAAAGGCTGGGGCGCATCGGGGGTCAGCTTGACGGTGCCGGTGCAAATGAGTGCGGCCGAGACGTTTTGATGGGCGATCTCGTCGTAGTTGTCGAGTGCCTCGCGGTTCATGACGACCTGCAGGTCGCGGAAGCAGCTGCCGTCGTTGAGCGTAACAAAGCCAAAGTTCTTCATGTCGCGGACGGACTTAACCCAGCCGGCGACGGTGACAGTCTGGCCGCCGAGCGACTCGGCATCGGCATAGAGCTGCGCGATTTTGGTGCGGTTCACGTATCCTCCCATAACGGTTGAATGATAGTTATCCATACAGTTCGATATTCTAGCAGCTCGGCTCATTTGGGCTATACAGATAAGGCATTGGCGGGATGGTTTTTCAAACGAAAAGCGCCCGCGGCCAGATGGTCGCGGGCGCTTGACGAGGTGCCTTTTGGCTGTGTGGCGCGGGGCCTGGCTACTTGGTCTTGGCTACCAGCAGTGGGTCGCCAAGCTTGACGAGCGGGTTGCCGCCGATAAGCGTTCCGGACTCGCCGACATGGTCGATGCTTTTAAGACGATCGAGCTCGGAGACGATGACGGTCACGATGTCCTCGTGACCAGCGGCCTTAATGGCCTCGCGGTCGAAGCTGATGAGCGGCTGGCCTGCCTTGACCACATCGCCCATCTCGACAAAGCGGGCAAAACCCTTGCCGTTCATTTCCACGGTGCCCAAGCCAACATGGATGAACACGCGAAGACCGTCCTCGGTGATCATGCCAATGGAGTGGTTGGTGACAGTGGTGGCGCCGATGCGGCCGTTGGCGGGCGCATAGATGGTGTCGGTAATGGGCTCGATGCCATAGCCCTGGCCAAGCATGCCCGAGGCGATCGTCTCGTCGGGAACTTCGTCCAGGTTGACGAGCACGCCGTTGACGGGGGCATAGATGACGCCTTCGCGGGTGGCGAAGCTTGCTGCGGGCGGAACGGACGCCTCGCCGGTCGAGGTGAAGGTGGACTTAAGCGAATCGAGCAGACCCATAGTTGCCTCCAACTTAAATAGGCGCATATCGCGCGTTTGGTTTGCCGGAAACGTTTCATATGTGTTTCGCGGCTTGGTCAACGCCCCCTATTCTACGCTGCTCAGCGATACCTCTGAGCTGGGATTATGTGATATATCAGTTGGAGGGAAACTTATTGCCGGAGAGTTTCTGCGTCCTGCACCCAACTGGGGTACGCTTAGATGCGAAAAAAGAGTGCGCATAATTTGCGCGAAGGGAGCACATATGATTGTCGAGAACCATGCGCTGTGGGGCGAGGAACCGACCGAGGATTATCCGGCGACCTTTACGTATCTGGGTGCCGAGCCGCTGCCCGATAAACCGAATGGCCGTCGCCCTGCCGTGATTATCTGCGGCGGAGGTGCGTTTACGCATATCGCTCCGCATGAGCAGGATCCCGTGGCGTTTGCGTTTTTGGATCACGGCTACCAGGCCTTTGTGCTCAACTATGTGACGAGCGGCACGGGTGACGTAAGTTTTCCGCACCCGCAGACAGATCTTGCCAAGATGGTCGCCACGGTGCGTGCGAATGCCGACGAGTGGCATGTCGATCCCAAACGCGTGTGCGTCGTGGGCTTTTCTGCTGGCGGCATGATTTGCGCCTCGCTGGCAACACAGTGGAAGACCGGCCCCTTCGCGGCACTTGCCGGGGCGCGTCCGGACGACATTCGTCCCGATGCCGTGGTGCTGGGTTATCCATTGCTCGACTTTGCCTATGTGCGTGACATGCAGACGCGCGATCCGCGCATTGACTTGCGTGTGCCCAAGACGGGCGGCAAGACGGGGCGCGATCTGCTCAACGACTACCTGTCGATGGTGACGGGTGGCGAGGCAACTGACGAGCATTTGGCCGATATCTGCCCCACCACGCATGTTTCGCGTCAGATGCCGCCGACCTTTGTGTGGGGCGTGTCCGACGACAAGACGGCACCGATCGCGCAGGTCTACCCGTTTGCGCAGCGCATGGCCGAGGAGGGCGTTGCATGCGAGATGCACGTCTTTGACCAGGGCGGTCACGGCCTTTCGCTCGGCAACGCCAACACCGCGGTCGACAACGAGGACAAGCAGGTGGCGGTCCGTCCTTGGATTCGCCTAGCCTTCCGCTTCCTGGAGCGCCACGGCTTCTAGTTACGCGGTTTTACCAAACCGCGTAACAGCTCGACGCTGCAAACCCGCCAGAGCGGCAATCTGCCTTTCAACTGAGGCGGCATGACCAGAAAGTCAATGCCGCCTCGCTTCGCGTCACCTTGCTCGCTCTGGCGGGCTTTTGCTGTCGGCGTCAAAATATCGGTGTTGTCTTGGCTGCCAAAAGAATGACCCCTCGGGGACGGAGGAAAACGGATCAGTTTGGGCGGTGCTGGCGCCAAGGTTTAAGACCGACGTTGTCTCTTGTTGCTTTCCTACCAGACAGTGAACTGGGCGTTTTCCGTGTTCCAATGGACATCGCGAACGTAGTCGCGCACGCCCGTCGCATCTCGTGCTTCGAACAACTCAAGAATATGAGCATGTTCGTTGTTGGCTTTATTGAGCAGCTTACACGCCGTCTCCTGGTCAACAGTCTCGTAATCGCGCTTGATAAAGCAACGCTCGAGCTGCGAGATCATATCGCGCAGACGGTCGTTGCCACAGCGGTTGAAGTACGTAAGGTGAAAGTCTCGCTGAATGTCGTCATACTTACGGATGAGACCGCCTTGGATCGCGAGGTCCATGGAGCCGACGAGAAATTTCAGCTGCGTAATATCGTCGTCAGTTAGATTCGGACAGGCGAGATATGCGGCCTGCCCGTCGAGCGGCCCCATAATCTCAAAGACTTCAACGGCGTTTTGCTGATCGAACCCACGGACGCGGAATCCGCGGCGGGGGAGATTGTCCAGGTAGCCATCGCTTGCCAGCTGGATGAGCGCCTCGCGGACCGGCGTGCGCGACACGCCCATGGCATCGCAGATCGCTTGCTCGCTCAGCCGGTCGCCGGCGGACAACTCGCCGGCGTCAATACGGCTCGAAATATAGTCGTATACGTGGTCCTTCAGGGGCCTTCTGAGCGTTTCCATGAGCTTGTGTTCCTTAACGGTATATTTCTAAAATTAAATACGTTTCGCTTGAATAGCTCAGTCGAATTATAGAACGACCAGCTAAATCGTGCTACTTTGCGCCGATAAGCAGGAATACGCTTACCGAGGATTATCTACCGTTCGGGATTGTATACAATATACAAAACAGCAAAGACACCCTAAGATAAAGCCATCGGAAGGAAGGCGGACGCAAGGAAGTCCGCTCAGTACTATGAGATCCAAGGAGGATCATCATGACCAAGTTCAGCCACGTCATCATCCGTCGTCCCGGCAAGTCCCTGAGCAATGGCATCACGAGCGCTCCCGAGCTTGGCCAGCCCATCTACGAGCGCGCTATCGAGGAGCATTACGATTACGAGCACGCACTCGAGCAGTGCGGCGTTGACGTGTCGGTGCTGCCGGCACTCGAGCAGTATCCCGACAGCTGCTTCGTCGAAGATCCGGCCGTTATCACTCGCTGCGGCGCCATCATTACCAACCCCGGCGCCGATAGCCGCAACGGCGAGAAGGACGAGATTGAGCCGGCCGTCCGTCGCTTCTTTGACGACGAGCATGTCAAGCACATCGTTTCTCCGGGCACGCTTGACGGCGGCGACGTCATGATGGTCGGTGACCATTTCTACGTCGGTCGCTCCGCTCGTACCAACGAAGAGGGCATTCGCCAGTTCTGCGAGATTCTCGAGGGCTGGGGCCTCGAGGGTTCTGAGGTTCCGCTGGAGGAGGTCCTGCACCTCAAGACGGGCGTCAACTACATCGAGGACAACAACATGCTCGTCTCCGGTGAGTTCATCGATAAGCCCGACTTTGCCCAGTACAACAAGATCGTCGTGCCCGAGGACGAGGCGTACGGCGCAAACTGCATCTGGGTCAACGGTACGGTCATCGTTGCCGAGGGCTATCCGACTGTGCTCAAGGCCGTGCAGGATCTGGGCTACAAGACACTCGTCGTTGACACCTCCGAGTATCGCAAGGTCGACGGCGGCCTTTCTTGCCTGTCGCTGCGCTTCTAACGCGATAGCTGTAACAGTCTGATGATCGCTTGACCGATGGCCCGGCACCCGATTCGGGACGTCCGGGCCATCTTTCGTTCGATCACATGATGAAGGGGGTGCACATACAATGGCCTCTAAAGCTCAAAATGAAGAGATTATCGACCCTAATGGCCTCGATCTCTTTCGTCTGACCATGATGGTTATTACCGCCAGTATTTGTGGCGGCATCTTTTCGCTTGCCGGCGATATGGCAGCTGGCGGGGCAAATACCGGTGCGGTTATCGTCTCGTGGGGAATTTGCTTTATTGGCGTCTTTGCGCTGATGATGGTGTTCAACGGTTTGTCTCAGGCCCGTCCCGACCTGACCGGCGGCATCTATGCATACGCTGCGGCCGGTTTTGGCGATTACATTGGATTCAACTCCGCTTGGGGCTACTGGATCAGCGCATGTCTTTCCAACGTGAGCTTTGCGCTCTTGCTGTTTAGCGCGCTGGGCTATTTCTTCCCCGCGTTTGGCGCGGGTAACAACCTGCTTTCTATCGTCTGCGCCAGCGTGTTTTTGTGGTTCCTTACCGCCCTTGTGCTTCGTGGCGTTAAGGAGGCTGCGGGCATTAACACAATCGTCACGTTGGCGAAGCTGGTGCCGTTGGGGCTCTTTGTGCTGAGTATCGTGCTCCTGGGTAAGTTCAACGTCGATATCTTTATGGACAACTTCTGGGGAGAGCCGGCTGGTCCTGGCTTTGGCGAGCAGGTTGTCTCGACCATGATTGCCCTTGTCTGGGTCTTCACGGGCATCGAGGGCGCTGTCGTTATCTCGGGCCGTGCTAAGTACGTGCGTGACGTCGGCCGCTCGACGGCGCTCGGATTTGCGGCTGTATTCACGCTGTATCTGATCATCTCGATGCTGTCGCTCGGCATTATGCCGCGCGAGGAGATGGCACAGCTTGCAACGCCCTCCATGGCGGGAATTCTCGAGTGCGCAATCGGTCCGGTTGGTGCTGCCATCGTAAACCTTGGCGTTATCCTTTCGTTGGTCGGCGCGCTGCTGGGCTATGTCATCATTGCGTCCGAGACGCCGTTCGAGGCGGCGCGCCAGGGATCCTTCCCTCTGGCGTTTGCCAAGACGAACAAGCACGACGCCCCGGTGGTAACGGTTCTCGTGAGCTCCGGCATTACGCAGCTCTTCTTGATCGTGTCGTATGTGGCGGCGAGCACCTACCAGTTCTTCTATAGCTGCGCAGTCAACACGATTCTGGTTCCGTATGTCTGCTCGGCTGCCTATTACATGGTGATTGGTTGGAAGAAGGAGCATTTGGACGGACCGCATGCGCCAAGCGTCGGCAAGGCGCGATTCTTCGGCACGCTCGGCTTCATTTACACATTGTTCCTTGTGTGGTCGACGGGCCTCCAGGGCGTCATGATCACGACGATCCTTTTTGCTCCGGCCATTCCCGTTTATATGCTGGGCGAGCGAGGTCGCGGTAAGCCGGTATTTCCGCACCTGCACGACAAGCTGATCGCAGCGGTGGTCATTGTCGTGGCGGTCATCTCGCTGTATCTGCACTTTGCCGGCATTGCGCCGATAGTCTAAGACTGCGGCAAGCTTCATCGCTTGGTAAGCCGACGGAGGCGTCGCGTGCCGGTGCCGTTCGGTAATCCATAACTGACGTGGGCCTCTGTAACGTGCCTTTGTGAGCGCCCACCAAGCCCGCGCAGGTGACATTTGTTGCCAGCGCGGGCTTTTGCTGTTGCGGCGAAATAGTTCCTGTTTTTGCTGGTTAAAGCATCAAACAGGAACTATTCCACCGCAACTTGTTTTGATTCGCTGGGGGACGGAGGAAGCGGCGATCCGGAATCCACCTGCACAGTCGCTCCGCATCCCGTCCGTTGGCGCAAGTGGTGCCAAATGCAATCTGCCCCTCCTTGCACGCTTGTCCTCCTTGCAGCAATCTGTTGGTTGAACGTTGTTATGTGCTCGCAGTTTCTGGGCAAGCCGTCTCGCAGCAAAGTAGACTAGATGGCCATTTCAAAAAGCCTACTCAGAGGAGGAACCATGCTTGAGGGTACGTATGTGGTTTCGGCCCAGACGCCGGTGGGGAGTAGACGCGGCGAGGTGACGTTTTCACATGGGGTGAACGGCGCGCTCAGGGCAGTACTAAACGTCAGGGGTCTCAATATTGCTCTCTCGAGTGCCCGTGCTGAGGGCGATTTCTTTGAGCTCTTGGGTACTATCTCCCACGTCTTGATGGGCAAGGCGCCCTTTACATGCACGGGGTCGGTCGAGGGTGATCGACTCACTGCTACCGCGCGGTCGGGTTCCGTTTCGATCTCGCTGAGCGGTATGCGTAAAGAGCCTTCGGGGCGCACCGCATAAAGTTTGCGCAGGTAAACATCGGTATTTGACTTTATAAAATAGTTCAGAGCGCTATCATTTGTCGTTACGAGTTGGTTAACCCCGGTAAACGGTTAACCGCGTCTAACGAAAGGATGAGCGCGTGAAGCTCGATACACTCGAGATTGGAAAGGACGCCGTTGTCGCATCGGTGACATCCGACGACCAGGCGCTCCGTCAGCATATTTTGGACATGGGCCTGACGCCGGGCACCGAAGTCACCATGATGAAGTACGCCCCCATGGGCGACCCGCTCGAGATTCGCCTGCGTGGCTACGAGTTGACGCTGCGCAAGGACGATGCCGCTCGCATCGAGCTCGTGGGTATTCACGACACCGATACGGGTCCGCGCGCTAACGCCGCAATCGGCACGACGGAGCATCCGGCCCTGGGCGAGGGGACGTATTCGCCCCGTGCGGCAAAGACGGCCGTGCCCGAGGGCGCGCCGCTGCACTTTGCCCTCGCTGGCAACCAAAACTGCGGCAAGACCACGTTATTCAACCAGCTGACGGGCTCCAACCAGCACGTCGGTAACTTTCCCGGCGTGACTGTCGACCGCAAAGATGGCACCATCCGTAACCATCCCGAGGCGAGCGTTACCGACCTGCCTGGCATTTACTCCCTGTCGCCGTACACAGGCGAAGAGGTCGTGAGCCGTCAGTTCATCCTCGACGAGCGCCCGGACGCCATCATCGACATCATTGACGCCACCAACATTGAGCGTAACCTGTACCTGACGCTGCAGCTTATGGAGCTCGACCGCCCCATGGTCATCGCGCTCAACATGATGGACGAGGTGACGGCCAACGGCGGCGCCGTGGACGTCAACCTGCTCGAGAGCCTGTTGGGCGTGCCTGTTGTCCCCATTAGCGCTGCCCGCAACGAGGGTATCGGCGAGCTGGTGGATCATGCCTTGCACGTGGCACGGTTCCGCGAGCGCCCCGGTCGCCTGGACTTCTGTGCGCCCGATGGCTCGGACGGCGGTGCACTGCATCGCTGCATCCACGGCATTGCCAACCTGATCGAGGACCATGCCGTGACGGCGCACATTCCGGTGCGTTTTGCGGCGACCAAGCTGGTTGAAGGCGACGAGCTGGTGACCGAGGCGCTTCACTTGGATCGCAATGAGCTCGACGCTATCGAGCACATCATTACCCAGATGGAGGGCGAAGCCGGCACCGACCGCCTGTCCGCGCTGGCCGATATGCGCTTTAGCTTTATCGGCGACGTGTGCGGGCGCTGCGTCGTCAAGCCGCATGAGAGCCGCGAGCACGTGCGCTCCGTCAAGATCGACCGCATCCTGACGGGTCGCTACACGGCCATTCCGGCGTTCCTGGTGATCATGGGCCTCGTCTTTTGGCTGACGTTTGGCGTGATCGGCGCGGCGTTGCAGGGACTCATGGAGGACGGCATCGCTGCCGTCATCGCCTCGGCCGATGCGGGCCTCAAGGCGTTCGGCACCAACGACGTGGTACGCTCGCTGGCTGTCGACGGCGTGCTTACGGGCGTGGGCAGCGTGCTGACCTTCCTGCCGATTATCGTCGTGCTCTTTTTGTTCCTCTCCATTCTGGAAGACTCCGGCTACATGGCGCGCGTGGCCTTTGTCATGGATAAAGTGCTGCGTCGCTTTGGCCTGTCGGGCCGCAGCTTCGTGCCTATGCTCGTCGGTTTTGGCTGCACCGTGCCGGCTATCATGTCAACCCGTACGCTCCCATCCGAGCACGACCGCAAGATGACCGTCATGCTCACGCCGTTCATGAGCTGTTCGGCCAAGTTGCCGGTCTACGGTCTGCTGTGCGGGGCGTTTTTCCCGCAGGCGACGGTTCCCGCCATGGTCTCGCTCTATTTGATTGGCATTGCGGTCGGTTGCATCGCGGCTTTGGTGCTCAATCGCACGGCATTTAAGGGTGACCCGGTGCCGTTTATCATGGAGCTTCCCAATTACCGTCTGCCGAGCGTCAAGACGACGGTGATGCTGGCATGGGATAAGGCCAAGGACTTTATTACCAAGGCCTTCACCATTATCTTTGCCGCCACCGTGGTCATCTGGTTCCTCCAGACGTTCGATATTCGCTTTAACGTGGTCGCCGATCAGTCGCAAAGCCTGCTTGCCAGTTTGGGTAGCATCATCGCGCCGGTGCTGGCGCCGCTCGGCTTTGGCGACTGGCGTGCGTCGACGGCTCTCGTCACCGGACTTATCGCCAAGGAGAGTGTCATCTCGACCCTCACGGTGCTTCTGGGCGCAACCTCGCCCGCCGCACTGTCGACTATGTTCTCGCCGTTCACCGCCTATGTGTTCCTGGTCTTTACGCTGCTGTACCCGCCCTGCGTGGCGGCCATCGGCGCCGTCAAGAGCGAGCTGGGCGCGCGCTACGCCGTGGCCGTGTTCGCGTTCCAAGTGACGGTTGCCTGGATTGTGGCGTTTGTCGTGCATTCGGCGGGCATATTGCTGGGGCTGGCTTAGTTATTTATTGATGGCGCAACCTCTGTGTATTGAGTTGATTACGGCCCCGCATCTGTTGCTGACGGATGCGGGGCCGTTGCTATATAATCACCCATCGCTCAAGACAATCGGAGAGGGTTCCTACATGACTCAGGCAAGACAAGATGGCATCTCGCTCAAGCAGTGGCTCCCGCTTATCGGGCTCGCCTGCTGTGCGTTCGTGTTCAACACGTCGGAGTTCATGCCCATTGGCCTTCTGACTGATATTGCCGCATCGTTCTCGCTCACCGAGGCCCAGGCAGGCATCATGATCTCGGTCTACGCCTGGGGCGTCATGCTGCTGTCGCTGCCGCTTATGGTGTTTGCCTCGCGCTTTGAGTTCAAGCGTATGCTGCTCGGCGTGCTTGCCGTGTTTTCTCTGGGTCAGTTCCTGTCCGCCGTGGCGCCGACCTATCCCATCTTGGTCTGCGCACGCCTGGTGGTCGCCTGCGCGCACGCCGTGTTCTGGTCGGTCGCTTCGATCATAGCCTCGCGCCTGGTCGATACGCGTCATGGGGCGCTCGCCATCAGCATGATCGCCACGGGCTCGTCCATCGCGCAGATCTTCGGCCTACCGATCGGTCGCGCCATCGGCCTGGCCGTGGGCTGGCGCATGACGTTTGTCGTGGCTGGATCCTTCTCTGCCGCCGCGGTGGTGTACCAGGCAGCGGTGTTCCCGGTCATGCCGGCGGGCGAGCGCTTTACCGTCAAACAGCTGCCCGAGCTGCTCAAGAACCCGTTCCTGATTGCGCTCTACGCGGTCACGGTCTTTATGGCGACCGGCTACTACGCGGGTTACAGCTATATCGAGCCCTTCCTGGCGCAGGTCGCCCATGTCGACGCAAGCGCCATCACCATGACGCTGACGGCGTTTGGCTGCTCCGGTCTGCTCGGAAGCTGGCTGTTCGGCCGACTGTTCGATGGGCATCGCTTTCCGTTCTTAGCTATCACGCTCTCCGGCGTGCCGGTGGCTCTGCTGCTCATGGGTCCGGTCGCATCGTCGTTCGTAGCAGTGCTTGCCGTCTGCGCGCTATGGGGCTGCTGCTCCACAGCCTTTAACGTGGCGTTCCAGGCCGAGCTCATCAAGTACACGCCGGCAGATTCGTCGGCCGTCGCCATGTCGATCTTCTCGGGCCTGTTTAACCTCGGTATCGGCACGGGCACCGCGGTCGGCGGCGCCGTGGTGTCGGGTCCCGGCATCGCCTGGATCGGTTGCGCGGGCGGGGCGATTGCCGTCGTGGGTGTCATTCTCGCTATCACGGTGCTATTCCCGGCCATACACCGCGCAAAGCCTGTCGCCTAATCACGTCCCCTCATCAGTTGCGGTGGAATAGAGACTGTTTGCCCGGTTTATTGGTCTCAACAGTCCCTATTTCACCGCAACTTATTTTGGGGGAGGGGATGCGCGGCGGGCATACAATGGATGGCGTTGCGTGAAAGATTGCCGGGAGGTTGCTATGTGGGCATACGAGACGACGTTCTATCAGATCTATCCGCTGGGCTTTTGCGGAGCTCCGCGCGAAAACGCCGCGCCCGTTGCCGAGGATGAACTCGCCCAGGCTGCCAACGCCGCGCCTAACCCCGATGCTCCCATTATGAAAATCGCCCAATGGGCCGACTACCTGCAGGAACTCGGCGTTGGCGCTGTGCTCATCAACCCGCCGCTCGAATCCGACAGCCACGGTTACGACACGCGCAGCCTGCGCCATATCGACCGCCGCCTGGGCGGGGATGCCGATTTTGCCGCCGTATGCGAGACGCTGCACGCCCATGGCATCCGTGTGGTGCTCGATGCGGTCTTCAACCACGTCGGCCGCGGCTTCTGGGCCTTCCGTGATGTGCAGGAGCGCAAGTGGGACTCGCCCTACAAGGACTGGTTCCACATCAGCTTTGACGGTGACTCGTGCTACGGCGACGGCTTTTGGTACGAGGGCTGGGAGGGCCATTTTGAGCTTGTGAAGCTCAACCTGCAAAACCCCGCCGTGGTCGATTACCTGCTCGAGTCCGTGCGCCGTTGGGCTGACGTGTTTGGCGTCGACGGCCTGCGCCTGGACGTTGCCTATATGCTCGACCGCGACTTCATGCGTCGTCTGCATACCTTTACCCGCGAGCTCAAGCCCGATTTTGTGCTGATCGGCGAGACGCTCCACGGCGACTACAACCAGATCGTCAACGACGAGATGCTCGACTCCTGCACCAACTACGAGTGCTACAAGGGCCTGTACTCCAGCTTTAACTCGGTCAACATGTTCGAGATCGCCCATTCGCTGCACCGCCAGTTTGGCGGCGACCCGTGGTGCATCTACCGCGGCAAACACCTGCTGTCGTTTGTCGACAACCACGACGTGCCGCGCCTGGCAAGCATCCTCACCGACAAGTCGTGCCTGCGTCCCGCCTATGGCATGCTCTTTGGCGTGCCGGGCATTCCGTGTGTCTACTATGGCAGCGAGTGGGGGATTGCTGGCGAAAAGGGCGGCCCCGATGGCGACTGGGCGCTGCGCCCTGCGCTCGATGAGCCTGCGCCCAACGAGCTGACGGCCTTCATCAAGCAGCTCGCGCACCTGCGCTCGACAGACGGTGCGGCGGCACGCGCTCTCAACTACGGCGCGTACCGCAACGTGGTGATCCAGAACAAGCAGCTGCTGTTCGAGCGTGCCTGCGACGACGCGACGGTGCTCGTGGCGGTGAACGCCGTGGGCGAGCCTTACACCTTTGGCGCCGGCGAGCTCAATGGGTCCTTTGTCGACCTGCTGGCCGACGGCGCGCCCACGGTTGAGCTGACGGGTGCCCTTGAGCTTGCGCCCTACGAGGTGCGTTATCTGCTGAGGGCCTAGGCCATGGCTGCGTCCGACGAGGGCTATCAACATATTGAGCATGGGTTTGAACCCGTGTTTGACGAGCGCTCGAGCGTTTTGGTGCTAGGGTCGTTTCCCTCGGTGCTCTCGCGTGCCAATGCCTTCTACTATGGCAATCCGCAGAACCGCTTTTGGCGCGTGATGGCCGCGTGCCTCGGTGTGCCCGTGCCGCCCAACGAGGGAGACTCTTTGGCGAGCGGCGAGCCCGCGACGCTCGACGCCTCGGTTGCTGCCAAGCGGGTTATGCTGCTCAACGGCGGTGTGGCCCTGTGGGACGTGATCGAGAGCTGTGACATCAAGGGCTCAAGCGACGCGAGCATCAAAAACGTCGTTCCGGCGCATGTCGAGCGCATTGCCGGCGCAGCTCCCATTGAGCAGGTGATATGCAACGGTGGTACAGCTGGCCGGCTCTACAAGCGCTATCTACAAGAACGCACCGGGCTGCCCGCCATCGTCCTGCCCTCGACAAGTCCCGCCAATGCCGCCTGGCGTCTGGGGCGTCTTGTTGAGCGTTGGCACGAAGCCGTTGACTGGGGCGCCCTGTAATTTAGATATCTGATTGAGCATGGGCGCCGAGGCGTTTGATGATGGCGCGCCAGATTAGCGCGGGCACAGCAGGCCTAGCGCGCACCATGCCGTCGGCGTCGACGCTACCGGCATTGCCACCGCCAAGCAGCTGCGCATGCTCAATGGAGCAGCCTATGCGCACGGCGCCCACAAGCTTATCCATCGCTTCCGAAAATGGTCGGCGCAAGAGGCCCATGCGTGGGGAATGGCGAAGCGCTGCGATGCCGCTGCCGGCGCAGATGGCAACGCCGCCACACCACAATTGGTCATGGCGCTCACATGCCTTGTGCAGGCGAACGGCGGTCCCACGCGCCTGCTCAGCGCCCTCTTGTGCGGCTCGAATCGCGGCATAGACGCGCGTTCCCGTACCGCCAAAGCGCTCAAGCGCCTGCTCGATAGCTGTCAACGTCTCATCGTCAGCCACATCTTCAATGGCCAGCACGATGCCGTCGGCAACGCTGCCGGCGTCATTTGCCTTCAAGTCGACTGGGCGGGGGAGTACAGTGCCGGAAAGCTGTGCATAGGCGGCGATGGCATCCTGCAGGTCCCAGAGCAAAAACTCAAGATCGGCGCTCTCGGGAATACGGACAAACGCGATGTTATGCAGTGTTTTTGGTACATCGCCGCGTGCGGTCGTCTCCATGCCGCCTCCTTTCCGGTCGGTTTCCGTTTAGGTTACACCGTATGACGGCGCTCCGCCGCGCTATCCTAGTGCAACCCTTACGAAAGGAACGCCATGCGTCTGCCCATGAATACCTCGCTTGCCACGCTCAAGCCCTCCGGTATCCGCCGGATCAACGCGCTCGCCGCCCAGCATCCGGGGTGCATCGCGCTCGCGCTCGGCGAGCCCGATTTTCCCACGCCCGATGTGATTAGCGCCGAGGTGACCGCCGCACTGGGCCGCGGCGACACACACTATCCGCCCAACAACGGTCGCCCCGCCCTGCGCGAGGCACTGTCCGAATATATGGGTGACGCGGGTCTGGCGTTTTCCGCCGACGAGGTCATCCTGACCGACGGCGCGACCGAGGCCCTGTCGGCAACATTCATGGCTATGCTCAACCCCGGCGACGAGGTCATTATTCCCACGCCGGCCTTTGGCCTGTACGAGAGCATCGTTGTGGCCAATCACGCCAAAGCGGTCTTTTTGGATACGGAGCCTGCGCAATTTCAGATTGACGAGGATGCGCTTCGCGCCTGTGTGACCCCGGCGACCAAGGCCATCGTTATCTGCTCGCCCAACAATCCCACGGGCTGCATTCTCAACGCGGCATCGCTCGACGCCGTGGCGCGCGTAGCGGAGCAGTCGGGCATCTACGTGGTCTGCGACGACGTGTACAACCGTTTGGTCTATGTGGATGGTTACGAGCGTTTTGCCCAGCGACACCCGGAGCTGCGCGAGCAGACGGTCGTCATCGAGAGCTTCTCCAAGCCCTGGGCCATGACCGGCTGGCGCCTGGGTTGGCTCGCGGCAGCGGCACCCGTCATCGCCGAGATCGCAAAGGCTCACCAATACTTAGTATCGAGTGCTGTCTCCTTCGAAATGGACGCCGCAGCCCGAGCCCTGACCGTCGACCCAACCCCCATGCTCAAAGTCTACCGAGCCCGCCGCGAACGCGTACTCGCAGCCTTAAACGCCATGGGCCTCGACGTAGTAGAGCCCGCAGGAGCCTTCTACACTTTCCCGAGCATCAAAAAGTTCGGCCTAACCAGCGAAGACTTCTGCATCAAAGCCATCGAAGAGGCAAACGTAGCCCTAGTCCCGGGCGACTGCTTCGGCACCGAAGGCCACGTCCGCCTCAGCTATTGCGTTTCCGATAAAGACCTGGACGAAGGCCTCCGCCGCCTGTCCACCTTCCTTTCAACCTTGTAGCCATCAGGGACGCAACATATCAGCCCACCGACTTAAGGCTTATGAGTGGGGGCGCCGGCCAACGGGAAACCGGGCTGCCCCAAAGTCACCGCAGGCCGCGCCGCCGAAGGCCAGGCGCAAGGTTTTCGTAGATTCCGCACGAGCCGAAGAGCACTTAATGTGCTCTTCGTGCGAGCCCAGGACCTGACCGAGCGAAAACCTTGCGCCTGGCCTTCGGCGGCGCGGCCGGATGGTGGAATTGTGTGCAGCCCGGTTTCCCGTTGACCGACGCCGGGGTCCCCGCCATAATACTTTCGGTTCACGCACGAATCCGCTGCCAGAGACAGCCGGTGCAAACGGGCTTCGCCCGCAAGCTTAATGGGATATCCCGCCAGCCGAGGTGGTCGAGTAGATATGTCTTCTCGCCCCCGTCGCTCATGCAGCGCGGGGGCTTTCTTTTTGGACATGCCCCCGTCACGTCCTTGTGGCGGACCGTGCCCGGAAAGAATTCGAGGAGGTGTAATTCATGCCCCAGCAGTACAAAATCGACAAGGTTGCAGAGATCGAGTCCCGTATCGCCGAGAACGCCGGTCTGTTCGTCGTCAACTACAACGGTCTGACGGTTAAGCAGGCTCAGGAGCTGCGTCATCAGCTTCGCGAGTGCGGCGCCGAGATGAAGGTCTACAAGAACAACCTGGTCAAGATCGCTCTCAAGAACCAGGAGCAGCCCGAGCTCGACGAGATCCTCGCCGGTCCTGTCGCTTATGTGTTCTACGAGACCGAGCCGGTCGAGGCCGCTAAGGCCCTTAAGGACTTCTCCGCTAAGTCCAAGGGCGTCCTTGAGATCAAGGGCGGTATCTCCGACGGCAAGGCCGTTTCCGCTGATGATGTTAAGGCTATCGCCGAGCTGCCCACCAAGGATCAGCTTCTCGGCCAGATCGCCGGTCTCATCTCCGGTTTCGCTCGCGACATCGCTGTCTGCGTCAACGGCGTTTCCTCTGGTCTCGCTCGTTCGATCCAGCAGGTCTCCGAGCAGAAGGCAGCCTAGTCGCTGTTTTCACCCGCGGCGGCAACGCCGCACCCCAGGCGCATTCGCGCCGTGTTTTAACTGATCTCCGTGCACAGACACGGAAACCGAAAGGACTTAGAAATGGCTAAGCTTACCACCGATGAGATCATCGATGCTCTTAAGGAAATGACCCTTCTCGAGGCTTCCGAGCTCGTCAAGGCTATCGAGGACACCTTCGGCGTTTCCGCCGCTGCTCCTGCCGCTGTTGTCGCCGCTCCCGCTGCTGGCGCTGCTGAGGCCGAGGAGAAGACCGAGTTTGACGTCGTGCTCGAGGGCTTCGGCGACAACAAGATCCAGGTCATCAAGGCCGTCCGTGAGCTCACCAACCTTGGCCTGAAGGAGGCCAAGGAGGTCGTCGAGGGCGCTCCCAAGGCTGTTCTCGAGGGTGCCAAGAAGGAGGACGCCGAGGCTGCCAAGGAGAAGCTCGAGGCTGCTGGCGCTGCTGTCACCCTCAAGTAATCAGGCTTTCTCGCCAGATTTCTTTGCAGACGGGGTTCGCATTGCGAGCCCCGTCTTTTTTGTTTTGGCCCCTCATCCCCATTGCTCGGAACGCAGAACACCGTTGTCTTCGCCGTGCCAATCCCGTTGCCGCTGGGGCGCAAAATTGCACCATTCGAGCAATAATTTGCGTTGACCTGCTGAAGAATTGCGTTTGCCTTACGGCGACGTATGTCTCCGGCGGTAAGATACTTCGGTATCGCAATTTGGTCTGCGGCCACCGTGCCGCACGCACAGGGCGCATTCTGCGCCTGCGAAAGGATCCTTGAATAACATGAAGGCAATCATCCCCGCCGCCGGTCTTGGCACGCGTTTTCTGCCTGGCACCAAGTGCACGCCCAAAGAGATGCTGCCGGTGCTCGACAAGCCGGTCATCCAGTATGTCGTTGAGGAGGCGCTCGACCCCGAGGAGGTCGACGACGCCATCATCGTTACCTCGCCCGGCAAGCCCGAGCTGCTGAGCTACTTCCAGCCCGATCGTTCGCTCGAGAACCTGCTGCGCGAGCGCGGTAAGGACGCCTACGCCGACGCCGTCGCCCATGCGGGTGGTATGCCGGTCGACTTCCGTTATCAGTACGAGCCCAAGGGCCTCGGTCACGCCATTCGCTCTGCCGCCGACGCTGTAGCGGGGGAGAACTTTCTGGTTCTTCTGGGCGACTACGTTGTGCCCAACCGCGACATCTGCGACAAGATGCTCGCCGTTTCCAAAGAGCACGGTGGCGCTTCGGTTATCGCCGTCGCTGCTTGCTCGCCCGAGGAAGTCAGCCGCTACGGCGTTATCGCCGGCGAGCGTGTCGGTTCGCTCGAGGGCGCCGAGGGCGTTGCCGATGCCGAGCCGGGCGCTGTCTGGCGCATCGGCGGTCTGGTCGAGAAGCCCGCTCCCGAGGCGGCTCCGTCCAACCTGTACATCGTCGGTCGCTACCTGCTGAGCCCGCTGGTCATGGACCTGCTGGCCGATCAGCAGGCTGGTAAGGGCGGCGAGATCCAGCTGACCGACGCCATGGCCCGCTCGCTCGACCGCGAGGCCATGTACGCCGTCGTCATCGACCCGCTTTCGGGCTACGACACCGGCACCCCGTCTGGCTGGATGGCCACCAACGCCCTCATGGCCGCAAGCGATCCTCGCTTTGCCGGCGCCTTCTGGGACGCCATCGACGAGCGCGGCGGTTTGATGCGCAAATAAGCCTTCGGGCATCGACATTTACGGGTGTGGACTTCGGTTCGCGCCCGTTTTTTATAAGAGCTGCGATTGCTGGCTCTCTGTTCACAGAAAATATATGAACAGATGTTCGATACACATACATCTACCTGCGTGTTTTCTGTCGAAAAACTTTGCTACTCCAAAAACTCAATCGCGTCAAGGCTTTTCTTGCCCAACGGTCGGTACCTGATAAACTATTAGGTTGCGATAACTGGCGAAGCTATGCCTCGCCAACCCACCGAGCATTTCCGTGAAGGAGGAAAAACCTGGTGACCTACGCATACACTGCCACTGAGCGCAAGCGCGTCAGCTTCGGGAAAATCCCGGAGGCCATGGAGCTCCCCAACCTTATCTCTGTTCAAAGGGAATCCTTTGAGCGTTTTAAGGACGAGGGCCTTCGTGAGGCGTTCAAGGAATCCAGCCCCATCCAGAGCCAGAACCATGTTCTCGAGGTTACCTTCGGCGAGCATCAGTTTGGCGACCCCGCGCACACCGTCGAGGAGTGCCGCGAGAAGGATATGACCTATCAGGCTCCGCTTCTGACCGACGTCCGTCTCACCAACAAGGAGACCGGCGAGATCAAGGAGCAGCTCGTCTTTATGGGCGACTTCCCCATGATGACCGATCAGGGCACCTTCATCATCAACGGTACCGAGCGTATCGTCGTCTCGCAGCTCGTCCGCTCCCCGGGCGTGTACTACAGCTCCGAGATGGATTCGGGCAAGCAGATCTACAAGGCCCAGATCATCCCGTCCCGCGGTGCCTGGCTTGAGTTTGAGGTCGACAAGCGCGACCAGCTCATGGTCTCCATCGACCGTAAGCGTAAGCAGAGCGCCACGATGTTCCTGCGCGCCCTTGGCATCGCCGTCACCAACGACGACATCATCGAGCTGCTCGGCAACTCCGATGTGATCAAGCGCACCCTGGAGCGCGATACCGCCCTTACCCGCGAGGATGCCCTCATCGAGATCTACCGTCGCCTGCGCCCGGGCGAGCCTCCCACCGTGGATGCTTCCCGCAGCCTGCTCGAGGGTCTGCTCTTCAACCCGCAGCGCTACGACCTGGCCCGCGTCGGTCGTTACAAGGTCAACAAGAAGCTCAACCTCACCACCGAGGAAGAGGTTACGGTGCTCACCGACGAGGATATCGTCGCGACGCTGCGCTACCTGCTGTCCCTCGCTGCCGGCGAGCAGGGCTTCAAGGTCGACGACATCGACCACTTCGGCAACCGCCGCATCCGTACCGTCGGCGAGCTCGTCGCCAACCAGTTCCGTATCGGCATGAGCCGTATGGAGCGCGTCGTCCGTGAGCGCATGAGCTCCCAGGACATCGACGAGATCACCCCGCAGTCGCTCATCAACATCCGCCCGATCGTGGCCTCCATCAAGGAGTTCTTCGGTTCCTCGCAGCTCTCGCAGTTCATGGACCAGGCGAACCCCCTGACCGGTCTGACCCACAAGCGCCGTCTGTCCGCACTCGGCCCTGGTGGTCTTGCCGGCCACAAGTCCGGCTCCAGCCGCCGCACCAACGTGCCGACGGCCGTCCGCGACGTTCACAACTCGCACTACAGCCGCATGTGCCCGATCGAGACCCCCGAAGGCCCCAACATCGGCCTGATCGGCTCGCTCGCCCTCTACGCCCGCGTCAACGAGTACGGCTTCATCGAGGCCCCGTTCCGTCGCGTCGAGAACGGCGTTGCCACCGACCAGATCGACTGGATGACCGCTGACGAGGAAGAGAAGCACGTCATCGCGCCGGCCAACACGCCGCTCGATCCCAAGACCAACGAGTTCATCACGACCGATGCCGAGGGCAAGATCGTCCGTCCGCACACCGTGATCGCCCGTACCCGCGACTTCGACGGCTCCTTCGGCGCTCCCGCCGACGTGCCTGTCGAGGACGTCGACTACATGGACGTCTCGCCGCGCCAGATGCTCTCCGTCGCAGCCACGCTGATCCCGTTCCTTGAGCACGACGACGCCAAGCGTACGCTCATGGGCGCCAACATGCAGCGTCAGGCCGTGCCGCTGGTTCACCCCGCCGCTCCCTATGTCGGTACCGGCATGGAGCGTCGCGCCGCTCTGGACTCCGGCGAGGTCACCCTGGCCAAGAACGCCGGCGAGGTCATCTTTGCCGACGCCGCCAAGATCATCGTCAAGCATGCCGGCGGCATGGACGAGTATCACCTGGCCAAGTACCAGCGCTCCAACCAGTCCACCTGCATCAACCACCGTCCGCTCGTGCGCGTCGGTGACACCGTTGAGCAGGGCGAGCCCCTGGCCGACGGTCCTTCGACCGATCACGGCGAGCTCGCACTGGGCCAGAACCTCACCGTGGCCTACATGCCGTGGGAAGGCTTTAACTACGAGGACGGTATCGTCGTGTCCGAGCGCCTGGTGGCCGAGGACCTGCTGACGACCATCAACATCACCCGTCACGAGATCGACGCCCGCGACACCAAGCTCGGCCCCGAGGAGATCACCCGCGAGATCCCGAACCTCTCCGAGGACATGCTTGCCAACCTCGACGAGGACGGCATCATCCGCATCGGCGCCGAGGTCGGCCCTGGCGACATCCTGGTCGGTAAGGTCACGCCTAAGGGCGAGAGCGCTCTGACCGCCGAGGAGCGCCTGCTGCGCGCCATCTTCGGTGCCAAGGCCCACGATGTCCGTGACACCTCCCTTAAGATGCCTCACGGCGCTTACGGCCGCGTCATCGACGTCGTCCGCTTTAGCCGCGAGAACGGCGACGACCTGGCCCCCGGCGTCAACGAGCAGGTGCGCGTCTACGTCGCCCAGCGTCGTAAGATCCAGCAGGGCGATAAGATCGCCGGCCGCCACGGCAACAAGGGTGTTATCTGTAACGTTCTGCCGGTCGAGGACATGCCCTACATGGCTGACGGTACCCCGATCGACGTTATCCTCAACCCGCTGGGCGTTCCTTCGCGTATGAACGTCGGCCAGCTGCTCGAGTGCCACCTTGGCTGGGCTGCTGCCTGCGGTTGGGATACCGAGCAGGCCGACTCCGACAAGTACGTCCCCGGTCCGTTCTTCACCGCGACGCCCGTCTTCGACGGCGCCAAGGAGGACGAGATCGCCGAGGTCATCCGTCGTGCCAACAAGAACATGCTCAACAAGGCCACCGCTGCCTTTGGCGATCACATGCGCCCCGAGTTCGTCACCCAGCTTGACGAGCGCGGCAAGACCCGTCTGTTCGACGGCCGTACCGGCGAGGAGTTCCGCGAGCCCATTACCGTGGGTACGTCCTACATCCTCAAGCTCGGCCACATGGTCGACGACAAGATCCACGCCCGTTCGACTGGCCCTTACAGCCTGGTTACCCAGCAGCCTCTGGGCGGCAAGGCCCAGTTCGGCGGCCAGCGCTTCGGCGAGATGGAAGTTTGGGCACTGTACGCTTACGGCGCTTCCAACGTCCTGCAGGAGATCCTGACCGTCAAGTCCGACGATACCGTGGGCCGCGTCAAGACCTACGAGTCCATCGTCAAGGGCGAGAACGTTCCTGTCCCGGGTATCCCCGAGTCCTTCAAGGTTCTCGTCAAGGAGATCCGCTCCCTGGCGCTGGACATCGAGCCCATGCACGATGCCGACGAGGACGCCTCCGCCCCCGTGACCGCCGAGGAGACCTCTGCTCTCGACGACCTGGCTGCGCTCGCCGGCGTTGACACCGACGTCGAGGCCGAGGATGCCGAGACCGCCGAGGCACCCGAGGCTGTCGCCGCCACGACCACTGATAAGGAGTAGTTGACTGTGGCAGATTTCGAAGCTACTGATTTTGACTCGGTAAAGATCTCCCTTGCCTCCGCCGACCAGATCCGTTCCTGGTCGCACGGTGAGGTCAAGAAGCCGGAGACCATCAATTACCGTACCCTCAAGCCCGAGAAGGACGGCCTGTTCTGCGAGAAGATCTTCGGTCCCGCCAAGGACTGGGAGTGCTCCTGCGGCAAGTACAAGGGCATCCGCTTTAAGGGCATCGTCTGCGAGCGCTGCGGCGTCGAGGTCACCTCGGCCAAGGTGCGTCGCGACCGCATGGGCCACATCGAGCTCGCCGCTCCCGTGTCCCACATCTGGTACTTCAAGAGCCCCACGAGCTTCCCGATGAGCCGTATGCTCGACATCAAGTCCAAGGACCTCGAGAAGGTTCTGTACTTTGCCAGCTACATCATCACCGAGGTCGACTACGAGGCTCGCGAGGCCGACGCTGACGACCTGCGCGAGGAGCTCGCCGCCGATCTGGAAGAGATCGATGCCGAGTGCGCCCGCCAGATCGAGTCCCTCAAGGAGCAGGGCGACCCCGAGAACTTTGACGAGTTCTCCGACGAGGAGCCGCTGACCCCCGAGGAGATCGCCTCTGGCATCGTCGACATCGAGGAAGAGTGCAAGGACGAGAAGCAGCTCCGCACGGACGCCTTCAACGCCTTCATGAAGCTCACCGAGCGCGACCTCATCTCCGATGAGCCGCTGTTCCGCGAGATGACCCGCTACTACTCCATGTACTTCAAGGGTGGCATGGGTGCCGAGGCCGTCCGCGACCTGCTCGCTGCCATCGACCTTCCTTCCGAGGCCGAGAAGCTCAAGGCCATCATCGCCGACGAGGACTCCCAGAAGCAGAAGCGCGAGAAGGCCGTCAAGCGCCTCGAGGTCGTTGACGCCTTCCTGAAGGGTGGCAACAGCCCCGCGAACATGATCCTGGACGTCATCCCGGTCATTCCGCCCGATCTGCGCCCGATGGTCCAGCTCGACGGCGGCCGCTTCGCTGCGTCTGACCTCAACGACCTGTACCGTCGCGTGATCAACCGTAACAACCGACTCAAGCGTCTGCTCGACCTGGACGCCCCTGCGATCATCGTGAACAACGAGAAGCGCATGCTCCAGGAGTCCGTGGACGCCCTGTTCGACAACGGCCGTCGTGGTCGCCCGGTCTCTGGCCGTGGCGGTCGCCCGCTCAAGTCGCTCGCCGAGGCCCTCAAGGGCAAGCAGGGTCGTTTCCGTCAGAACCTGCTGGGTAAGCGTGTCGACTACTCCGGCCGTTCGGTTATCGTTACCGACCCCAAGCTGCTGCTGCACCAGTGCGGTCTGCCCAAGACCATGGCGCTGGAGCTCTTCAAGCCCTTCGTCATGAAGCGCCTGGTCGAGCTTGGCAAGGTCGAGAACATCAAGGGCGCCAAGCGCGCTATCGACCGTGGTGCCACCTTTGTGTGGGACATCCTCGAAGAGGTCATCGACGGCCGCGTCGTGCTGCTCAACCGTGCACCGACCCTGCACCGTCTGTCCATCCAGGCCTTTGAGCCGGTGCTGGTCGAGGGCAAGGCTATCCACCTGCACCCGCTGGTCTGCTCGCCCTTCAACGCCGACTTCGACGGCGACCAGATGTCTGTCCACGTGCCGCTGTCCAGCCAGGCTCAGGCCGAGGCTCGCGTGCTCATGCTTTCTGCGAACAACCTGCGCTCGCCGGCATCCGGCAAGCCGGTCAACATCCCTTCGCAGGACATGATCATCGGCGTGTACTACCTGACCCAGGTCCGCGACGGTCTGCCGGGCGAGAACCACGTGTTCTCGAGCTTCGACGACGCGCTGCACGCCTATGACTGCCGCTCCGAGGTCGACATGCAGGCCAAGATCCAGGTCCGCGTGTCCGCCGAGAACGCCAACGTCATCAACGAGGACGGCACCCGTATCTTCCGCGTCAAGAACGGCAAGAACGAGTTCGTCGACTACGACGTCACCGGCAACAAGACCGCGCGCTTCGAGACCTCTATCGGCCGCATCATCTTCAACCGCCAGTGCCTGCCCGAAGACTATGAGTTCATGAACTACAAGATGGTCAAGGGCGACGTGGCTAAGCTGGTTGCGGACTGCTGCGATCGTTACCCCGAGGCCAAGGTCGGTCCGATCCTCGACGCCATCAAGTACTCTGGCTTCCACTACGCTACCCGCGCCGGCCTCACCATCTCGGTGTGGGACGCTCTCATCCCTGCCGAGAAGCAGGAGCTGCTCGACCGCGCCCAGGCTAACGTCGACCAGATCAACGAGTACTTCGAGGAGGGCTTCATCAACGAGACGGAGCGCCACATCGAAGTCGTTAACGAGTGGACCGCTTGTACCGACAAGGTCGCAGCGCTCATGCTCGACTTGTTCGACGAGGAGAACCCGCTCTACATGATGGCCGACTCCGGCGCCCGTGGTTCTAAGACCCAGCTGCGTCAGCTCGGCGGCATGCGTGGCCTGATGGCAGACATGTCCGGCGAGACGATCGACCTTCCCATTAAGGCGAACTTCCGCGAGGGCCTGCTGCCGCTCGAGTACTTCATTTCGACCTACGGCGCCCGTAAGGGCCTGGTCGATACCGCATCCCACACCTCGGACTCTGGTTACCTGACCCGTCGTCTGGTCGACGTGGCCCAGGACGTCATCGTCCGCGAGGAGGACTGCGGTACGCACGAGGGCGTCACCTACAACCTCATCATCCCCGGCACCACCGACCTCAACACCGACCTCGTCGGCCGTTGCTTCATTGAGGACGTCGTGGCTCCCGATGGCACCGTGCTCTTTGAGCAGGACGGCTACATCGAGAAGGTCGCTGACATCCAGAAGATGGTCGATGCCGGCCTTAAGAAGGTCAAGCTTCGCGCGCTGCTCACCTGCCGCTCCAAGTACGGCGTGTGCCAGAAGTGCTACGGCTGGGATCTTTCCACCCGTCGTCCGGTCGCCATCGGTACCGCGGTCGGCATTATTGCCGCCCAGTCCATCGGCGAGCCCGGTACGCAGCTTACGATGCGTACCATTCACTCCGGCGGCGTCGCTGGCGTCGACGATATTACGCAGGGTCTGCCTACGGTCAGCCGTATGTTCGATATCGTCGGCAACGTCAACGAGAAGATCCTGGGTCGTGAGGCCGAGCTGGCTCCGTACTCCGGTCACCTCTCGATTAAGCCCGAGAAGTCCGAGTACGTGCTGACGCTCACCGACTCCGAGGATCACACCCGTGTCCTCGACGAGCGTCGCGTCCCCGCTTCGGTGCGCTTTATGCCCGAGATCGAGGACGGCTGCGAGGTTCGCGCCGGCGACCAGATCACCAAGGGCTTCGTCAACTTCCGCAACCTGCGCAAGCTGACCGACATCGAGTCGACGATGCACACCTTCGTCGAGAGCGTTAAGGACGTCTACACCAGCCAGGGCGTCGACCTGAACGACAAGCACATCGAGGTGCTCGCACGTCAGATGCTGCGTCGCGTTCAGATCACCAACCCCGGCGACTCCAAGTACCTGCTTGGTCAGTACGTCGACCGCTACGAGTTCGCCGACGAGGTCGAGCGCGTTGCCCGTCTGGGCGGTCAGGCTCCTGTGGCCGAGCCCGTCATCCTGGGTACGCTCAAGGTCGCGTCCAACATCGACTCCTGGCTGTCGAGCGCTTCGTTCATTCGTACCGCCGGCGTCCTTACCGAGGCTGCCATCGAGGGCAAGGTCGACCACCTGCTCGACCTTAAGTCCAACGTCATCGTCGGTAAGAAGATCCCGGCTGGTACCGGCCTCAAGCCGTACGCCAACGCCAAGCTGACGTATCGCACGGCCGACGGCTACGTGGACATCGACGGCCCGGCTTCGCCCAACGCCAAGTCGCTGCCCGAGTGGGCTCCTGTGGAGCTCAAGGACCTGGACGAGCAGCTCCCGCAGCAGCTCGACTGGGCCGGCTACGACGAGTTCGGTGGTGCTGACGGTTCGTTCACCCGCAACGGCCACACCATCTCCGCCGAGAAGGCTCGCCTGTACCTGTTCGACGACCTGGGCGTGTCGCAGCGCTGGACCAACAAGTTCAGCGAGGTCGGCATCGAGACGGTCGGCGACCTGGTTGGCAAGTCCGAGGAGGATCTGCTGCGCATCGATGGCATCGGTGCCAAGGCGATCGAGGAGCTCCGTGACGGCCTCGAGGCCCACGATCTGCTCTACATCCTCGAGAACAACGACGACGTTGCCGACGAGGAAGACCTCTCGCAGCTGCTGCAGATGGTCTTTAGCCCCGACGGTCCGGACGATATCCTGCTGGGTACCTCCGCACCGACGCATCACGCCGACGCCGATGAGGAGCTCCTGGGCGCCCCGATCGACGACAAGAAGGCTCCCGCCAACGGCGCGATCAACGAGGACATGGCTTCCCTCGACGAGCTGCTCAACCAGCTCGTGGACACCGATGACGCCGAAGAGGCCAAGGACAACGACGAGGAGTAACTAGTTCCGCCGTTCTAACGAACGGCGGCAATCTCCGTCGCTGCGCGGCCCCCAGAGCTACAATCTGTCATTCAAAAGGCAGGGCATGACCAAAAGGTCAATGCCCTGCCTTTTTCATGCCACCTTGTACGCTCTGGGGGCCGCTCGCTTGCGTATGCTCAACCTGTTGCGTTCCGTTGATCCCTTGCCAATAAGGGACAGGTTTATTTTGCTAGGTTTTTACTGCTTGAATTTGAAACATTTCGCCCGACAAGAGCGTATCTATGGTGAGGGCCTCACCAAGAATTATTAACGTCACCGGGAGGTGATTATGGAAGAACAAGCATTTAGACAGGCGGTCGAAGACCACCGGGATGTCGTGTTTCGGATCGCATTGACGTACCTGCGCGATCGCGCCGATGCCGACGATGTTGCCCAAGACGTCTTTCTTAAACTGCTCAAAAGCGATGTGCAATTTGAGAGCTGGGAACATCTTCGTCGATGGCTTATCCGGGTCACGATCAATGAATGCAAATCGCTCTTTCGAAAGCCATGGAGGCGTGTGGAGGATATTGAGAACCTGGCCGAGTCGCTTTCGACAGCGCAGGATGAGACCAAGGCCGTCCTGTCAGATGTCATGCGGCTTCCGGAACGATTCCGTATCTCCATCGTGCTCTATTACTATCTGGGCTTCTCGACTTCAGAAATTGCCGAGTTACTGCATGTGCCAGCCGCGACCGTTCGAACGCGTTTAGCTCGCGGCAGATCGAAGCTCAAGTTCATCCTAGAGGAGGGCGACCGTGAAATCCAACCAGATCAAGCAGGCCTTCGAGTCCGTCCAAGCCGATAGCGATCTTGCTGACCGTGTTCTTTATGCCGCTGCTGGCGAGCCGCTTCGCCGAAAGGGTCACGCGAAGCCTCTGTATGTTGCCGTAATCGGATGTCTTGCCGGAGTGCTCGCGACCGGAGGGGTCGCCTATGCCGTCGTCAATTCCAGTTATTTTGCCTCTGCCTGGGGAAACCACGGCAACGGAGAGTCCATTACCTGGACTCAAGGTGGCTCGTCGGGGACGAAATATACCTACACCAGAGAGTTTGGTGATGGTATCGCGCCCCAAAGCCTGGAGGGTGCAGTCCAGAAGGTCAATCTGTCCGTCGAGGGCAACGGCTATACGCTCGACATTCATGAGATGGCAATCGACGAGAACGGTTGCGGTGCTGTGACGTTTACATTGTCCAATCCGAATGGCGTTAACTACTACAAGCCGGCGGCAGAGCTTGGCGAACTTGTTCTCTATGGTGAAGAAGAAGGGGGCGTCAGTACACCCAGCATGAACTTCGGCGAGGAATGGGCTGATACACGCTGCACCATTGATAAAGACACATCAAGCGACACGGTCATTAACGGCACGATGTACTTTGCATCTTGGAATCGCGATCGAGATTTACGACATGCGGTCACCTGGAATATCAGTTGGACGGAGGGCAAAGGTGAGGATGCGAAGGTGATCGAGGTATCGACGCCAGAGTTTAACGTCGGAGCGCACGTCGATACAAAAGAACTCCGCTCCGATGACTCGCCTCTCGAGATCAGTCCGTTTTCCATCCAGACGCACATCGATGATCTGGGCTATGAAGCAGTTGATCATAAACTGACCGTCACCTACAAGGATGGGTCAGAGCAGATTATCGAAGATGACGACGCAGGGGCGTACAGTTTCTATGTTTCGATGGGACGCAATAGCGGAGAGAACATTTGGGTGCCAACGAAGTTGATTGATGTCGACCAAGTGGTTTCAGCAACGCTCGAAGGCACACGCTGCACTTCAACAGGGGGCGCCGAAACGTCGGAACCCTTTACCATCGTCTATTCGTAAGATTTGGGGCCGCTTTCTACTAGGGGAAGCGGCCTTCTTTGCGGTAAATGGGCGGTTAGACCGCACGATATTCGCCTGCATTCCTGAAGTATGCGGCAAAATCTTGATGGGTCGACCACACCGTATATGCTCAAGCGCTCTACCTGCGGGTTTATTATCGCAAAACCCCGGTGCGCTCGGCGGGTCCAGAATTTGCCGCATACTTCCGAAAGCGCCGCCGATTTCCATGCGACAGGTGAGAGCAGATCACCGTTGGAGCGCGACGTTTCCCCAGATAAAACCGACCAAAATAAACCTGTCCCTTTTTGGCAGGTAACGTTGCCCCGACGAGCACGTCGGATCCCCGGCCCGGGCGGCACAGGGGTTAAGTTTGTCGCGAGTTCCGCACGAGCCGGAGGCCACTTAATGTGGCCTCCGTGCGAGCCAGGACTGTAGAGCAGCAAACTTAACCCCTGTGCCGCCCGGCCCGGGGATCCGCCCCCGCGCACAGGAGGGGATTCCTTTTGTGTAGGCTTTGCGGAAATGTGCCAATTTTGGGATACGCCCGGCGGCGTGGTCTGTTGACGGCACAGCTAACGCCACGTATCCTATCGAACTGCGTGTTTCGTAGGGGGATGCTGACCCCTCGATTCAAGCCGTTGCACTTTACAGAAAGCTGGAATCATTCGAGAAGGAGTACGCTTTGCCTACTATTAACCAGCTGGTTCGCCAGGGCCGTCGTTCCGTGCCCAAGAAGTCCAAGAACGCTGCTCTGCAGCACAACTCCCAGAAGCGCGGCGTGTGCACCCGCGTCTTCACCACGAGCCCCAAGAAGCCGAACTCGGCTCTTCGTAAGGTTGCCCGTGTTCGCCTTGTCAACGGCATCGAAGTTACTGCTTACATCCCGGGTGAGGGCCACAACCTGCAGGAGCACTCCATCGTGCTCGTCCGCGGCGGTCGTGTCCGTGACCTCCCTGGTGTCCGTTATCACGTCATCCGTGGCGCCTACGACGCTGCACCGGTCCAGAACCGTATGCAGGCCCGTTCCAAGTACGGTGCTAAGCGCCCCAAGGCCAAATAAGCCAGATAACGTTTTGATACTTTCGCCGTGTGCCGTCTTGAGCGCCGCACGGTAGACACTTAAGGAGATTTCACATGCCGCGTCGTGCAGCAGCTAATCGTCGTGAGGTTCAGCCTGACGCCGTTTACAACAACCGCCTGGTGACTCAGCTCATCAACAAGGTCCTTCTTGACGGCAAGAAGGCCACCGCTGAGCGCATCGTTTACACCGCTTTCGAGATCGTTGCCGAGAAGTCCGAGGGTGGCGACGCTCTCGCTACCTTCAAGAAGGCTATGGACAACGTCAAGCCCACGCTCGAGGTTAAGCCCAAGCGTGTCGGCGGCGCTACCTATCAGGTCCCGATGGAGGTCAACTCCCGTCGTTCCACCGCTCTGGGTATCCGCTGGATCGTCAACTTCTCCCGCGCTCGCAAGGAGAAGACCATGGCCGAGCGTCTCGCCAACGAGATCCTCGACGCCTCCAACGGCCTGGGCGCTTCCGTCAAGAAGCGTGAGGACGTCTTCAAGATGGCCGAGGCCAACCGCGCGTTCTCTCACTATCGTTGGTAAGTTAAGGTAAGGAACTAACATGGCTAAGCCTAAGTACAAGCTTTCCGATACCCGTAACATCGGCATCATGGCCCACATCGATGCCGGTAAGACCACCACGACCGAGCGTATTCTTTACTACACCGGTAAGACCCACAAGATCGGTGAGGTCCATGAGGGCGCTGCCACCATGGACTGGATGGTTCAGGAGCAGGAGCGCGGCGTAACCATTACCTCCGCTGCTACCACCTGCTTCTGGAACAAGGACGGTAAGGACTACCGCATCCAGATCATCGACACCCCGGGCCACGTTGACTTCACCGCCGAGGTCGAGCGCTGCCTGCGCGTCCTCGATGGCGCTGTCGCCGTCTTCGACGCCGTTGCCGGCGTTCAGCCCCAGTCTGAGACCGTTTGGCGTCAGGCTTCTACCTTCAACGTCCCCCGCATCGCCTTCATCAACAAGTATGACCGCGTGGGCGCTGACTTCTTCAACGCTATCGAGACCATGAAGGATCGTCTCGACGCTAACGCCGTGGCCGCTCAGGTCCCGATGGGCGCCGAGGACAACTTCTGGGGCGTCATCGACCTCGTTACCATGACTGCATGGGACTTCAAGGCCGACGAGAAGGGCATGACCTACCCCGAGCCGATGGACGAGATCCCGGCTGAGTTTGCCGACATCGCTGCCACCAAGCGCGAGGAGCTCCTCGACGCTGCTGCCAGCTTTGACGACGAGCTCATGGAGAAGATCCTCATGGAGGAGGACTTCACCGTCGAGGAGCTCAAGGCTGCTCTGCGCAAGGGCGTTCTGGCCAACGAGCTCAACCTCGTTTTCGTGGGTTCCGCCTACAAGAACAAGGGCGTTCAGGAGCTGCTCGACGCTGTCGTCGACTACCTGCCCAGCCCGCTCGACGTTGAGGCCGTCACCGGTACCGATCCGGACACCGGCGAGGAGATCCAGCGTCATCCTTCCTTCGACGAGCCCTTCTCCGGCCTGGTCTTCAAGATCATGACCGACCCGTTCGTCGGTAAGCTCACCTACGTCCGCGTTTACTCCGGCCGCGCCGAGTCCGGCTCCTACGTTGTCAACGCTTCCAACGGTCAGCGCGAGCGCCTCGGCCGCATCCTCGAGATGAACGCCGCCGAGCGTATCGACCGTGACGACGCTGCCGCCGGCGACATCGTCGCTTGCGTCGGCTTCAAGAACTCCACCACCGGTGACACCCTGTGCGCCGAGGGCAAGGAGATCGTCCTCGAGAAGATTGAGTTCGCTAAGCCCGTTATTGACGTTGCCATCGAGCCCAAGACCAAGGCCGAGCAGGACAAGATGTCCCTGGCTCTGACCAAGCTCGCCGAGGAGGACCCGACCTTCCAGGTGTCCACCAACCACGAGACCGGCCAGACCATCATCGCCGGCATGGGCGAGCTGCACCTCGAGATCATCGTCGACCGTCTGCTCCGCGAGTTCAAGGTTGACGCTAACGTCGGTAAGCCCCAGGTTGCCTACCGCGAGACCGCCGGTCACGACGTCGAGAAGGCTGAGGGCAAGTTCGTCCGTCAGTCCGGCGGTCGCGGTCAGTACGGCCACGCCGTCATCAAGCTCGAGAAGATGGAGGAGGGCTTCGGCTACGAGTTCGTCAACGCTATCGTCGGCGGCGTCGTGCCCAAGGAGTACATCCCGTCCATCGACAAGGGCATCCAGGAGGCCCTGAACACCGGTGTTATCGCCGGCTTCCCGGTCCTCGACGTTAAGGTCACCCTGTTCGACGGTTCTTACCACGAGGTCGACTCCTCCGAGGCCGCCTTCAAGATCGCCGGTTCCATGGCTATCAAGGACGCTCTCAAGAAGTCCGATCCGCAGCTGCTCGAGCCGATTATGGCTGTCGAGGTCGAGACCCCCGAGCAGTACATGGGCGACGTTATGGGCAACCTCTCCGGTCGCCGCGGCAAGATCGAGGGCATGGAGGATCGCAAGAACAGCAAGCTCATCCGTGCCAAGGTGCCGCTGGGCGAGATGTTCGGTTACGCTACCGACCTTCGCTCCCAGACCCAGGGCCGTGCATCCTACACGATGCAGTTCGACTCTTATGAGCCCGCGCCCAAGTCCATCGTGGACGAGGTCATGAGCAAGAACGCCTAAGTTCGAGCTCCCTGTTACGTAATCCGCGAGAACATCTCTCGCACTCTTTGGAGGTTTAAGTTGGCTACCCAGAAGATCCGCATTCGCCTCAAGGGCTATGATCACGAGGTCGTCGATCAGTCCGCGAAGCTCATCGTCGAGACCGCTCAGAAGACCGGTGCTCGCGTTTCCGGTCCTGTCCCCCTGCCCACCGAGCGCAACCTGTACACGGTTATCCGCTCGCCGCACGTGAACAAGGACTCCCGTGAGCAGTTCGAGATGCGCACCCACAAGCGCCTCATCGACATCCTCGACCCCACCTCGGGCACCGTTGATTCGCTTATGCGTCTCGACCTCCCCGCTGGCGTCGACATCGACATCAAGCTCTAAGCGATATCGCTCATAGCTTAAAGGGCCCCGCTGCCGTTACGGTAGCGGGGCCCTTTTGTTTTGCATGATGGGTTTGGATCGCCGGGTAAGGCTGCCGAGCGGCTGGCTGTGGCGACCTACTCACTCAAGGGGCGCAATGACGCTTCCTCAAAATGGAAGGATCGCAAGCCGTCTTCTGTTTCGATGCACGCACGACCAAAGCCATCGACCGTTTTAAAGATGCCTCGCGCCAGCTCGTCACCGGCAGGGGAGCGGGCGATAACGTGCTTTCCAATCCAATTGAGGTGAGCGACATATTCGCCGTGGACGGGCGCGAGCGGTCCGGTGTTTTCTTCCATGGCGTTGAGGCGTTCTGCCCAGGCATCTATAGCGTCTATAACTGCGTGATAGACCTCATCGAGGAGCATGTCGACAGCTGGAACGTTCTCGTTAAGGTCCGAGAGACCGATTGCCAGCAGGCCGCCATCGGGCACCTCTTGGGGCGCATAGTTCACATTGACACCAATGCCACAGACGGCGAAAGGTTTGCCTTCGTTATCGCGTGCGGCCTCGACCAGAATGCCGCCGAGTTTGCGTCCACGCGCGACCAGGTCGTTGGGCCATTTGAGGCCAATCTCGTTTGCAAGACCCTGTTTTTCGAGCGCCTCGAGCACCGCTAGGCCGCTGACGGCAGCAAGACCAGAGTACTTCGCAGGATTAACGCATGGACGCAGGACAATCGAAAGCAATAGGTTGCCGGCGGTTGAATCCCACTTGTGGCCGCGCCGGCCGCGTCCTGCTGTCTGAGCCCGGGCGGCAAGTCCTGTTCCGTGCGGCGCTCCCTGTTTTCCTGCTTCGAGCAGGTCATCGTTGGTCGATCCGGTTACGTCGACTATCGTTAATTTGGCATCCATAACGGCTGCTACCTCCTTAATGAATAAGTGAATAACGCAATGGTGTCGAGAGAGACACAATGTGAAGCCTTTGTCGCATTTGGACAATTTAATGTTAACACGTTAACAACGACTGAAATGCGCTATCCTCTCTTGGTCGATGTAAACGCGTCAACAACTCAAAGGAGGTTAGTGATGGGTTTCACGATTCTTGGAACAGGCTCGGCGCTTCCCAAGCGCAGTGTTTCCAATGACGAGCTGTCCGAGTTCCTCGATACCTCGGATGAGTGGATTTTTACCCGCACAGGTATTAAGAGTCGCCACGTCTGCACCACCGAGTCACTTGACGACCTTGCCGTAGCGGCGAGCGAGCGGGCACTTCAGGTGTCCGGAATCGACGCGAGCCAGTTGGATCTGATCGTCTGCTCGACGACGACGGGTGACCACCTTGTTCCCGCCGAGGCGTGTGCCGTTGCTGAGCGACTGGGCGCGACGTGCCCTGCCTTCGATGTCTCGGCTGCCTGCGCCGGCTTCGTATTTGCGCTCGATGTTGCCGAGGGCTATATCGCCCGAGGACGAGCCAAGCATGTGCTTGTCGTTGCCGCCGAGCAGATGACGCGCGCGCTCGACTGGACCGACCGCGCCACCTGTGTGCTCTTTGGCGATGGGGCAGGCGCCGCGGTGATTGAGGCTGGGGGAGACAGCCCCCTTGCCGTTGAGCTTTCGACGGCGCCCGACGTCGAGACGTTGTGCGTTCCCGGTCTGGTCGGCACCTCGCCGTTTAAGGCCTCCGCAGATAGCGAGAGCGTGCTGTCCATGAATGGCCGCCGCGTGTTCAAGTTCGGCGTCAACGCGATTTGCGACACGGTCCATAAGCTTGCGAGCGATGCGGGCATTTCGGTCGAGGACATCGACCATTTTGTATTCCATCAGGCTAACGAACGAATCCTGAGTCAGGCGGTCAAGCGCCTCGGTGTGCCAGACAAGCGCGTGGTTCGAACGCTGCGCGAGACCGGCAACATTTCGAGCGCATGCATTCCGCTTGCCCTCGACCGGCTGGCAAACGCCGGTGCACTTCACACGGGCGACACCATCGCCCTCGTTGGATTTGGCGCCGGTCTGGATAAAGGTGGCTATCTACTTCGTTGGAAGTAGTCGCACATAGGAAATAAAAACGCCCCTAGGGCACAAACAAAGGAGAACTACCATGGCAGATCAGAAGACCTTCGAGCGCGTTTGCGATGTTATCCGCGAGACCGCCGGTCTTGACGACGTCGAGATGAAGCCCGAGTCCACGCTCGAGGAGATTGGTCTCGACAGTCTGGGCACCGTCGAGATCCTCGTCGCCGTTGAGGACGAGTTTGGCATCCAGCTCGATACCGAGGAGAACCCCAAGACGGTCGGCGAGTTCGCCGATACGGTCGAGGCGGCATTGGAGAAGTAGAGATGCTCAAGACTCCTCTCTGCGATCTGCTCGGCATCGAAAAGCCCGTGTTCCAGGGCGGTATGGCCTGGATCGCCGACGCCTCGCTGGCGTCCGCAGTGTCCGAGGCGGGCGGCTTAGGGATTATCGCGGCCATGAACGCCGACGCCAACTGGCTGCGCGACCAGATTCATGAGCTGCGCGCCAGGACGGATAAGCCCTTTGGCGTCAACGTCATGCTCATGAGCCCGTTTGCCGACGAGGTCGCGCGGGTCGTGATTGACGAGCGGGTGCCGGTCGTCGTGACGGGTGCCGGCAATCCCACCAAGTACATGAAGGCGTGGAACGAGGCGGGCATCAAGGTCATCCCGGTCGTTGCCTCGGTGGCGCTGGCGCGTCTCGTGGCGCGTCGTGGAGCCACTGCCGTGGTTGCCGAGGGTACCGAATCAGGCGGCCATATTGGCGAGACCTCGACGATGGCACTGGTGCCACAGGTTGTCGATGCGGTCGATATTCCCGTGGTTGCGGCTGGCGGTATCGCCGATGGCCGCGGCGTGGCGGCCGCCTTTATGCTCGGCGCTGCTGGCGTCCAGGTGGGAACACGCTTTCTGGTCGCAGACGAGTGCACCGTATCGGAGCAGTACAAGGAGATGGTCCTGAAGGCCAACGACACCTCGACGCGTGCGACCGGCCGCTCGACGGGACACCCGGTGCGTGCCCTCAAGAGCCCCTTCACTAACGCCTACGCCAAGAGCGAGGCGGCGGGCGTAAGCGTCGAGGAGCTCGGGGCCATGGGCACGGGCGCCCTTCGCAAGGCCGCCAAGGACGGCAATTACGAAGAGGGCTCGTTTTTGTGTGGACAGATTGCCGGCATGGTCAACGAGCGCCAAAGTGCACGTGAAATCGTTGACGACCTAGTCGATGGCGCCGAGCACGTCCTGAAGGGTGCGTGCGCATGGGTGGCGTAGCGTTTCTGTTTGCCGGCCAGGGCGCCCAGCACCCCGCGATGGGCGTCGACCTGATCGAGGCATCGCCGGCGGCCGCCGAGGTGTTCGCCATTGTCGACGAGGTGCGCCCGGGGACCAGTGAGCAGTGCCGAAGCGCCTCCAAGGAGGAACTCTCGCAGACCGAGAACACGCAGCCGTGCGTGTTCGTTCACGATCTGGCAGCGGCTGCCGCCCTGCGTGAGCGCGGCGTGGTACCTGCCGCCTGTGCGGGTTTTTCGCTTGGCGAGGTCGCCGCGCTCACCTTTGCGGGGGCGTTCGATACGCGAGCGGGCTTTGAGCTCGTGTGCGAGCGCGCGGCGCTGATGGCCGCGGCTGCCGAGCGCCATCCGGGCGGCATGCGCGCCGTCATCAAGCTCGATGCGGCGCAAGTCGAGAACCTGGCAAAACAGGCCGGCGAGGACTGCTGGCCGGTCAACTACAACAGTCCGCAGCAGACGGTTGTTGCCGGAGCGCCCGAGGCGCTGCAGGAGCTCGACGTCCTAGTAAAAGAGGCTGGCGGCCGCGCTATGAAAGTCGCGGTGTCGGGCGCATTTCATAGCCCCTATATGGCCGAGGCGACTGAGGGGCTGGCGACGTATATCCAAGCCGGCCACGCGCCGTCACCGCTGCTGATTCCGGTCATGGCAAACATGACGGCGGCGCCCTATCCGGCGGACCCGCGAGCGGCATCGGATGTCTTGGCCAATCAGGTGAGTCATGCCGTTCGTTGGGTCGATGCGCTGCATACTCTGCAGAATCAGGGCATCGACACGTTTATTGAGGTCGGCCCTGGCAAAACGCTGTCGGGCCTGGTCAAGCGTACGCTGAGCGACGTTCGCGTGTATTCGTGCGAAACGGCCGAGCAGGTCGCAGCTATTGCCGACGAGCTCGCATAGTCCACAGGGCTGTAACCCGAAAGGAATGACATGGGCAACTTGAACAACGGCGCGCTCGAGCGCAACGACTCACGTCGCGTGGCACTGGTCACGGGCGGCTCGCGGGGTATCGGCCGCGCCTGCGCTGTCGGTCTGGCGGAGGACGGCTTTGATATCGCCGTCGTCTATGCCGGCAGCGTCGATGCGGCGCGCAAGACGTGCGAAGCCTGTGAGGCGGTTGGCGCCACGGCACGCGCATATCAATGCGACGTGGCCGATCCCGCTGCTGTCAACGCGTGCGTGGAAGCGGTCCTCAACGACTTTGGTTCCATTTGGGCGCTCGTCAACAACGCCGGCATCACCCGCGATGGCCTGCTCATGCGCATGGGCGATGACGCATTCGATCGCGTGCTCGATGTCAATCTCAAGGGAACATTCAATATGACGCGCGCGCTCACCAAGACCTTTATGCGCCAGCGCGGCGGTTGCGTCGTCAACATGAGCTCGGTCGTGGGCCTGATGGGCAATGCCGGGCAAGCCAACTACGCTGCTTCCAAGGCGGGCGTGATAGGGCTTACCAAGGCGGTGGCGCGCGAGCTTGCGCCTCGTGGCGTACGAGCGAACGCGGTCGCTCCCGGGTTTGTCGAGACAGATATGACGGCAAAGCTCTCGGAGAAGGTGCGTGCGGCAACCGAGGAACAGATTCCCCTTAAGCGCATGGCACGTCCCGAGGAAGTGGCCGGCGTGGTGCGCTTTTTAGCGAGCGATGCGGCTGCTTACATTACGGGCGAGGTCGTGCGCGTCGACGGCGGAATGGCGATGTAGAAACCAGGGCCGAAGAACGGCTTGGATGAGGAGACCATGATGGAACAGAGAGTTGCAATCACCGGCATCGGTGCCGTATCGCCGCTCGGCAACACCGCGCTTGCCACCTGGGCGGCCATGTGCGCCGGGACCTGTGGCATCGGCCCGATCACGCACTTCGATACCGATGCGTTTACCGTCAAGGTGGCGGCCGAAGTCAAGGGCTTTGACGGCAACGAGTACTTTGGCAAGCGCGACGCCAAGCATCTGGACCCCTGCGTTCAGTTTGCGCTGGTGGCTTCGGACGAGGCAATGCACGATGCGGGCTTTGATGTCGAAGGCGCCATCGATCGTGAGCGCCTGGGCGTCTACGTGGGCTCGGGCGTGGGCGGCATGCAGACGCTCGTCGACAACGTCCACACGATCGCCGATCGTGGACCTCGCCGCGCATCGCCCTATATGATTGCGATGATGATCCCCAACATGGCTTCGGGCAATATCGCGATCCGCCACAAGGCAAAGGGACCGACCCTGCCAGTCGTGACTGCTTGCGCGACCTCGGCCCATGCGGTGGGCGAGGCGTTCCGCGCCATCAAGCACGGCTATGCCGACGCGATCCTCGCGGGCGGCGCCGAGGCGGCCATTATCCCCGATGCCGTTGCAGGCTTTACGTCCTGCCGCGCATTGACCACCAACCCCGATCCTGCGACGGCTTGCCGTCCGTTCGATGCAGACCGCGACGGCTTTGTGATGGGCGAGGGCGCTTGCGTGCTGGTACTCGAGAGCATGGAACATGCGCAGGCGCGCGGTGCGCACATTTATGCCGAGGTCGTGGGCTACGGCAACACCGATGATGCCTATCACATCACGAGTCCCGATCCCGAGGCTGCCGGCATTGCCCGCGCGATATCGCTGGCGGTAGCCGAGGGCGACGTCAAGCCTTCCGAGGGTCTCTACATCAACGCCCACGGCACCTCGACCAAGCTCAACGATTCGTCCGAGACGACAGGCATTAAGCGGGCGCTCGGCGAGGACGCGGCGCGCGCCGCACATGTCTCGTCGACCAAGTCGATGACGGGGCACATGATCGGTGCCACGGGGGCCATTGAGGTCATGGCCTGCGCCATGGCACTCGAGCAGGGCGTGGTGCCGCCGACCATTAACTACCACACGCCCGATCCCGCCTGCGATCTTGATTACACGCCCAATCGCGCGGTTCGCGCCGACCTTACCTGGGCGCTTTCGACCAACCTGGGCTTTGGCGGGCACAACGCCGCCATCGCGCTGCGTAGATATACGAGGAGCTAGAGCATGGATTCCAAAAGACTTGCCGAGATAGCCGATGTGATGGAGGACCGCGGCCTTACGCGCGTACGCGTTGAGGAGCCCGATGGCACCGCGGTCGAACTCGAGCGCGCGAGTGTGGCGCAGCCGGTTGCCGTGCCCATGCCTATGCCGAGCGCCATGGCCGCTCAAGTTGCAGCTCCCACAGTCGCGCCTGCCGCACCGGAACCCGCCACGCAGACACCTGCCGCCGCGCCGGAGCCCAAGGGCACCGAGGTGACTGCTCCCATGGTGGGCGTCTTCTATGCTGCCCCTGCGCCGGGCGACGAGCCGTTTGTGCGCGTGGGCTCCAAGGTCAAGGCCGGCGAGACCCTCTGCATCATCGAGGCCATGAAGGTTCTCAACGAGGTGACGGCCGAGGCAGACGGTGAGGTGCTCGAGATCTGCGTGGCCGACGGCGACCTCGTGGAGTTTGGCAGCTGCCTCATGAGGATCGGATAGGTGATATCCATGAACAAAGAAGAGCTCAAGAAGCTGTTACCGCATCGCGAGCCGATGCTTTTGCTCGACGAAGCCGAGCTGGTGGGCGACGAGGCCCACGGCAAGATCACGATTACAGGCGACGAGTACTTTTTGCAGGGACATTTTCCGGGAAACCCGGTCGTTCCCGGCGTGATTCAGTGCGAGATGCTCGCCCAGAACTGCTGCGTGCTGCTGATGGGCGATGAGGAGGCGCGCGGCGCGACGCCGTTCTACACGAGTCTGGACAAGGTGCGCTTTAAGCGTCCGGTGCGCCCGGGCGACACGGTGGATCTGGTGTGCTCCATCACGCGTGCACGCGGGCCGTTCCGCTTTGCGACGGGTACTGCGAGCGTCAACGGTGAGGTTTGCTGCCGCGCCGATATGTCTTTTGCACTCATGCACGAAAGTTAAGGAAGGCTCCATGTTCGACAAAGTGCTCATCGCCAACCGCGGCGAAGTCGCGGTCCGTGTTATCCGCGCGTGCCGCGATATGGGCATCAAGACCGTCGCCGTTTATTCCACGGCCGATGCGGACGCGCTACACGTGCAGCTTGCCGACGAGGCGTATTGCATCGGCGGCCCGCGTCTTGCCGAGAGCTACCTCAACGACGATGCCGTGCTCACCTGTGCCGTAAAGTCGGGAGCTAAGGCAATTCATCCCGGCTATGGCTTCTTTTCCGAGAAGGCGAGCTTCGTGCGCGACTGCGACAAGTTCGGTCTGGCGTTTGTCGGTCCTTCGGCCGAGGTGATCGACAGCATGGGCGACAAGGACGCCGCACGCCGAACGGCCGCTGCTGCGGGCGTGCCCATCGTGCCGGGCTGCGATTTGCTCAAAAGCCCCGAGGAAGCAACGGCCGAGGCCGAGCGCATCGGCTGCCCCGTGCTTATTAAGGCGCGCGCGGGCGGCGGCGGTCGCGGTATTCGCAAGGTCGAGCGCGTGGAAGATGCGGCAAAGGCGTTCATCGAGGCGCGTGCCGAGGGTGAGGCCGTTTTTGGCGACGGCGAGTGCTACATGGAGAAGTTCGTTGCGCCGGCGCATCACGTTGAGGTACAGATTATGGCCGATAAGCAGGGCCATGTGTTTTCGCTCGGCGAGCGCGAGTGCTCGGTGCAGCGCCGCAACCAAAAGCTGATCGAGGAGAGCCCCGCGCCGTGCCTCGACGGACGCGATGATATTCGCGCGCGCATGCACAAGGCCGCGCGCGACCTGGCTCGTGCCGTTGGCTATGAGGGCGCCGGTACCATTGAGTTTTTGTACTCAGATGACGGTAATTTCTACTTTATGGAAATGAACACGCGCTTGCAGGTTGAGCATCCGGTCACGGAGTTTGTGACCGATACCGACTTGGTCAAGTGGCAGCTGCGCGTGGCTGCCGGCCAGCCTCTGCCCTTTGAGCAGGAGGACATGCCGGTGCGCAACCACGCCATGGAGTGCCGCATCAATGCCGAAACGCCGGACTTTCTGCCGTCATGCGGAACGGTCACCGCGTTGCGTGTGCCGGGTGGTCCGCGCGTGCGCTGGGATTCCGCCATGTTTACCGGAGCGAAAGTTCCGCCGTACTACGACTCCATGCTCGGCAAGCTCATCGTGTGCGCGCCCACGCGTGACGGTGCCATTCGCAAGATGCGCTCGGCCCTGGGCGAGCTCGTGATTGAGGGCGTGAGCGAAAATAGCGAGCTTCAGCTCGACGTGCTGGCAAACGACGAGTTTTTGTCGGGCATGTATCACACCGATCTGATGGGGCATCTCTATGCTGATGAATAGAAAAGCGAAGACGGTCAATGTCCTTGAGGGGCCGATAACCGAGTCGTGCGCCGAGTTCCCCGCGCGCCACGTGTTTGTCAAATGCCCGGAGTGCCGCCGTGTGATCGATGAGGCGCGCCTGCACGACAACCTCGAGGTCTGCCCTCGTTGCGGCAAACACTTTCGCGTGAGCGGTCGCGCGCGCATGCGCATGACGGTCGACGCGGGTACCTTTGAGGAATGGGATGCCAATCTGGCGTCGAAGGACTTCCTCTCGTTTCCCGGTTATGCCGACAAGCTTAAGAGCGTGAGCGAGCGTTCGGGCGAGCGCGATGCCGTTGTGTGCGGCAGGGGCAAAATCTGCGGCTGCGATACCGCGCTCTTCTTTATGGATGCCAACTTTATGATGGGCTCAATGGGCTCCGTGGTGGGCGAGAAGATCTGTCGTGTCTTTGAGCGCGCGGCCGAGTTGGGGCTGCCGGTCGTTGGCTTTACCGTATCGGGCGGCGCCCGCATGCAGGAGGGCGTGACCTCGCTCATGCAGATGGCCAAGATTTCTGCGGCGGTTAGGCGCCACAGCGAGGCGGGCGGCCTGTATATCACGGTGCTCACCGATCCCACGACCGGAGGTGTAACCGCGAGCTTTGCCATGGAGGGCGACATTATCCTGGCCGAGCCCGATGCCCTGACGGCATTTGCCGGCCCGCGCGTGATCGAGCAGAACATGCACAAGCGTCTGCCCAAGGGATTCCAGCGTTCCGAGTTTTTGCTGGAGCACGGCTTTTGCGATGCCGTTGTTCCGCGTGGTGAGATTGCGCTCACGGTAGGCGAGCTGCTGGCGCTGCACGAAGGGCACGCGCCCGGCCTGGGGGCACCGCATGAGATCGTGCATACGGGTCGTCGCGACAAAAAGCTGGGACACTTGTTTAAGCGCTCGGTCGCACCAAAAAGCGCGCTCGAAATCGTCAAACAGACTCGCTCGGCGAACCGCGCCACGGCAGGCGAGATGATCTCGTTGGGTCTCGACGGATTCGTAGAGCTGCACGGCGACCGCTACTTTGGCGACGATGCTGCCGTGGTGGGCGGCATCGGCTGGAAAGACGGGCGACCCGTGACGGTTATCGCCATCGAGCGCGGTACCACGACCAAAGAGCGCATGCGTCGCAACTTTGGTATGGCACATCCCGAGGGCTACCGCAAGGCACGTCGCCTGATGCACCAAGCCGAGAAATTTGGTCGGCCGGTTCTGTGCCTGGTTGATACTTCGGGCGCGTTTTGCGGCATCGGTGCCGAGGAGCGCGGCCAGGGCGAGGCGATTGCCCAGAATCTCATGGAGATGAGCGGCCTTAAGACGCCGATTGTCTCGGTGGTGACAGGCGAGGGCGGCTCTGGTGGCGCGCTGGCGCTGTCCGTGGCCGACCGCATCCTGATGCTCTCAAGCTCGGCCTATTCGGTCGTGAGCCCCGAGGCCTGTGCGTCGATCCTGTGGAAGGATACCGAGCGCGCGAATGAGGCCGCTGAGGCGCTTAAGCTCACGGCCCCCGATCTGTTGGCGCTCGGCATCATCGACGGCATTGTCGACGATAGGGGCCTGTCGCATGAGGAGATCGCCGGTGCCGTCATGTCCTCGGCATTTGATGCCTTCGATACGCTTGGGCAGCTCGACGACGCGACCCTCACAAACCTCCGCTACGAAAAGTACCGCGCAATCGGTCAGTACCGCACGATGTGACAAAGGGACAGCCCGCATGTCACATTGGGAAAGGCGTTCCATGTCACAAGTTTCTAACACCTCGTTTACAACGACGGTTTCATCAAACGCCATGGCCGTGGTGGACTATCTGTCCAAAAGCATGATGTCGGCGCTGCCGTTTATTGTTTGCGCGGCGTTGTTCCGCACCGCCGCCGTCGTTATGGGCGAAGGCATGCTGGGCCTGTGGTCTGCCGATTCCGAAATCTATCGCCTGTTCTACAGTTGGCTCTATAACGCCGGCTACTACTTTTTGCCCATTTATCTTGGTTGGGCGGCCGCCCGCCAGCTCGGTTGCTCGGAGCAGCTGGGCATGATGCTGGGCGGCGTATTGATTGCGCCCGATCTGCTTAAGCTCGTCGATGCCGCATCGACGACGGGGGCAGCGATGGCTTTCGTGTATGGTCTGCTTCCCGCGCCGGTCAACGATTACACAACGACTGTTATTCCGGTTCTCATCTCGGTGCCCGTGCTATGGCAGGTGGAGCGTTTCTTTAAGCGCACTATCCCTCAGGCTGTGGCGTTTTCTTTTGTACCGTTTGCAACCATGCTCGTTATGGTTCCGGTGTCGCTGTGTGTTACGGCGCCGGCAGGCAGCTATCTGGGCATGCTGTTGGGACAGCTTATGTTTATGCTTGGCAATTCCGGTGGCATCGTGTCGCTGCTCACGCTCATGGGGCTTGCCGCGGGCTGGGAGTTTCTTAAGATCGCGGGTGTCAGCAACGTTGTCCTATCGCTCGCCTATGCGCAGTTTATGAGTGTGGGAACGGATTCGTGCATCCTGATCGCCGCGACGATGGCAACGTTCGCCGTTTGGGGTATGCCCTTTGGCGCGTCGCTCCGCGTTGCGGATAAGGACGAGAAGGCGCTCATGCTGGGCTATTCAATCTCGGGTATTCTTGGCGGCGTAAGCGAGCCAGCGCTGTACGGATGCGGCTTTAAATATGGCAGGTGTCTGACGTGCATGGCCGTTGGCGGCGCCGTCGGAGGCCTTGTTGCGGCCGTAGGCCACGTTACGGCTTATACTATCGGTATGACGAATGTTCTTATGGTCATTGGCTTTGCCACGGGCGGCATCTCGAATCTGCTGTGGTGCTGCGCTGCCGGCGGCGCAGCATTTGCGGTGTCTGCGGTGCTGAGCTACTGCTTTGGCGTGGTGCCGACAAAGGTGCAGGCGGCAGAAGACGAAGCTGATTCGCTCGAAACAGTGGCGAGCGCTGCTGAAGCAAGCGCATAAATCTGTGCGACAAAAGGACGATTCCTTTGTCATATTCCAAGGCTGCGGCCCGTGTGGGCTGCGGCCTTTTTGTATCTGGAGGACAAAGTGGCTACACTACAATCCGTTTGAGCAATAGATATATAGGTAGTACCGTGGGGACTGATGAGGATGGTCGAGTGGATTGTTCGTCGTGCGCAGGGCGACCGTGCGCGCGTGGGAACGTTGACGGGCATAGTGTGTATTCTCGCCAATGTTGCGCTTTGCGCTGCGAAGGGTGCAATTGGCGTGCTGTCGGGATCGGTTTCGATTGTGGCGGACGCTATGAACAACCTGTCTGATGCCAGCTCGAACATCGTGAGCGTGCTTGGCTTTAAGCTGGCGGGCAAGCCGGCCGACCCCGAGCATCCTTACGGACATGGCCGCTACGAGTATCTCTCGGGTCTGGTCGTGGCGGCGCTCGTGCTGCTGATTGGCGTTGAGCTGGTGAAGTCGTCGGTGGAGCGAATTGTCAACCCCGAGCCTGTCGAGTTCTCGCTTGCCCTGGTGGCGGTTCTAGTGCTTTCGATGGTCGTAAAGCTCTGGATGGCGGCCCTCAACCAAAAGCTCGGCGATCGTATTGAGTCCGAGACGCTGCATGCGACCGCTCAGGACTCAAAGAACGATGTCCTAGCTACGGGTGCTGTGCTGGCGTGCGCAATTGTTTCGCAGGTGACGCACATCAATCTTGACGCATGGGTCGGCCTTGCCGTTGGCGCCTATATTGGCTGGAGCGGCTTTGAGCTCATCCAGGATACGGTAAGCCCGCTTTTGGGCCAGGCACCCGATCCCAAGTTGGTCAAGCACATCCGAGACAAGATCATGAGCTACCCCGGCGTTTTGGGTGTTCATGACCTAATGGTTCACGATTACGGTCCGGGCAGGAAGTTTGCAAGCGCGCACGCCGAGATGGCGGCCGAGGCAAGCCCGCTGGAAAGCCACGACACGCTCGATAACATCGAGCAGTCGTTTAGGAACGAAGACGGCATGATCGTCACGCTCCATTACGACCCCATCGTGACCGACGACCCCAAAGTGGCGAGCATGCGCTTGCGCATTCACGCCATGGCTCAGGAGATTGATAGCCGCCTTTCGATTCACGACTTGCGTTGCGTACCGGGCCCCACGCACACCAATGTGATTTTTGACTGCGTGCGACCCTCGGATTTGGCGATGAACGCCGAGGACCTAAAGCGCGCGTTGGCGAAACGTGTCGAATCCGAATATCCCAAGTCGATTGCCAAGATCACGATCGACGAAGACTACGTAGGCCATACCCACGAGTAGGGCTGCGCCGGTAGAGCAAGTTATACAGAAGGGGAGAGCATGAAGCGTCTATATCTACTCCGCCACGGTCAGACAGAATTCAACGTTAAAAAGCTGGTCCAGGGCCGCTGCGATTCTCCGTTGACCGACCTCGGCCGCAAACAAGCGGGAATGGCAGCCGCATGGCTCAAAGCCCACGGCGTCGTCCCCGACAAAGTGGTCTCTTCGCCCTTAGGCCGAGCCATGGACACGGCAAGTCTCGTCGCAACCGAACTCCTCGGCCGGGATGCAGCAGTCGAGCCCTGCGAAGGCATCATCGAGCGCAGCTACGGCACCTTCGAAGAAGGCCCCCACGACGCCCTACCCACCGACGTCTGGGACCCCGGCGAGGACCTGATCCCATTTGGCGGAGAAGGAAGCCATGCCCTGCAGGAGCGCATGGTGGGCACCCTCACCAATCTCATGGGCGCCGAGGGCATCGAAACCCTCCTAGCAGTAAGCCACGGCAGCGCCAGCCGCCAATTCATCAAGGCTGCAGCCCCAGAGGGTTTCGAGCTCCCAGCAAAACTCCCCAATTGCGCCATCATGATTTTCGATTTTGATGATGCGCGAGAAGAGGACGATGCGCCCCAATGCAAGTTCACCTTGCAGCAAATTGTGGACCCCCAACAAAGTCATTAGCCTGAACGAGCAGAGTTAAGCAGACATCAACGTGGCGTTCCCAGTGTGCGGCGGAGGGGGCGGGCCTGAGACATATTAAGGTTGTCGCGAGTTCCGCACGAACAGGAGAGCACTTAATGTGCTCTCCGTCGTGAGCAGGACTGTAGAGCAGCAACCTTAATATGTCTCAGGCCCGCCCCCTCCGCCGCACACTGGGAACGTGCCACGCACTTTACCTGCGTAAACAATGTGAGTGAAATATGAATCTCGATGGATACGCCCGCAGCCGTGTATACTAAACAGCTGTGTGTAACCAGGGGAGTATTCTGGCTGGACAAAATGCCTGCTTAATAGGGTTGTCAGGTAGTCCGGGCGAAATACAAGGCTGGGGAGCACGTCGTGTAAGTAGTGGTCCTCTAGGGGCGTACGCTCGGTGGTGTACGCATTGTCCCAAGACCACGCGAGAGTTGGGATCATATCTTGATCAGCATGATTCTCGGCCGCAAGATTGGCATGACCCAGGTTTGGGACGAGAGCGATAACGTCGTTCCCGTCACGGTCATCCAGGCTGGCCCCTGCGCTGTCTCGCAGGTTAAAACTCAGGCAACCGACGGCTATGACGCCGTCCAGATCGGTTTCGGCGACATCAAGGCCAAGAACGTGAACAAGCCCATGGCTGGTCACTTCGCCAAGGCTGGCGTCGAGCCTGTCCGTTTCCTTCGTGAGGTCCGCGTTGAGAACGGCGAGGAGCACAAGGTCGGCGAGGTCGTCACCGTCGCTGATTTCGCTGATGTCGAGAAGGTCGACGTCATCGGTACCTCCAAGGGTAAGGGCTTCCAGGGTCGCATCAAGCGCTGGGGTCAGCGCCGCGGTCCTATGACGCATGGTTCTCACTTCCAGCGTCACCCCGGTTCTATCGGTCAGTGCGCCTATCCTGCGCGCGTCCTCAAGGGCGTCAAGATGGCCGGTCACATGGGTAACGAGCGCGTTACCGTCAAGAACCTTTCCGTTGTCCGCATCGATGCCGAGCAGAACCTCATCTTGGTCAAGGGCGCTGTCCCGGGTGCCAAGAATGGTCTCGTCGCCATCCGTATGGCCTAAGGGCCCAGCCCATTTAGCCCAGCGTCATACCAAGGAGAACACTTAAATGGCAAAGTTTGAAGTAAAGAACAGCGAGGGCAAGAAGGTCGCCGAGGCCGAGCTCGCCGCTGAGGTGTACGGCATCGAGCCGAACATCCACGTTATGCACCACATCGTCAAGTGCCAGATGGCCTCTTGGCGTCAGGGCACCCAGTCTGCTAAGGGTCGCTCTGAGGTTTCCGGTGGCGGCAAGAAGCCTTGGCGTCAGAAGGGCACCGGCCGTGCCCGCCAGGGTTCCATCCGTGCTGCCCAGTGGCGTCACGGTGGCGTTGTCTTCGCCCCCAAGCCCCGTTCCTACGCTAAGCGTATGAACAACAAGGAGGTCAAGCTGGCTATGCGCTCCGCGCTGTCCGCCAAGCTGGCCGATGGCGAGCTCGTGCTCGTCGACGACTACGGCTTCGAGAAGCCTTCCACCAAGGCTGCCGTCGCCATGCTCAAGGTTCTCGGCCTTGAGGGCAAGCGTCTGACCATCATCGTTCGCGACGAGGACGTCAACGCCTACCTGTCGTTCCGCAACATTCCCAAGACGTTCATCATCACTGCCGACGAGGCCAACACCTACGATCTCGTCAACAACAACGCCGTGCTGATGCCCGCCGACATCGCCGCTCACTTCGGGGAGGTGCTTGCATAAATGACCGCCCACGAGATCATCATCCGTCCGATCGTGTCCGAGCGTTCCTTCTCCGGCATGGAGCAGAACAAGTACACGTTCGAGGTCGCCAAGGATGCTAACAAGTATCAGATCAAGGACGCTGTCGAGGAGATCTTCGGCGTCAAGGTCGTTCGCGTGAACACCCTGACGGTCAAGCCTAAGACCAAGCGCGTGCGCTATGTCGCTGGCAAGACCCGTTCTTGGAAGAAGGCCATCGTCACGCTGGCCGAGGGCGACACCATCGAGGTCTTTGGCAACCAGGCCTAAGACTCGCTGCTGTTGAGTGAGCTCATGCCTCCCAAATAGGGGAGGCGAGAGCTCAAGGTTTTGGGCGTATAAAATGGACACGCCCGGAACCGTGTATACGTCCGGTGTCATCGCACCCGAGGCAGAACCTCGAATCCCTGTCTGCGATGGCTAACGGATTCCTATTGAAAGGGATTGTAATGGCTGTAAAGCACCTTAAGCCGACCTCCGCTGGTAGGCGTTGGCAGACGATCTCCGACTTCTCCGAGATCACCTGCACCAAGCCCGAGAAGTCTCTTCTCGAGCCCCTGCCCAAGAAGGCCGGTCGTAACAACAACGGCCGCATCACCACCCGCCACCAGGGCGGCGGCGTGAAGCGTCGTTACCGCGTGATCGACTTCAAGCGCAACAAGGACGGCGTGCCCGCCAAGGTTGCCACGATCGAGTACGATCCGAACCGTTCCGCTCGCATCGCTCTGCTGCACTACGCTGACGGTGAGAAGCGCTACATCCTGGCCCCCAAGGGCCTCGAGGTCGGTCAGACCATCATGTCCGGTTCTGACGCCGACATCAAGCCGGGCAACGCTCTGCCCCTCGCCGACATCCCCGTCGGTACGCTCATCCACGCCGTCGAGTTCCAGCCGGGCAAGGGCGCTGCTATCGCCCGTTCCGCCGGTAACTCCTGCCAGCTGATGGGTAAGGAGGGCAAGTACGCTATCGTCCGTATGCCTTCCTCCGAGATGCGCCGCATCCTCGTTACCTGCCGCGCCACCGTCGGTGAGGTCGGCAACGCCGATCACGCCAACATCGTCATCGGCAAGGCCGGCCGTAAGCGTCACATGAACGTGCGCCCGACCGTCCGCGGTACCGTCATGAACCCTGTCGACCACCCGCACGGCGGTGGCGAGGGCAAGAACCACACCTCTGGTCGTCCCTCTGTTACCCCCTGGGGTAAGCCGACGAAGGGCCTTCGTACGCGCAAGAAGAAGAAGGTCTCGAACCAGCACATCATTCGTCGCCGTAAGAAGTAATTTCGGATACCGAGTTTTAGGAGAAAGCACTTATGAGCAGAAGTCTCAAAAAGGGCCCGTTCGTGGAGACTCGCCTTCTCTCGCGTATCACCGCGATGAACGAGGCTGGCAAGAAGGACGTCGTGAAGACCTGGTCCCGCGCGTCCACCATCTTCCCCGAGATGGTTGGTCACACCATCGCCGTCCACGACGGCCGCAAGCATGTGCCCGTGTATGTTACCGAGTCCATGGTTGGTCACAAGCTCGGCGAGTTCGCGCCGACTCGTACGTTCCGTGGCCACAAGGCCAAATAGGGGGTTAACCGTAAATGGCAACTAAGTCTATTGAAACTGAGGCCACCGAGGTTCGCGCCGTCGCTAAGTACGTGCGTGTTTCCCCCAGCAAGGCCCGCCTGGTGGTCGATCTGATCCGCCGCAAGCCTGTCTCTCAGGCCTTCGACATCCTCCACTTCTGCGACCGCGCCGTCGCCGTGGATGTCGAGAAGGTTCTCCGTTCCGCCGTTGCGAACGCCGAGAACAACAACGGTCTGCGTGCCGACAACCTGGTTGTCGCCGCTGCCTATGTTGACGAGGGTCCGACGCTTAAGCGCATCCGTCCCCGCGCCAAGGGTTCCGCTTCTCGCATTCTGAAGCGTACTTCCCACATCACCGTCGTCGTTGCTCCTCGAAAGGAGGCGTAAAGCTGTATGGGTCAGAAAGTCTACCCCACCGGCTTCCGTCTTGGCATCACCGAGAACTGGCGCTCCCGCTGGTTCGCAGAGAAGGATTACGCTAAGACCCTCGGTAACGATCTCGAGATCCGCAAGTACCTCGAGAAGCGTCTTTCCCGCGCAGCTGTCTCCCGCGTCGAGATCGAGCGCGCTGGCGACAAGGTGAAGGTCATCATCCTCACCGCTCGCCCCGGCGTTGTCATCGGTAAGAAGGGTGCCGAGATCGATACCCTCCGCACCGAGCTCGAGAAGGTCGCTGGCGTCTCCAAGGGCCAGCTCTCCGTCGACGTTGTCGAGATCAAGCGCCCCGAGCTCGACGCCAACCTCGTTGCTCAGTCCATCGCTGAGCAGCTCGAGGGCCGCGTTGCCTTCCGTCGCGCTATGCGCAAGGCTGTCCAGTCCGCCCGCAAGGCCGGCGCTAAGGGCATCCGTATCCAGTGCTCCGGTCGTCTCGGCGGTGCCGAGATGGGCCGTCGTGAGTGGTACCGTGAGGGTCGCGTGCCTCTGCACACCCTCCGCGCCAAGATCGACTATGGCACGGCTGTCGCCAGCACCACCATGGGCGCTTGCGGCGTGAAGGTCTGGATCTACCTGGGCGAGAAGCTCCCGGGCCAGCCCGTTCCCAACCCTGCACTCGAGGGCTCTTCCCGTCCTCGTCGTCGTAACTCCGAGAGGAGGGGTCAGTAGTGCTTGCCCCTAAGCGTATTCTTCACCGCAAGGTGCAGCGTGGCTCCATGAAGGGCCAGGCCAAGGGTAATACCGAGCTGCATTTCGGCGAGTTTGGTATCCAGGCTCTCGAGGCCCATTGGATCACCAACCGTCAGATTGAGGCCGCTCGTATTGCCATGACCCGCTACATGAAGCGTGGCGGTCGTGTCTACATCACGATCTTCCCCGATAAGCCCATCACCAAGAAGCCTGCCGAGACTCGCATGGGTTCTGGTAAGGGTAACCCCGAGGAGTGGGTGGCCGTCGTCAAGCCCGGCCGCATCATGTTCGAGGTCAAGGGTGTTCCCGAGGAGGTCGCTCGCGAGGCTCTGCGTCTTGCGCAGCACAAGCTCCCCATCAAGACCAAGATTGTTGCTGCCAAGAACGCTGAGCAGCGCATCGAGAAGGAGATGGCTGAGGAGGCCGCTCTCGAGGCCAAGTGGGCTGCTGAGGACGCCGCCGCCGCCAAGGAGGAGAACTAATGAAGCCCGCAGAGATTCGTGAGCTCTCGGACGCTCAGCTCGTTGAGAAGCTGAAGGAAATGCGCGCCGAGCTCTTTAACCTTCGTTTCCAGATGGCCACCAGCCAGCTGGACAACACCGCTCGCGTAAACACCGTGAAGAAGGACATCGCTCGCGTCCTCACGGAGCAGCGCGCCCGCGAGATCGCAGCGGAGAAGTCCGCTGTCGCCGAGTAGGACCTAAGGAGAGAACATGACTGATTCGCGTAACTCGCGTAAGGTCCGTACGGGTGTCGTTACCTCCGTCTCCGGTGCCAAGACCATTGTTGTCACCATCACCGAGCGCAAGCGTCACCCCAAGTACGGCAAGATGATGACCAGCTCCAAGAAGCTGCACGCTCACGACGAGGAGTGCACGGCTGGCGTGGGCGATACCGTCCGCGTTATGGAGACCCGTCCTATGTCCAAGATGAAGCGTTGGCGCCTCATCGAGGTCGTCGAGCGCGCTAAATAAGCAGTCGCTCTTACGACTTGTACGTTTCCGAAGATGTGCGTATGTCTGGCTTGCATACCACGGGCCGTATAAAGGCTGCGCACCTCTCTTCGGTTCTTAGTTCGGAGGAACATCTACCATGATTCAGATGCAAACCATGCTGAACGTCGCCGACAACTCCGGCGCTCGCAAGATTCGCTGCATCAAGGTGCTTGGCGGTTCCAAGCGTCGTTATGCAGGCATCGGCGATGTGTTCATCGGTGCTGTCCAGGAGGCTACCCCTGGCGCCAACGTCAAGAAGAAGGACGTTGTCCGTTGCGTCGTCGTTCGCACCGTTAAGGAGATCCGCCGCAAGGATGGCTCCTACATTCGCTTTGATGAGAACGCCTGCGTTGTCATCAACAACGATGGTTCGCCCGTCGGCACCCGTATCTTCGGGCCCGTCGCTCGCGAGCTTCGTGACAAGAAGTACATGAAGATCGTCTCGCTCGCTCCCGAGACCCTGTAGTTAGGGGAGATATATGTATATCAAGAAGGGCGATAAGGTCCAGGTTCTCTCTGGTAAGGATCGCGGCAAGCAGGGCGTTGTCCTGCGTGCTCTCCCCGCCGAGAACAAGGTCGTTGTCGAGGGCGTTTCGGTCGTCAAGAAGGCCGTCAAGCCCAACGCTGCCAACCAGCAGGGCGGCATCGTTTCGCAGGAGGCTCCCATCGACGCCTCCAACGTCAATCTCGTTTGCCCCGAGTGCGGTAAGGTTACCCGCGTCGGTCACGAGAAGGACGGCAAGAATAAGCTGCGCGTCTGCAAGAAGTGCGGCCACAAGTTCTAAGCTGCCCGCAACAGTTAAGTTGCTAGCAAAGGCCCGGATGCCACGGCACCCGGGCCTTTTTCTATCCCCACTCGATGGCTTCGGTTCTGCCGTCCCGTCATTCCGGTTGCATCCAGTTTTCGGTGCCGTCTCGAATCGAGTGCCGCCAGGTGACACCCTGTCGCGTTTCGTCGGCTTCGGGGACAAAAGTCGGGACAACTCCAAAAACTATTTTCGAACTCAGGGCTTTGAGTTTTTGTTTTTGTCCCAAAGGGCGCGGCGGGATGTCTTTGGAGGCTCGATAGCGCCGAAAACGCCCGTTTTGAAACTTAAATGCCTTTTCGCGTGCAAGCCGCCAGCTGCAATAGGAAGTGAATCAACGCAGGTGGCTTTCAAGCAGTTTGCAAAACTGCAGGTCGCAGGTCTTCATTGCCAGTAGGAGAAATGAGTAGTCTCAGGTGGCTTGCCCATGAGTTGACGAACGGGATTTGAGATTACGCTGACGTCCGGAAACGCTTCGAGCACGGCGTTATGTTTTTGGGATTTGGGCGTAGCCCCTGCACCCGCGAGTGCGGGCCTTAAGCCCGCCGAGAGGGTGACGCGTCGAAAACGAAGGGGAAAGAGAGAAGGGGCCGTCCCTATCATTCAGGTTGCGACCGAAGAAAACAAGGAGACCCCCTGAGCCTGAATGATGCCCCACAGACCGCGTCCGACCGAGCTCAAGCCGAGCTTTTCCTGACGTCCGCCTTCGCGAAGATGATGGCTGGATTGGCTATGGATTGGCAACACTTATTTGGACGATTCCGGGAGGGACGGCCCCGCCTCCCTGAACTCGACCGGCGACATGTAGCCCAGCGTCGAGTGGATCCTGAAGTTGTTGTACCAGTGCACGTAATCCAAGAGCTTGGCTCGGCGCTCGCGCGTCCCTCCTCGGTCCTTCGGAGTGGCCGACGATCTCCCCGTTGCAGAGGTCGACGAGCAGGCAGACGTAGTTCCACGACGCCCCGACGCGCACGCAGGCCAAGTCGCTGCATATATGGGTGCACGGCGCCCTGCCGCCGAAGCCGCGCGCGACGACGTTCGGCACGTCGGCCTCGTTGACCGCCCCGGGGTGCACCTTGAACCTCTTCCTGCCGTATGCGCCGGCCAGGCCGTTCTCCCTCATGATGCGGCAGACGCGGCGCCGGCTGACGGTAACGCCCGACCTCCCGGGCGACGCCTTGATCTTGCGCGATCCGTTCCGGCCCTTGCTGGCGGCGTGCGCCTCCGCGGCCGCCGTCGCCCCCGACATTAAGGTCCTCAAGGGCCGCGTCGTCTCCGGCGACCAGTTCGTCTCGCCCGCGGAACAGAAGGAGCGAATCCTCGCACCTTCGGCGACCTGTGCTGCGAGATGGAGGGCTGCACCATCGCGCAGGCCGCCTATCTCAACGGCGTGCCCCTCGTCGTCGTGCGCGCCATCAGCGACAAGCCCTGCGCCGAGGGCCGGGTCGTCGACTACAACACCTTCGAGAAGAAGGCCGCCTGCGACTGCGCCCGCATCGCCGCGCGCATGGTTAAGCTTTAGGCCCGGCGCGCCGGGGCCCTTTCCAAAGCGAAGTGTCGAGCCGAAGTGTTGAGCGTCGGCCCTGAATGTTCAATGGCCGTTGTTTTCTGCCCCTCAAGTGGTGGACTTTTCCTCGGAGCTGTTGATTCCCCCACGCGCCCCCTTCCGTTCTCTGTTCTCCCCTTATACTCCTTGTACGAGGAGGTAAGAAGTCATGGACAAGACCACACAGGACAGCTTGGCAAAGAAACCCGTCGACATGAGGGACAGGATTCTCGAGCATCTCGAGGCCCTCACCTCTGCCGTCTCGCTCGACGACCTTGCCCGTCTGTCCACCTCCGACATCGCCGAGACACTCATCATCTCCAGGAGCCTGGCGAGCCAGTACCTCAACGACCTTGTTCGCGCCGGTCTTGTGGTTAAGGTGGCGGGCAGGCCTGTCCGTTATTTTCATCGCCGCGCGTTCCAGAAGCGTTTTCAGGTAAAGCTCTCTGCAAGCGAGTACGCCTCGCTCGCCGACCTCATCCAGGCGACGGGAATCGCCGATCACCGCGACTTCGCGCGTGCCGTGGGCTTCGACATGAGCCTCAGCTCCGTTGTCGAGCAGTGCAAGGCTGCGGTTCAGTACCCTCCGTTTGGCCTGCCCATCCTCTTGAGCGGCGGCGTGGGTGTCGGTAAGTCTTTCCTTTCTCGCCTTGTGTACGAGTACGGCAAGAACCAGGGCTTGCTGTCCCGCGACTCCTCCTATGTGCGCATCGACTGCGCCGGGGTCCCGGACGCCGCCTCGTTCAACGGGCTTCTTGACGAGTCGATCGCGAAAGCGCGCGGGGGTGTGGTCTTTGTCAACGGCATCGAGGCACTCTCTCCCTCTGCGATGGAGCACTGCCTTGCGACGGCCCTCGGGCTCGATGCCTCCCAGGATGCGCCGCGCGCTCGCCTCGTTCTTTCGACGACGCTATCCGCCGATGACCTGAAGGTTTCCTCGGCCTACAGCAAAATGCCCATCTGTGCCCGCGTCCCCTCACTCAAGGAGCGGACCCCCGAGGAGCGCGAGGATCTCATCTTGAGCTTCCTGCGCAGCGAGGGGTGCCGAATCGGTTCTGATGTGAAGATCAGCCGCGGCGCATACCGTTGCCTCGTGAACGCGGACTTTTCCGATAACATCGCCGGCTTGCGCGCCTGCGTGACGAACTGCTGCGCCAAAGCGTTCCTCAATCGCGAGGGCGACTACGTCGTCGTTCGCCCGTATCTTCTTCCCAGCGGGCTCCTCTCCTCCGCGCAGATCGATCAACAGCCCGACGATGGCGTTCTGATCGACGCGTCTCTGGATGCCGCCGAGAGCACAGGGCCGGTCGAGCAGGCGCTCGATGCCCTGTGCTCCCTCGATGAGCGATTCTGCGCCGGGGAGCTCTCTTTCTCCGAGCTTGTCTCGCAAGCTGTCTCCGCTGTGCGCGGCGTTGAGGATCACTTGATCTTCGACCACGGCGTCGCCTCCTCGAGGTCGCGCGCCTTCGAGCGCGTCGTGGGCGCGGTCCTTGCCGACGCAGGCTCTTCTTATGGCATCGAGCTTTCGAGGAAGGTCGCTTTTCTACTGGCCCAGGAGATTTGCCTGCAGTTGTGGCCGGGTATCGGCCTGGCTAAGCGAAAGTCTGCCTGTGCGGAGCAAATCTCCCATCTCCTCGGTGCCGTGACCTCCGAATTGCCGTTTGCCTCGAGTGTCTCCGATCAGGTCGCCGCAGACGTGGAAGGGGCGCTGGGAATCTCGCTCGATCACTTCACGAAGACGCTTCTGACGCTGTGCGTCGCATCGGAGTCTCGCGATGCGAAGGCCCTTCGGACGCTCTGCGTCATCTTGTCCCACGGCTACTCAACGGCGACGAGCATCGCCGACGCGGCGAACCGTATGCTCGGCATGCATGTGTACGAGGCTGTCGACATGCCCTACGACCAGCAGCTGAAGGACATCGTCGGTCCGCTCCAGCGCCTCGTCGACCGCCATTCCTACTGCACCGGGGTCGTGTTCCTCGTCGACATGGGCTCCTTGGAGGAGGCCTATAAGGCCCTCGAGAACGTTACCGACTCCACTATCGGCGTGGTGAACAACGTCTCTACCGGTCTTGCGCTCGAGATCGGGGTCGGGCTGCTCGGCGGCAAGTCCATCGCCGAGGTTCTTGGCGATGCGACCGCCGCGTGCGTGACGCACTGCAAGGTGATCGAGCGCGTCAACCGTGAGGACGCCATCGTCTTCTGCTCCGAGTCCGGGGTCGACGCCGCGGAGAGGATACGCCAGCTCGTCTCGCAGAGCCTCCCGCGCACCATAGGCGCGCGCCTGCTCACGAGGCCCTTCAAGCAGCTCGTCGCGAACGGGTCGAACGACGCCGTTTTCTCCGAGCACCGCGTCTGCGCCGTCATCGGCACGGGAGACCCCGGGGTCGCCTCCGTCCCCTTCGTCGCCCTCGAGGACATCATGTCGACGGCGTCCGCCTCTAAGGTTGATGCCGTGTTCGGCAGGTGGCTTGACGCTTCCGAGCTCTCTTCTTTCCACGAGAAGCTGCTCTCGAACATGACGCTGCAGAACGTCATCCGCTCCATCACCATCCTCGACCCGGAGCGGCTATTCCATGAGATCGAGAGCGCCGTGCACGAGCTTCAGCGCAGGACAGGCGAGAAGATCGGCAGCAACGCCATCATTGGGCTCTACGTTCACCTCTGCTGTCTCGTCGAGCGCCTTGTTACCAGAAACCCCATTGAGACCTACGTTGGCCAGGACCGCTTCGAGGAGGAACGCGCCGATTTCATCGAGTCCTTCAGGCAGAGCTTCTCGAGCATCTCGACGCGCTATCGCGTAGAGGTTCCCGTAAGCGAGATCGCATATGTCTTCGACTACATAAGCGTGAGCGCCGCCCCGGCGCGAGCAGAGCGCCTCGGCTCCTCGGACCTCCTGCTCGACGAGTGACCTTCCCCGCGCCGCCGCAAGCTGACCGCGCGTCCTCAATAATCCGATAACCCCTTGCCCGGCGCGAATCCGGATAGCGCCGAGGCAGTACCGAACGTAAAACTTCATTTGATAGGAGCAAACATGAGTGTTGTTATGGCACGAATCGACAATCGCCTGCTTCACGGCATCATCGTGACGCAGTGGGCCCCGGTGTCGGGCGCGACCCGAGTCATGGTCATCGACGACAAGGTCGCCGGCGACGAGGTCCTGAAGTCCACCATGAGGATGGCGCGCCCCGCGGGCATGGCCGTTTCGATCATCTCCGAGCAGACCGCGCTCAAGAACTTCGCCGCGGGCAAGTACGACCGCGAGAAGGTCTTCGTCATCGCCAAGGAGCCCGAGACGATGCTTCGCCTGGTCGAGTCGGGCGTCGAGCTCCCGTCGCTGGTCGTCGGCGGCTCGCTCGTCAAGGAGGACGGCATCCAGCTCACCCAGCGCGCCTACGCCTCCGCCGAGAACGTCCAGAGCTACAAGGCGCTCATCGCCCGTGGCGTCAAGGTGACGGCCCAGTTCGTGCCCGCCGACAAGCCCGTCTCCGTCGCAGACCTCATCTAAGGGGGAAATATGGTCAACTTCACTATCCTGCAGGTCGTCCTTTTGACCCTGCTGGCCTTCATCAAGCACGTGGACTACTACGGCATCCCGATGATCTTCGTCAATTACGCCGTTTTCTGGGGCCTCATCACCGGAGTCGTCATGGGCGACTGGAAGACCGGCCTTGTCATCGGCGGCACCATTCAGCTCATGCAGCTCGGCGTCGCGGGCTTCGGCGGCTCCTCCATTCCCGACTACGGCACGATGGCCATCATCGCCACCGCCTACGGCGTGACCCTGGGCTCCGACACGGGCCTCGCCATCGGCCTGCCGGTCGGCATGCTCGGCATCCAGCTCGACGTCGTCGCCAAGATCCTCAACGGCTTTGTCGTCGAGAAGTCCCAGAAGTTCTGCAACGAGGGTAAGTTCAATCAGATGAACGCCATCCTGTGGGTCTGCCCCGCGCTCTTCGGCCTGTGCGCCGCCCTGCCCGTCTTTGTCTCCGTGACGCTCGGCCAGCCCGCCGTCAACTGGCTCCTCGAGGTCATGCCCCAGTGGTTCCTCTCCGGCCTCACCCTCGCCGGCAAGATGCTCCCGGCCGTCGGTATCGCCATGCTGCTCCGCTACATGCCAACCGCCAAGTACTTCCAGTACCTGCTCGCCGGCTTCTTCCTCTCGGCCTTCCTGAACGTGCCCATCATCGGCGCCGCCATCGTCGGCGTTGCCCTCGCGATTGCGTTCTACCAGCGTGCCGAGAGGGACACCGAGCTCGCCGCCCACGCTTCCGCAGACGCCTTCATCGGAGAGGATGAGTAACCATGGAAAACGAGAACATCACCGCCGTCGCCGAGGGCAAGCCCTCCGGCTACAAGGTCACCAAGAAGGACCTGCGCAACGCGAACTGGCGCTGGCTCATGAGCGTGTGCACCTTCAACTACCAGACCCAGCAGGGCGCCTCAGTCGCCTACGCCCTCTCGCCGGTCCTGAGGAAGATCTACACGAACGACGAGGACTATAAGCAAGCGCTCAACAACCACTTCCGCTACTACAACACCCAGCCTTGGCTCGCCGCCATCATCCTTGGCGCCTGCGTGGCCATGGAGGAGCGCGACGGCCTAGCGGCGGCGGACGCCGTCCAAGACCTGAAGATCGGCACCATGGGACCGCTCGCCGGCGTCGGCGACTCCCTGCTCATGACCATGATCCCGACCATCATGGGCTCCATCGCCGCTTACATGGCCATCGAGGGCAACCCCGTGGGAGCCGGCATCTGGTTCGCGCTCATCCTGGCCATCTTCTGGGTCCGCATGCACGCCCTCGAGTTCGGCTACAAGCAGGGCGTGAAGCTCGTCACCGACTTCAGCGAGAAGCTTCCCAACCTCACTGCCGCCGCCTCCGTGCTCGGCCTCACCGTGGTCGGCTGCCTCATCGCCTCGGTCATCGGCGTCACCTGCCCGATTAGCTTCAGCTTCGGCGACGTCGCGATGGAGATTCAGCCGCTGCTCGACAAGATCCTGCCTGCCATGATCCCCGCCGCCATCACGGGAAGCGCGTATTACCTTCTTACCAAGAAGAACGCGAGCATGACGGCCCTCATCCTCGTGGTGATCGTCCTCGCGATGGTCGCCTCCGCCGCCGGCATCCTCGCCTAGCTTCGACCCAAGAGATTGGTGAATCAATGAGAAAGATAGTTGTGGCGAGCCATTCCCTTCTCGCCCAGGGCTTCAAGGACACCCTCGAGTTCCTTACGGGTAAGGGCGACGCCGTCAACGCCGTGTGCGCCTACGTGAACGACAACGGCGAGGGGCTCGACGCGGCGGTCGAGGCGGCTCTTTCGGGCACTGACGAGGTCGTCGTCCTCACCGACGCGTACGGCGGCAGCGTGAACCAGCGCTTTTCCCGCTTCGCCTCCGACCGGATCCACGTGATCGCGGGTGTCAACCTCCCGCTCGCCATGACGGTCGCGCTCGCGCGCCCCGACGAGAAACTCGACTTCGACGCCCTCGTCAACGAGGCGCGCCAGCAGATCATCTACGTGAACGGTGCCAGTTCCGCCGAGTGCGACGACGACGAATAGAGGAGGTCGACGATGAGAGAGTTCCTTAAGGACGTGTGGATGCACGGCGGTGAGGAAAGCCGCGCCATCACCCCCGAGAACATCACGGGCGAGAAGGGCCGCGCCGCCATGTCGGCCAGCCACCTCGGCGTCGGCCGCAAGGGCTCGTGCTGCGTGCCCCTTGAGTCCGGCGAGACCATCACGCTCGCGGACATCGAGGGCCCCGGCATCATCCGCCACATCTGGATGACCGTCCCCGACAAGACCGCCGCCGGCAGCTTCGTCATGCGTGACCTCGTGCTGCGCTTCTACTGGGACGACGAGGAGACCCCCTCGGTCGAGTGCCCTGTCGGCGACTTCTTCTGCAACGGCTTCGGTGAGCGCGCCATCGTCAACTCGATGCCCATCTGCGTGAACCCGACGGGCGGCATGAACTGCTACTTCGAGATGCCCTTCAGGAAGCACGCCAAGGTCACGCTTACGAGCGAGCACCCCGGGTTCATTAAGTACATCTTCTACACGTTCAACTACGCGCTCACCGACGTGCCGGACGACGCCATGTACTTCCACGCCCGCTTTAACCGCGAGCGCAGCACCCGCAGGGGCGTCGACTACACCGTGCTCGACGGCGTGCGCGGCAAGGGCTACTACGTCGGCACCTACATGGCCCTGTGCGCCCTGGAGCGCTATTGGTGGGGCGAGGGCGAGATGAAGTTCTTCCTCGACGGCGACGAGGAGTTCCCCACGGTCACCTCGACGGGAGCCGAGGACTACTTCGGCGGTGCCTGGGCCTTTCTCGACAGGCCGCCCCACGCGCTGCCCGAGGCGCAGTGCTTCAACACGCTGTTCGCCGGCTACCCGTACCGCTCGACGCGCGACGCCACGCGCGACCGCTTCAGCGCGGGCAAGCCGAACCCGAACCCGATGCTCGCGACCAACGACGACGCGCTGCCCAGGCACGGTCTCTACAGGTGGCACCTTCCCGACCCGATCTCGTTCAAGGAGGACCTGCGCGTGACATTCCAGGACCTCGGCAACGACGACATCAAGCTCTACGAGCGCGAGGACGACATCTCCACCGTCGCCTACTGGTACCAAAGCGAGCCGCACGCCGTGCTCGCCCCGTTTGCCGCAAGGCAGGACCGCGTGCCCAGGTAGGGTCGCCTCGAAACATGCCAACGTTATGGGCGCCCGCGGTTGACCATGGCTGCGGGCGCCCCTTTGCAAGGAGGATCACATGAGCGAAAAGCAAATGAGGCTCGGCGCCCTCGAGGCCGGCGGGACCAAGATGGTCTGTGCCGTGGTGTCCGGCGACGGCGAGGTCCTCGACCGTATGGAGACCCCGACGCTTGCGCCCGCCGAGACCGTCCCGCAGATGATCGAGTGGTTCGCCGCCCGCGATGTGGACGCGTTGGGCATCGGCGCCTTCGGCCCGACCTGCGTCGACCCCGCCGACGAGCGCTACGGCTCCATCCTGCAGACCCCCAAGCTCGCGTGGCGAGGCTATGGTCTTCGCGCCGCGTTCGCCGACGCCCTCGGGATTCCGGTGGCCTACGACACGGACGTGAACGTTGCCTGCCTCGGCGAAGTGGTCTTCGGCTGCTGCAAGGGGCTCGAGGACGCCGTCTACGTGACCATCGGCACCGGCGTGGGCGCGGGCGTCATGTGCGCGGGCAGACTCCTTCACGGCATGCTGCACCCCGAGGCCGGTCACATGCTGGTAAGGACCCGTCCCACCGAGGAGGGACGCTGCGTCTGCCCGAGCCACGCGAGCTGTCTCGAGGGGCTCGCCTCCGGCCCCGCCATCGCCGCGCGCTGGGGAAAGCCCGCGGCCGAGCTCGCGGACAACGATGAGGTGTGGGCGCTCGAGGGGGATTATCTGGGGCAGATGTGCGCGAACCTCGTGCTCATGTACTCGCCTCGCCGCATCGTCCTCGGCGGCGGCGTGATGCACCAGGAGCAGCTCTACGGCATCGTCCGCAAGAAGACCCTCGAATATCTGGGTGGCTACATCCAGACCGCCGAGCTTAAGGACATGGAGAGCTACATCTGCGCCCCGGGCTGCGGCGGCGACCAAGGAATCCTCGGCGCGGCCGAGCTGGCAAGAAGGGCGCTCGCGTAACTTGCGCTCTCTCCGCCATACAACGCGTTAAGAAAAGGCGAGCGCTTCTTGCCAATTGAGCGGCAAGAAGTGCTCGTCTTTTGCATTTGTTTTTGGGGCAGGACGCCCCGCCTCCGCTAGAGTCCCTGGACCGCCACACCCACGAGGTTTGGACCGGTGTGGACAAGAAGCGCGGGGCTGATGTCGGAGCGGACGACCTCCACCGCGTTGGCCACGCACTCGCACAGGGCCTGCTCCATGCGGTCGTAGAGGTCGGCGTGGACCGAGGTGCGGCTCGCGGCGAAGCGCACCTTGGGGTGCTTCTCGACGATGGCGGCGATGAGCTTGACCTCGGTGCGATGCGGTACTTGCACAGCCATTTCGTGTACGCGAGGCTGTTGGCTTTCTGGGCCACAGCAATCACCTTCCCCCTAGTATGATGACCTGAACAATCCTCATGCTAGGGGGAAGGTTTTTGTCGCGTAGCGGAAATTGGCCTCCACCCGCTGAGCGGGTGGCTTTCTATGCCGCGCGTGCCGCGCGGCACGGACTAAAGTCCATGAATAAGAACGAGGAAGGCCACGTCCGGCCTCCCTCGCAAAGGGTCTCTGATTACTCCCACTCATTGGGGACAGACTTAAATGAGTGCTCTTGAAATGCCGGCGCCTGGGGACGTTCTTTTTCTGTCTGCAGTTTGGAACGTTCCTTTTCTGTCGGCAGTTTGGGACGGTCCTTAGAGCTGCAGCGCGCCATGAGCGAAGGCGAAGCGGATCATCCTGTCTTTTGAGTTCTAAGCATAAGCCCCTGTCTCTGAGCAATGACCGGTTCGCATTTGTGCGTATTTGCGTGCGTGGGATTGCGTGAATATGCGTATAGATGCGCCGTTTACGGGACAAAAATGACCGTTTAGCGGTGAGATACGCAAAAACGCGCACAGACGCGCGTGTTTGTGCGAATATAGAGCTATCCGAAATGCAAGACGTTCTATGACACAGGAGGCACATATGGTAGATTCCAAGCAGGCTCCACTCGACTCCGCGGCAGCCGCAAAAGCAGCGTTCGCTTCGGTCCAGGACAAGCCATTCCCCGATGATATCTTTACGGCTCCCGAGCTTCGTTGGGCTGTGATCGGGTGCGGCGTTATCGCCAACCAGATGGCCCAGTCTCTCGCTCTTGCCGGCCGCAAGCTTGCGGGCGTCGCCAACCGTACGCTGTCCAAGGCTCAGGCTTTTGCTGAGCAGTATGGCATCGAGAAGGTCTATGAATCGGTTGAGGACCTCTACGCCGATCCGGGCATCGACGCCGTCTATATCACCACGCCGCACAACACGCATATCACCTATCTGCGTGACGCGCTGGCCGCCGGCAAGCACGTGCTCTGCGAGAAAGCCATTACCCTCAATTCCGCTGAGCTCGACGAGGCGCGTGCCATCGCCGACGAGCACAACGTCGTCCTCATGGACGCCACCACGGTGCTTCATATGCCCTTGTATCAAGAGCTGCGCCGTCGCATGGATGCCGGTGAGTTCGGCCGCATGAACCTCGCCCAGCTCAACTTTGGTAGCTACAAGGAGTACGGCGATCTGACCAATCGCTTCTACAACCGCAACCTTGCTGGCGGTGCCATGCTCGACATTGGCGTGTATGCCCTGTCCGTCATGCGCCTGTTTATGGCAAGCCAGCCCATTGAGGTCGTTTCGTTGGGCAACACCTGTGAGACCGGTGTTGACGTTGCGGGCGGCATCGTCTGCCGTAATGCCGAGCAGCAGCTGGGTGTTGTGAGCCTCACGCTCCACTCCAAGCAACCCAAGCGCTCGATTATTAGCTTCGATAAGTGCTATATCGAGGTCAACGAGTATCCGCGCGCCGATCACGCGACCATCGTGTGGACTGCAGACGGTCACCGTGAGGAGGTCCACGCTGGCACCGAGGCATACGCTCTGTGCTACGAGATGGCCGACCTGGAGAGGGCCGTTGCCGGCGATGATTCGAAGCGTGAGCTTCTGGGCTATGCTTCTGATGTTATGGAGCTTATGACCAAGCTTCGCGCCGATTGGGGAGTCGTGTACCCCGAGGAGGAGTAAGCGATGCTAGCGGAAGATAGGCTCAACGCGATCGTGTCGATGGTTCAGCAGGCCGGCTCGGTTACCGTGCCGGAGCTTGCCGAAGCCCTGGGCGTGACGGCGTCTACCATTCGGCGCGACCTGCAGACGCTCGACCGAGCACACCGTATCGCCAAGGTGCACGGAGGCGCGACAAGTCTGGAGCGCGCGCACGTGACGCGCGACCTAACGCTTAATGAGCGCAGCGACCTCCATAACGACGACAAGGAGCGTATCTGCGCCCGTGCGGCGGCACTTGTGGAGCCCGAGAGCTTTGTATACATCGACTCGGGTTCGACGACGCTCAGGCTCATCGAGCATCTTCCACACCTTGAAGATGTCACCTATGTGACCGATTCCGTGCTCCATGCTCAACGCCTTGCTTTGCGCGGCATGCGTACCGTGGTGCTGGGTGGCGAGCTCAAACCCGAGACCGAGGCGCTCGTTGGCCCCGATGCCTTGGCAACCTTAGACCGCTACAACTTCAACTGTGGCTTTTGGGGCTCTAACGGCATTGCCGCCGAGCAGGGCTTCACGGCGCCCGATATCGAGGAGGCGCAAGTAAAGCGTATCTCGATGCGCCATACGGCCAAGCGCTTCGTAATCTCGGACGCCAGTAAATTTGGCATGGTGGCGCCCGTCAAGTTCGCGGACTTTCGTGACGCAACGATTATTACCGCAGGCGAGGTCCCCGCCAAGTACCGGGCAATGGACAACGTCATCACGGTCTAACAGCAAGGGACGGGCTAAGACCAAAACCACCACAAAGGTGCCTGTCCCCATTGTGGTGGTTAGTAACGAAAACCGAGTAGTTTTCTCAATAGAAAAGCGGCAACGTCCATCACGGGCGTCGCCGCTTTCGTTGTCTGCCGGTTTGTCTAAGTCTGTAACAACTGGACCGTTAAAAGTGGGCTAGGTGTTACAGATCGAGATACTTACGAACCGCGCCGTCCCTTTGTCTCAATCTGTAACATCTGGGACTGATTTTGCCGAGTTACTGTTACAGATTGAGATTATTCCCTTGAGGGGATTCGAATGTCTCGATCTGTAACAGATAGACCGCAAAATGGGCTTTAGCTGTTACAGATCGAGATGTTTGGGAATCCGGCAGAGCCATCGCGGCAAAACCACCACAAAGGTGCCTGTCCCCATTGTGGTGGTTTAGGGCTCCCAGGGGCAGGGGGCTTCGATGTGGATGTGCTCGCCGGTTACGGGATGCGTAAAGGACACGCTGTGGGCATGGAGCATGAGGCCACAGGGACGTGGCGTGCCGTACAGGTCGTCGCCTACCAGGGGATGACGCTCGCTCGCCAGATGCACACGGATTTGGTGCTTGCGGCCGGTGAGCAACTCGACATCGATATACGAGCGCGTGGGCAGGCCACGACGGCTTTTAAGACGCTTGAGCACCTTCACGCGCGTCTGAGACGGCTTTCCGCTGGCGCCGACGCGCATCTTTCGGCTGTCGTGACGGTCGCGGGCGATGGGCTTGTCGATGAGCTTTTCGTTCCAGTCGATCTTGCCCTCGGCGAGCGCCAGGTAGTGCTTTTCGAAAGCGTGGTCGATGACCATCTGGTCAAAGGCGGGCTGCGTCTGCTTGTCGAGCGAGAACAGCACCACGCCGGTGGTGTTGCGGTCCAGGCGGTTGAGCGGCTGCATGTCGGTCGCGGCAAAGCCGTCGCCCATCGCCAGCAGCAGGTCGCTGGCGTAGTCGGTGAGCGTGCGCTCGCCGGTGCCGTCGCCGTGGACGATCATGCCGGCGGGCTTGTCGATGGCCATGAGCCAGGCGTCGCAGTAGAGGACTTGAGGTTCTTCGTTCACGTGTATGCCTTTCGGTCAGCTGATTCCCACAAACATGCAGCCCGAGGTCGCCCCACGTAGGCGGGCGGCGGGCTTGCGGTCGGCCTGCGCTGCTTCGACGGCGCGACGGACGCGTGCGACGGCGCGGCCCACCTCATCCGTCTCGAGCAGCGTTCCGTCCACCATGAGACGACGCACGCCGGCATCGAGCAGCTGAGGAACCTGCGGCGTGAGGTCGATGGGGTAGGCATCGTACAGGCGAGAGCGGCCGTGGATGTCGGTGCGGACGGGCATGACCTTGCCGTCGATATTCTTGAGCGACAGCTTGCGGGCACGCAGGCGGCAGTTGGCGCAATCGTGGATGCAGCCGTTGGCAACCTGCAGAATGCAATGCTCGCTTGTCATGACGCGCGGGCGGCCAAAGACGGTGGTGCCCAGAGCCGCGGGCGCGGCGGCGCCGAGCGAGACAATCTCGTCGAGCGTGATCTCGGGCGAGAGCCAAAACGCACCGGCTCCGCGCTCGGCAAGCGCTTCCATGCAGGGCGTGTTGTGAACCGGCAGGCAAGAGCGAATCTCGGCCGTGGCGCCAACCTGGGCGGCCAGGGCAAGCTCGGAGATATTGCCAACGGCGACGGTGGCCCCGGCATTGATCCAGGGATCGACGCGCTCGTGGTCGACGGCGCGGCAGACCTCGTCGAGTACGGGCACGATACCCTGCTCAAATGCATCGGCAGGGGAGAGCTCGGCCGCATCGAGTGCGTCGGTGGTCATGTAGATGCGCGTGGCGCCCTCGGCACGAGCGGCCTCGGCGGCGTCGAGCGAGGTGACGGTGGCGCAGATCTGCGGCTCATCGCGGTAATGCGCGGGCATGGGGCGGTAATCACTGGTGACAATCGCCGGCAGCTCGAGCGTGCGGGCACGCTCATCGTACGGCACCAGAATGGCCTCTTCCAGCGCCTTGCAAGCGGCGGCGCGCACCTTATGCACGGCGGAGAAGCCCATGCCGCAGCCGGCGTCGAGCGAAACGTCAAAGCTCGCTGCCTCAAAGGGCGAGGAGCCCATGCGGCCCACATGCTCAACCAGGTCTGCCGCCTCGACGGCGCGGGTCTTGGCGGCCTCGACGGTGAAGCCCGTGGCGGTGGCCGTAAGCGAAGGGCCGTCGCAGCAGGTGAGCGTAACGGTAAACGGCTCGCCCAGACGCGCCACGACGGACACATCAACAGCTCGGCGGCGCAGCACATCGCGCTTGAGCGCGGCGCCGGCGGCGTCGATGGCACGCTGACTGCGAATCACGCGCACGCGGCAGCCCTCGGGCATGCTGCGGGGCACGCGGCACTCGAGGATGTCACCGGCGGCGGCATCATCGGCAGCGATAGTGGTTAGGAACTGATCGAACTCGTCGTCGTGGCGAAGTTCCAACAAGTCGCCCTTGCCCACAGGCTCAAACAGCTCAATGCGGGCGATGGCGGCGCGGCGACGACGGTCGTCGGGCTTGAGCCCGCGCACGTCGCGGTTGGCCAGACGGCTGCCCAGCACCGTGCCCACAATCTGGCCGCGGTTGTTGGAGCGCTCGTAACTCATCATTTCGTCGCCCGAGGTGCCGTCCTGATAGGCGTGCGTAAAGTCGCGGTTAAAGCAGCGCTTGAGTTGACGCTGGCGAGCGGCGTCCTCGTGCTTATCAACGGCGACCCCGGCCAGCATGTCATCAATCTGATGACGATACACATCAACGATGGAGTACACGTAATCGGGCGCCTTCATGCGGCCCTCGAGTTTGAGCGACGCGGCGCCGGCGTCATACAGGCGGCGAACAAGTTGTGAGGTGTTGGTGTCACGCGGGCACAGCGCGCGCTCGCGACCGGCAGGGGAGAGCGAGCGACCGTTCTCGTCGATCAGCTCGTAGGGCAAGCGGCAGGGCTGGGCGCACATGCCACGGTTGGCCGATCGTCCCGCCATGGCAAAGCTCGAAAGCAGACACAGGCCCGAGTAGCAAAAGCAGATGGCGCCATGGCTAAAGACCTCAAGGTCCACATCGGGCGCGGCATCGTGAATGGCGGCAATCTCGTCGATGGAAAGCTCGCGCGAGAGGGTCACGCGGTCGGCGCCCTGCTCGCGGCACCAAAGGGTTCCGCGGTCGTCGTGGATGTTCGCCTGGGTCGAGATATGCGTCTCGATGCCGGGCATGGTGCGCTTGACCTCAAAGAACAGACCCCAGTCCTGGATAATGAAGGCATCGGCGCCCAGCGTGGAGCAGCGATGGATGAGTTGCAGCGCATCGCCCATCTCGGACTGCTTGATGACGATGTTGACCGTGACGTAGACGCGCGACCCGGCTAGATGCGCGGCGCGGCAGGCCTGCTCAAAGGCCTCGTCGGTAAAGTTGGTTGCCTTGCGGCGGGCGTTGAAGCTGCCCATGCCACAGTAGATGGCGTCTGCCCCCGCGGCGAGTGCGGCGGCAAAGGGCTCGGGCCCTCCGGCGGGCGCCAAAAGCTCGGGCCTGCGGTTGGTGGTTCGACTGGCGGTTGCGGTCATATCCTGCCTTTCAAAATGCTCAGATATTCAAAAGTATAGTGGTGCCGTTGCGGCGGGCGATGCCCGTGCTCCAAGCGGGATAAAGTCTTCAGCAGCTTGGGGTGGCTGACCCTGTGGAGAACCGTTCAGCGGTTCGGGGAAACCGTTGGGCGATAAAATATTCTCGCAAGCTGATAATATTCTTGCATCAAACGGAAACCTTGAGTACTATCCCAATCAAGCGCGGTGTTCAGACCGAACTGTGCCTCCCGGTGTGAACACCGCGCTCACGCTTTCTCAACTGATCGTAAGGAGATAAACATGAGCAAGACCGTCGTGTCTTCCGATAACGCACCCGCAGCCATCGGACCGTATTCCCCCGGCATCCAGACCGGCAACATGGTGTTCCTGTCCGGCCAGCTGGGCATCGACCCCGTAACCGGCAAGATGCCCGAGGGCGTCGAGGCCCAGGCCAAGCAGTCCCTCGCCAACGTCGAGGCCCTGCTGACCGCTGCCGGCGCCACCTTTGCCGATGTCGTCAAGACTACGGTCTACCTGGCCGACATCGCCGACTTCGCCGCCGTGAACGAGATCTACGCCTCCAAGTTCGAGGCCCCGTTCCCCGCGCGCAGCGCCTTCCAGGTTGCCGCCCTTCCGGCTGGCGGTCTGGTCGAGATCGAGGTCGTCGCCGCCCTCTAAGGCGTTGGCAACAACTAAACATGACATGCAAAAAGACCCTGCAGCGCGTGCGAGCTGCAGGGTCTTTTGTCAAGTGACGGATCGCTTGTGGAGCCGCGCTCCATTTTGCTCGTTAGCCCTCCTTGCGGACTTTTTGCAGGTAGCGGTACACGCTGGGCTCCGAGATGCCCAACGCGGTGGCAGCGCAGGCCACGGCGCCCTTGAGCATGAACACCCCGTTGCCGTTGAGGTGGCGAATGACGTCCACGCGGTCGTTCTGACCAAGCGACGCTACATCCAGCCCGCGCGCGCTCAGCAACTCGGCAATGCTGCGGTCGATGAGCTCCTGGGTGGACTCCGAAAGGCTTTCGACCTCGATAGGGGCGGGCTCCGTGCGCGTCGGCGCTGCGTCGAAGCACGTCATGAGCTGCTGCGCCATGGCGTTGATGGAGCGTACGGTCGAGAGGTCGGTGTTGACGCAGAGCATACCGACGATCTCGTCATCCTCGCGGATAAAGAACGTCGCGGACTCCAACGTCTTGCCGCCGGCACCGCGCCCCTCGTAGCCCGTAATAAACGGCAGGTCGCGATACTTGGGGTCGTGCATGATCTTGAGCGCCAGATCGGTGGCGGGACCGCCGATCTTACGGCCGCTCACGATGCCGTTGCGAATATCGACGATGGCGTGGTCGGGATCCGAGAAATCGTGCAGCACGATTTCGCTGTTTTTGCCGAGTATCTGCTCCAGAAAATCGACCATCGGCAAAAAGCGGCGTACGGTCTCGTTCACGGGCAACTCCTTTGGGTGAAAACGGAAATGTTCATAACAATTTTTTCTCATGGTAACACGCTGCCCACCATCTCGTATATCCGCAGGTACATTGCGTAATGCAGACGAACGGTAGGAATTTAGCGGTAAACGGTTGACCAAAAGAAAAGTTAGATGTTATTTTGACCAGACACTTTCCTGACCTGCGGAAATGCGTTATTTCAGCTGAAGAATGGTCTGATAACAAAAAATTATTATTGAGAATGAGAATCATCTTTAATACGATATGCAATGAAGGCACAACCTCAACCCCGCACTGCGTCACAATAGAGCGTTAGATGCGAAAACAACTACTTCGAGGATTGGTGGTCAAATGACCCAGGAGACGGTTACGAACGGCACTGAAGCCCTGTTCACTCGCGAAGGTATGCCTCCCGTTAAGGAAATGATCCCGTGTGCCCTTCAGCACGTACTGGCATCGTTTGCCGGCATCATTACCCCGGCGGTCATCATGGCCGGCGTCTACGGCTTTAATAGCCAGCAGAGCACCGACATCATCCAGGTCGCGCTCATTCTTTCGGCGATCGACACGGCCCTTCAGGCCTTCGCTCCCTTCCGTCGCATCGGCGGCGGCCTGCCCATCGTCATGGGCGTTTCGTTCGCGTTTCTGCCGGCCCTGCAGGCCATGGGTGCCTCGGGCTTTAGCTTTGGTGCGCTGCTGGGTGGCGAGATCGTCGGCGGCGCCGTCGCGGTCCTCTTTGGTCTGGCCTACAGCAAGATCAAGTGGCTGTTCCCGCCTGTCGTGACCGGTACGGTCATCTTCTCCATTGGCGTCTCTCTCTATCCCACGGCTGTCAAGTATATGGCCGGCGGTATGGGTACGCCGCTGTGGGGCACCCCGCAGGCCTGGTGCGTCGCTCTTATCACCTTCGCCGTGGTCTTTGCGCTCGCCAACTTTGGCAAGGGCACGCTCAAGCTGGGATCCGTGTTCTTTGGCATGATCGTTGGTATGATCGTCTCCATCCCCTTTGGCATGATCGACTTCTCCAGCGTCGCCACCGCTCAGGTCTTCGCCCTTCCCAAGCTCATGCCCTACGCGCTCGAGTTTGATCCCGAGGTCTGCATTACCCTCGCCGTCGTGTTCCCCATGGTTGCCATCCAGGTTATCGGTGACGTCTCCGCCGCCTGCCTAGGTTCCATCGACCGTATGCCCACCGAGCGCGAGCTCTCCGGCGCTATCGTGTCCCAGGGCCTTACCTCTATGGTCGGCGGCCTGCTGGGCGGTCTTCCCACCAGCGCCCTTGGCCAGAACGTGGGCATCATCTGCTCCAACAAGGTCGTCAACAAGTGGGTCTTTGTGATCATCGCGGCCGTCTTTGCCATCGCCGGTCTGTTCCCGCAGCTCTCTGCCGTCCTTTCCGCTATCCCGCAGCCCGTCATCGGCGGCGCGACCGTCGGCGTCTTTGGCACCATCACCATGAACGGCGTGCGCATGTTCACCCGCGAGGGCCTTACGCAGCGCACTACCACCATCGTCGGTACCTCCGTCGTCTTTGGCCTGGGTATCTGGATGGCCAGCGGTTGCCTTGCCGGCGAGGGTATGCCCACCTGGGTGTCCACCGTCATCGGCTCCAATGCCGTAACCCCCACCGCCATTATGGCCATTGTCCTTAACCTGATCCTTCCGCAGACGCCGGTCGTGGCTCAGCACATCGATGCTGCCAAGGACGCTGCCGTGGATCTGGTCTTGCCCGAGAGCAAGAAGTAACCAATTCGGTGCTATTCGTCGGCGGACGCATCGCCTCGTCCGCCGACGTCATGCGGCGCCAAGCCGCACTTCAAAGGGTTTGCCCCTTTGGTGAAGCGTTGACGGGAGAGGGCCCGTTTCCGGTGTAGGCCGGCGCTTCGCACTTCCGCTATGTCAGAGGTGTCAAACCCCGCCTCTGATGTTGAAGGGAGCATTCATGCTTCTGGTCGCTAACGGTTCCGTTTTTACCCGCAATTCTCAGACCCCGTTCATTCCAAACGGTGCGGTCGCCATTGACGGAGATACGATCGTCGAAGTGGGCCCCGAGTGCGAGCTCAAGTCCAAGTACCCGGATGCCGAGTACGTCGACGCCCAGGGCAACCTCATCATGCCCGGACTCATCAACTGCCACACCCACATCTACTCGGGTCTGGCCCGCGGCCTTGCCATTAAGGGCTGCAACCCCACCAACTTCCTGGAAAATCTTGAGCAGCAGTGGTGGAAGATCGACGACAACCTGACGCTCGACGGCACCAAGGCCAGCGCCTATGCCACGATTCTGGACTCCATTCGCGATGGCGTCACCACGATCTTCGATCACCACGCGAGCTTCTGCGAGATCCCGGGCAGCCTCTTTACCATTAAGGACGCCGCGCAGGAGCTGGGCATGCGTTCGTGCCTGTGCTACGAGGTCTCCGATCGCCGCGGTCAGGAAAAATGCGACCAGGCCATTGCCGAGAACGCCGAGTTTGCCAAGTGGGCCGCCAAGGAGCGTCGCGATAACGACAACCACATGATTGCAGCCATGTTTGGCGGTCACGCCACCTTTACGCTGTCGGACGAGACCATGGACAAGATGGCCGAGGCCAACAACGGCCTGACCGGCTTCCACATCCATGTGTGCGAGGGCATGAACGACGTGTGGGATTCCCGCCTCAACCGCGGTGGCATCAGCCCCGTCGAGCGCCTGCTGCAACATAACCTGCTGGGTCCCGACACCATGCTCGGCCACTGCATTCACGTGACGCCTGCCGAGATGGATATCGTCAAGGAGTCCGGTACCTGGCTCGTCAACAACCCCGAATCCAATATGGGCAACGCCGTGGGCTGCGCCCCCGTGCTCGAGTTCTTCCGCCGCGGCATCCCCGTGTGCATGGGCACCGACGCCTACACCCACGATATGCTCGAGAGCCTCAAGGTCTTCCTGATCATTCAGCGCCACAACGCCGCCATGCCCAACGTGGGCTGGTGCGAGGCCATGACCATGCTGTTCGAGAACAACGCCAAGATGGCGAGCAAGTACTTCGATCGCAAGCTCGGTGTGCTCGAGGCCGGCGCTGCCGCCGACGTCATCGTCATGGACTACAAGCCCTTTACGCCGCTGAGCGAGGAGAACATCGACGGCCACATGCTCTTTGGCATGATGGGCAAAAACTGCCGCACCACCATCATCAACGGCCGCGTCCTGTACAAGGATCGCGAGTTCGTTGGCATTGATGAGGACAAGATCAACGCGTGGACCATGGCCGAGTCCAAGAAGCTCTGGAGCACGCTCAACGATCGCACGTACTAATTACAAGTAGATTCACGCGCGTCGGATGTTTCGCCGCATCCGACGCGCGTATAGGCGACCTCCGCGGGGTCGCCGGCGCTGTGCTAGCGCTACGCCGTATTTGCGCCCGCCGCGCGGTCTCGCCGGGCGTTACAGAGAGGAGCTCACTATGAGCGACATCATGAGGCCGATCCCGTTTTCGCAGCTGATGAACTGGATCATCGAGGAGCACAAGACCCAGGACGCCATCTTTGGCGTGCGCAAGATGGTCACGACCAACCAGGAGGGCGCGCTTCCCATTTTTGACGAGCGCATCGAGACTCCGTTTGGCCCGGCTGCCGGCCCCAACACGCAGCTGGCCCAGAACATCGTGGCATCCTACGTGGCAGGCTCCCGCTTCTTCGAGCTCAAGACCGTTCAGGTTATGGACGGCGAGGAGCTCTCCAAGTGTGTGAACAAGCCCTGCATCGTGGCACAGGACGAGTGCTACAACTGCGAGTGGTCGACCGAGCTCGAGGTTCCGCAGGCCTTTGCCGAGTACGTGAAGGCATGGTTCGCCTGCCACCTGATCGCTCGCGAGTACGGCCTGGGCAGCCCGGACGGCTTTGTCTTCAACATGTCCGTGGGTTATGACCTCGAGGGTATTAAGAGCCCCAAGGTCGACGCCTACATCGAGGGTATGAAGGACGCCAGCGGCTCTGACGTCTGGAATGAGTGCCGCGCATGGGCGCTCGCCAACCTGGACAAGTTTGAGCATGTCGACGCCGCGTTTGTCGAGTCCATCCCGGCGCGCGTCTCCAACTCCATCACCGAGTCCACGCTGCATGGCTGCCCGCCGGCGGAGATCGAGCGCATCGCGACCTATCTGATCACCGAGAAGGGCCTCAACACCTACATCAAGTGCAACCCCACGCTGCTGGGCTATGAGTTTGCCCGCCAGCGCCTGAACGAGCTGGGCTTTGACTACATCGTCTTCGACGATACACACTTCCGCGAGGACCTGCAGTGGGCCGACGCCGTGCCCATGTTCGAGCGCCTGATTGCCCTGTGCGCCGAGCGCGGCCTGGAGTTTGGCGTCAAGCTGACCAACACGTTCCCCGTCGACGTGACGAGGAACGAGCTGCCCTCCACCGAGATGTACATGTCGGGCCGTTCGCTGTTCTCGCTGACCATCGAGGCCGCCCGTCGCATTACCGAGCAGTTCGATGGCAAGCTGCGCATCAGCTACTCCGGCGGTGCCACGGTCTACAACATCCGCGCCCTGTATGATGCCGGCATTTGGCCCGTTACTCTGGCGACCGACGTGCTCAAGCCCGGTGGCTACGAGCGCTTTAGCCAGATGGCCGGCGAGTTTAGCGATCTGGACGGCAAGCCGTTCGCGGGCGTCTCGCTCGAGGCCGTGACCGCGATCCAGACCGACTCGCTCACCAACCCGCTCTACAAGAAGCCGCTGCGCCCGCTGCCCGACCGCAAGGTCGCCGGCAAGAGCCCGCTTTCCGACTGCTTTACCACGCCGTGCCGCACGAGCTGCCCCATCCAGCAGGATATTCCCGCCTATCTGGCGGCTGTTGACGAGGGCCGCTACGAGGACGCACTCAACATCATCATCGAGCGCAACGCCCTGCCGTTCATTACCGGCACCATCTGCCCGCATCCCTGCGGCCGTGCCTGCGAGCGTGCATTCTACGAGCCCGAGGGCGCCCAGATCCGCGCCAGCAAGCTCAAGGCCGCCCGCGAGGCCATGACCACCGTGCTGCCCAAGCTGCGCGCCCAGGCCATCGCCAACGACGGCGTGCGCAACGTTGCCGTTATCGGCGGCGGCCCGGCCGGCTTGGCGACGGCGTTCTTCCTGACGCGTGCCGGCGTGTCCGTCACCATCTTTGAGGCCCGCGATTCGCTCGGCGGCGTGGTCCGTCACGTGATCCCCGAGTTCCGTATTGCCAGCGACGATATCTCCCACGACGCCGAGCTTTGCCTGGCCTTTGGTGCCAAGGTTCAGCTCAACGCCCGCGTGGAGTCCATTGACGAGCTCAAGGCCCAGGGCTTTACTGACGTGGTCGTGGCCACCGGTGCCTGGATGCCCGGCTCTGCGGGCCTAGGCGAGGGTGCCGAGCTCGATGTGCTGGAGTTCCTCGAGGCCGCCAAGAAGGGCGAGAAACTCGAGCTGGGCGAGGACGTCGTGGTCATTGGCGCCGGCAACACCGCCATGGACGCCGCCCGCGTGGCCAAGCGCCTGGCAGGCGTGAAGAACGTGCGTCTGGTGTATCGCCGCACCAAGAAGCAGATGCCCGCCGACGAGGAAGAGCTCGATCTTGCTCTTGCCGACGGCGTTGAGTTCTGCGAGCTGCTGGCGCCCAAGGCACTCAACGGCGCCGTGCTGACCTGCGACGTTATGGAGCTTGGCGAGCCGGATGCAAGCGGCCGTCGCAGCCCCGTCGCCACGGGCGAGACCGTCGAGCTTTCCGCCACCACGGTGATCTGCGCCGTGGGCGAGGGCATCGATGCCAGCCTGTACGATGCCGCGGGCGTCGAGCACGACCGTCGCGGTCGCCTTGCCGCCACCTCCACCGGCGTCGAGGGCGTCTGGGCTGCGGGCGACTGCCGCCGCGGTCCTGCCACCGTGGTCGAGGCTATTGCCGACGCCGCCGAGGTCGCCCGTGCCATCGCCGGCGTGGACTTTAACAAGTACGCCGACTGCAACGAGCAGGCCGGTCGCGAGGATACCTGCTACGAGCGCAAGGGATCGCTGTGCCGCGACAAGCGCAACTGCACCAAGACCCGCTGCCTGGGCTGCGGCTCGGTGTGCGAGGTCTGCTGCGATGTGTGCCCCAACCGCGCCAACGTGGCAATTAAGGTGCCGGGCCTGGCCAAGCATCAGGTCGTCCATGTCGACGGCATGTGCAACGAGTGCGGCAACTGCGCCGTGTTCTGCCCCTACCAGGAGGGTCGTCCCTACAAGGACAAGCTCACCCTGTTCTGGAGCGATCAGGACATGGAGAACTCCGAGAACGAGGGCTTCCTGGCCGTGGACGAGGACCACTTTAAGGTTCGCGTCGCCGGCACGGTCCGCACCGTCTCGGTCGATGCCGTCAACACCGGTCTGCCCGAGGCCGTCCGCCTGACCATCAAGGCCGTGCGCGACAGCTATCCGTATCTCCTTAAGAAATAGGCGAGTCTCTTATGGCCAAATCCATTCAACATAACGTGGCCTACGTTGCCTGCGGAAGCGGTTGCGCCTCCGCAGGCGGCGACGCCCGCTGCAGCGAAGGCTGCATTGGCTGTGGCGCCTGTGTCACGGCCTGTCCCCACGGCGCCATTGCACTGATTGATGGCATCGCCCGCGTGGACCGCTCCAAGTGCACGGGCTGTGGCCTGTGCGGCATGGCGTGCCCGCAGCGCGTGATTGCCTTTGTTCCCGGCTACCAGAACATCCTGGTGCGCTGCAACAACACCGATAAGGGCGCCATCGCCCGCAAGATTTGCGACACGAGCTGCATCGGTTGCGGCATGTGCGCCAAAAAATGCCCTGCCGGCGCTATCCGCATCGAGGACAACTGTGCCCACATCGACGGTGCGGACTGCCTGTCGTGCGGCATGTGCGCCGTCGTTTGCCCGCATGGCGCCATCCACGACCGCACCGGCATCGCCGCCGGCGTGTAGAAGGGAATCACCATGGCACAGGAATTCACTTTTACCGTTAACGGCGTCGAGCACACGACGACCCAAAACAAACCGCTGCTGCGCTACCTGCGCGACGACCTGCACATCCATTCCGCCAAGGACGGCTGCTCCGAGGGTGCTTGCGGCACCTGCACCATTCATGTGGACGGTGCGGCCGTCAAGGCCTGCGTGCTGACCACCGCCCTTGCCGCCGGCCGCAACATCGTGACCGTCGAGGGCCTGCCCGAGGACGTGCGCGAGGCCTTTGTGTACGCCTTTGGCGCCGTGGGCGCCGTGCAGTGCGGTTTTTGCATCCCCGGTATGGTCATGGCAGGCGCGGCGCTGATCGCCGAGGACCCCGAGCCCACCGAGGAGCAGATCAAGTACGCCATCCGCGGCAACGTCTGCCGCTGCACCGGCTACAAGAAGATTATTGAGGGCATTTCGCTGGCCGCTGCGGTGCTCCGCGGCGAAAAGCAGATCGACGAGGACCTGGAGCGCGGCGACGACTACGGCGTGGGCAAGCGCGCCTTCCGTATCGACGTGCGCAAGAAGGTGCTCGGCGAGGGCAAGTACCCCGATGACATCGACGAGCTCGATCAGCCGGGCCTGACCTATGCCAGCGCCGTGCGCTCCAAGTATCCGCGCGCCCGTGTGCTTTCCATCGACACCTCCAAGGCCGAGGCCCTGCCCGGTGTGGTGGGCATCCTGCGCGCCGAGGATGTGCCGGTCAACCAGGTCGGCCACCTTATCCAGGATTGGGACGTCATGATCGCCCAGGGCGATATCACCCGCTGCGTGGGCGATGCCATTGTGCTGGTGGTTGCCGAGGACGAGGCGACGCTCGAGAAGGCCAAGAAGCTCGTAAAGATCGATTACGAGCCGCTGAAGCCCGTGCGCAACATTGTCGAGGCCAGGGCTGCCGACGCCCCGCGTCTGCACGACAGCTTCTTTGCCTTTGGCAACACGGTGGAGCTCAAGGACAACGTGTGCCAGAGCCGCCATGTGACGCGCGGCGACGCCGCCAAGGCGCTGGCAGAGAGCGCGTTCACCGTGACGCAGCGCTTTACCACGCCCTTTACCGAGCATGCCTTCTTGGAGCCCGAGTGCGCCGTTGCCTTCCCGTACAAGAACGGCGTCAAGGTGCAGTCGACCGACCAGGGTGCCTACGACACACGCAAAGAGTGCGCCCACATGTTTGGCTGGGACAACGAGCCCGAGCGCGTGGTCGTCGAGACCATGCTCGTGGGTGGCGGCTTTGGCGGCAAGGAGGACGTGTCCATCCAGCACTTGGCCGCGCTCGCCGCCTATAAGTTCCAGCGTCCTGTGAAGTGCAAGCTCACACGTGCCGAGTCGCTCGCTTTCCATCCCAAGCGCCACGCCATGGACGGCACCTTTACGCTGGGCTGCGACGCCGAGGGCAACTTTACCGGCCTGGACTGCGAGATCAACTTTGACACCGGCGCCTACGCGTCGCTGTGCGGCCCGGTGCTCGAGCGCGCCTGCACGCATGCCGTGGGCCCCTACAAGTACCAGAACACCGACATTCGCGGCTTTGGCTACTACACCAGCAACCCGCCCGCCGGCGCGTACCGCGGCTTTGGCGTTTGCCAGTCCGAGTTTGCGCTCGAGAGCTTGATCGACTTGCTGGCAGAGAAGGTCGGCCTGGACCCGTGGGAGATTCGTTACAGAAACGCCATCGAGCCGGGCGAGGTTTTGCCCAACGGCCAGATTGCCGATTGCTCCACGGCGCTTAAGGAGACGCTGCTCGAGGTCAAGGATGCCTACTATGCGCATCCCGGACACGCCGGTATCGCCTGCGCCATGAAGAACGCCGGCGTGGGCGTGGGCCTGCCCGATGCCGGCCGCTGCAAGATTCGCGTCGAGGATGGCGTGGCCGTGGTCTATGCCGCCACGTCCGACATCGGCCAGGGCTGCAACACCGTCTTTTTGCAGGACGTTGCCGAGGCATGCGGTCTGCCGCTGAGCTGCATCGCCAACGGCGAGTGCTCTACCGAGAACGCTCCCGACTCCGGCACCACGTCTGGCTCGCGTCAGACGGTCGTGACCGGCGAGGCTGTGCGCGGCGCCGCTTTCCTGCTGCGCGATGCCATGCTTGACATCGAGGCCGGCAAGCCTGCGCCCACCGCTCCCGTGAGTGCGCATGGCGACGGCGTGAAGATCGAGTACGACGACGGCCACGCCTATCAGCTGCGAACGCAGGAGCTCGTCGCCGGCCAGGGTATGCATCCTCAGAATCCCGCGGCAACCATCAAGGTGCTCGAGGGATGCGAGTTTGGCTACGTGTACCTGGAGCCGACCGACAAGCTGGGCGCCGACGTTCCCAACCCCAAGAGCCACATCTGCTACGGCTTTGCCACGCATGTGGTCATTTTGGACGATGACGGCCGCGTGAGCGAGGTCTATGCCGCGCACGATTCCGGCAAGGTGGTCAATCCCATCTCCATCCAGGGTCAGATCGAAGGCGGCGTGCTCATGGGTATGGGCTATGCGCTTACCGAGGATTGGCCGCTCAAGGACTGCGTGCCCCAGGCAAGGTACGGCACGCTCGGACTGTTCCGTGCGCCCGAGATTCCGGATATCCACGCCATCTACGTGGAGAAGGACGAGCTGCTGCCCGTGGCATATGGCGGCAAGGGCATCGGCGAGATCGCAACGATCCCCACGGCGCCCGCCGTACAGAACGCCTATCGCGCATTTGACGGCAAGCTGCGTCCAAATCTGCCCATGGTGGATACGCCGTACAGCCGCGTTCGTAACCGCGGGTAGGGTAGGGCGCGGTCGGCCATTGCTGATGGGCTGTTCGCGCTGAGCATCAACTGCATATGCTGCGCTTTTGGCCCCAGCTCCATCGCGAGCCGGGGCCTTTTGCTTGGAGCGGAAACTGCGTCCCGGAATTGGCGCTCAGAATGGGATGCGCTGCAGAGCCTCAAATGGAACATGCGTTCCAGGACCCGCAACGGCGCCGCCGCGCAATTTTGTGTCCGCACGGGCAGCTACACTTGCTGTGATATGACCGTTCGAGAAACGAGCGGCAAGCAACGGAGAGAGGCCCTAACCGTGTCAGCTGAAAAGATGCCGGGTGTCTCGGCTATCGATACGACGAACTTTGCGCGCCAGATCGTGCTGGACTTTGAGTTTGCGCCGGTGCCAAAGCAGCGTCAGCGCCGTGGACTGTGCAATGAGATTATCGAGGCCGGCGCCGTCAAGCTCGATTACCACGGCAACGTTATGGGCGAGTTCTCGCAGTTTGTACAGACGGAATTTACCGAAGGCGTTGCGTTCCCCGTTCGCGAGCTCACAGGGATATCGGCCGTGGGCACCGCGATGGCCGATCCGCTCTACATGGTGATCAAAAGGCTCAGCGATTGGATCGGGCGCTACTCCGCCCAGGTGATCTGTTGGAGCGGGGCGGATCGTCGACAGCTTTTGATCGAGTGCCAAGCAAAGCACGTCGATCTTTCCGCATTTCCTACGGACTGGGCCGACCTGCAGGCGTTTTACACCTCGATCATGGACATGAGCAGCCACGGGTGCGTCTCTTTGAGTGACGCAGCGACGTGGTTTGGCATCGAGTTCGACGAGTCGACGGGTCACGCCCACAGCGCCCTAGCCGATGCGCGCGTGACCGCCAAGCTGCTCAAGCAGATGATGGACGGGGACTACCGCGTGAGCCCGCGCGCCCAGGAGGTCCGTCAACGGTGGGGGATGGGCGAGCGAGCTCAGACGCGCCTTTCCAGCAAGTGCTCCGAGCTGGGCGACCTGCTGCTAAAGCTGAAGGCGGAGGGGGTAGGCCTTTTGAGAACGCCATTCGGTTTGGCATGGCGGGGCTGTAAGCGCGAGCCCGCCCTGCTGTTTGAATCGAAGCGTCAACCAGTATGACGAGCTGTCTGGCCTGTCTGCCTACGCCCCCGCAATCCCGCGGGCCGCACTCAACAGCTCATACTCCCTCTGGCTCCACTAGTACAGCTCGGCCGTGCGTACGGCGTCGCGGCACAGGTCCAGGAATGCCTCGGCTCCCTCGCAGAAGCACTCTCGGGCAAAGGCGCCGGATCCGTCCGCAACGCATATGCCGTCAGCAAAGAGCTTCCAGCTAGACGGCTCGCGAGAGTCGTCTCCAAGCAGCTTGATCTGCAGCACGTGCGGGCTGCCGGCGGCGCAGAGTTCTTCCTAGAGCACCTGCACCGTAAAGCGCATCTGGTGGGAGAGGCTGCTCTTGATCATGGCCGAGGCGTAGCCATTTGGCTTATCCAGAAGATGCATGTGATTCGGTTTGACGATCAGGTTGTGGAAGTTACGCTCGCTGCGCACGGAGAAATTGTCCATACGGACTCCTTTCATCGATGTTGGCAGGGCCACCGTGCCTCTTGGCCGGTTGGCGTCGGGATCGTGGAGCCAACTCTCTACCCCGACTCTGGATAAAATGCGCCCGCTCCTTGCGGGCAAGAGGAAGTCTATCAACGTGTACGGACAGAAATCAAGCGCCGCCTGCGAAATGACGCGTGAACGGCGTTGGTTTCCCAAGTGATTATTCGGCTTTCATCCGGAAAAGTGTCGAAATCAGCCGTGTAAAAGTACGGAAAAGTGTCGAAATAGGCACCTTAAAACTTCGGAAAAGTGTAGCTGGATGACAAAACAGCACTTAGAAGCCGGTGCTGGATGCGGGATCCTGCGGCCGCCTTCAGCTCTCGCTACTCATCGTCTCCGTCGTTGGGGTCGCCCTTGAGGGTGTTGATGTCCAGATACTCGTTATCGTCCTCTTTTTGCTGGGTCTCCGACTCCGCTTGGGTGGGGCCGGAGAACAGCCGGAATCCCTCAAACGCAATGACGCCGAGCAGGGCAATGACAATGGCGATAAAGGCAACCTTGACTGCCTGCGGAAATTCCGAGAAACGCAGCGCCTTTTCCTCGGCGTAATAATCGGCGAAGCGCTCTTCGCCCGTGCTTTTGGTATACGCCGGCGCGGACGCGGCCTCCGGGTCATATTCCGGTGCAGGCGTGGCAGCGTACGGGTCGTTGAGATAATCGCTCGATGCGTTGCCATAATCCTCGGTCTCGATGCGATCGGTGCCAGCATAGCCATCGGAATAATCGGAATATGCCGCACCGCCCTCATAGTCCGCGGCGCTCGTGTTGGCGGCAAAAAGCGGGTTAACTGGAACGTCGAGCGCCGGCATACCGGTAGAGGTCTCATCCAGATCGGCTGCAGCCCAGGAATCGTAGGCAACCTGATGGGCAACGGGCTCATCGAGCCTTGTGACCGGAGACTTGCGTGCCGCAGGAACGGGCAACTGCTGGGCGCTGTACATAACGGTGCTGTCGGCCGATTTGCTCCGCGTCGCCGCAGCGAGAAATGCCGCCGTCTCGGACGGGTCGCTTGCGGGGCGGGGAGCGGGTGTGGGCGCCGAAATGGGTGCGGGCGTAGACGCGGGCGTCGAAACAGGCGGCTGCGCAGGAGTCGGCGCAGATGCGGGCTTAGACGCAAGTGCGGGATTGGGGCTTGACGGGCGAGCCCCGCCGCCCATGAGTTCGTCGGCGGTCCACGGGCGATCATCCATCACGTCGTCAAGGCTCAGCGAAAACAGGTCGTCTTCACCCTCATCGAACATGCGGTGCACATGTCCACCAATTGCCGGAATCAATCCGCGACCGGTGCATGATGCCTTGCTCAACGCCATTCTGTTCCATCCTTTCGAAATACTAATGACATCGATTATATGGAACTTCCCAAGCGGCTCGGTCTTGGATTCGTGCTTTCCAGAACTCGCGCCCAAAAGGGGAGGGCAATCCAGGCGAGTGCCTACTTGTCGCCGGCCGCCGCCTTGGCCTCATTGAGGTAGCTATAGAAGCTGTATTTGGAGATGCCAAAGAACTCGCAGGCGCGCTCGCTCGACTTGGAAATGAGGAAGGCGCCGCGACGGTCGAGGTAGCCAATGGCGCGAATGCGCTCATCTTTGGTCATGAGCGCCGCGGGCTTGCCCACAAACTGCTCGCACTCGTGCAGCAGGTCCTCGAGCAAGTCGCCGATGTTCTTGGTAATGGGCTCGGGCTCGGTGTAGCCCGTGCCGCCGGTGCCGGTAAAGGCGTCGAGCGAACGCTCAAAAGCCTTCATAAGCGTAATGTCAAAGTTGATGCCCAAAATGCCGACGGGCTTGCCTTCGTCGTTGCGGATAAAGATGGTCGAGGACTTGAGCAGCTTGCCATCGGTGGTTTTAGTGAGGTACGGCTCGCGGTCGTGTACGTCGGTGGTGCCCTCGTGCATGGACTCAAACACGATATGGCTGGGGCCGTCACCCAGTTTGCGCCCGCTGACGTGGCCGTTTTCGATCACTACGATGGAGTGGTCCACGTCCTCGGTCTCCAGATCGTGGACGACGACTTCGCAGTTGGGACCAAATTGGAGCGCCAGACCGTGTGCGAGGCGCTTGTAAAACTCAATCTGTGCGGGGGTCATGGGTGCCTTCCTAAAAATTAGTTTGGGCACACTTTGCCATAAACCACACCTGTTCGCAAACAAATACACAGACAGGCTAATTGGTGACCGTTCGGCGGCGAAAAAGTACCGATTACGGCAACAAACAATTCGTTAGGTATGCCAATCAAAAAGTGTGATAGAACATTGCTAACAAACTTTTTGTTTGGCATCCACATAAAAGTTCAGCCGTGTGAATGGGATCGGGCTGAAACGCGTATGCGGGGGCCGGCAAGAGAGGACTTAAGGAGTTCACCGTATGGCCGATAAGATCCAGTGGGCGGGCAACACGATGCCCAAGAGCGATGACAAGCACTTGGGAATCATGAGCCTCGACCACGTGAAGAAGGCCCGCGCCTTCCACCAGTCGTTCCCCCAATATACCGTCACTCCGCTTGCCCGCCTGGATGGTCAGGCTGCGCGCCTGGGCCTTTCCAACCTGTGCGTTAAGGACGAGAGCTATCGCTTTGGCCTCAACGCCTTTAAGGTCCTGGGCGGTTCGTTTGCCATGGCCAACTACATTGCCGACGAGACCGGCAAGGACGTTGCCGACTGCACCTTCGATTACCTGACCTCCGATCAGCTGGCCGAGGACTTTGGCCAGGCCACCTTCTTTACCGCCACCGACGGCAACCATGGCCGCGGCGTGGCGTGGGCTGCCAACAAGCTGGGCCAGAAGGCCGTCGTGCACATGCCCAAGGGTTCCACCAAGCCCCGCTTTGATAACATCGCCGCCGAGGGCGCCACGGTGACCATCGAAGAGGTCAACTACGACGAGTGCGTGCGCATGGCCGCCGCCGAGGCTGACGCCTGCGAGCGCGGCGTCATCGTTCAGGACACCGCCTGGGAGGGCTACGAGAAAATCCCGTCTTGGATCATGGAGGGCTACGGCACCATGGCTTCCGAGGCTGCTGAGCAGCTGCGCGAGATGGCCATCAACCGCCCGACGCACGTGTTTGTCCAGGCTGGCGTGGGTTCGCTCGCCGGCGCCGTGGTGGGCTACTTTACCAACCTGTATCCCGATAACCCGCCCACCTTTGTCGTGGTTGAGTGCGCGCCTGCCGCCTGCCTGTACAAGGGCGCTGCCGCCGGCGACGGAGATCCGCGCATCGTGGACGGTGACATGCCCTCCATCATGGCCGGCCTGTGCTGCGGCGAGCCCAACATCCTTGGCTGGGATATCCTGCGCAACCACACCACCGCCTTCGTGTCCTGCCCCGACTGGGTCACCGCTCGCGGCATGCGCACCCTGGGCGCTCCCGAGAAGGGCGACCCGCGCGTCATCTCCGGCGAGTCCGGCGCTGTGACCACCGGCCTGGTCGAGACCCTCATGCTCGATCCCGAGTACGCCGAGCTCAAGGAGCTCATCGGCCTGGACAAGACGAGCTCCGTGCTCTGCTTCTCCACCGAGGGCGACACCGATCCGGATCAGTACCGTCGCATCGTCTGGGAGGGCGAGTATCCGACCTGCTAGCAGACTGACCTGTCCGGAGGCAGCCGGAGGACTTTACTCCCTGCTCGGACAGTCCTGCTCGCACGGAGAGCACATTAAGTGCTCTCCGGCTCGTGCGGAACTCGCGACGGAGTAAAGTCCTCCGTCCGCCTCCTAAGGTTACTTGCTTGCCGGGTACTCGACCTCACGCTACTTGGCACAAATGATCTATCTGAAATATCTACCTGTAGGTAAACCCTTGTAGAAAGGTTGACTGTTATGACTAAAGAACTCGATTTTGATGCCATTAAGGCTGCTGCGGAGTCTCATCGTGCTGATATGACTCGCTTCCTGCGCGCTATGATCTCTCACCCCTCTGAGTCTTGCGAGGAGGGTGAGGTTGTTGCCTGCATCAAGGCCGAGATGGAGAGCCTTGGCTATGACGAGGTCAAGGTCGACGGCCTGGGCAACGTTATGGGCTTTATGGGCGAGGGCGACAAGATCATCGCTATCGACTCTCACATCGACACCGTCGGCATCGGCAACATCGAGAACTGGGATGCCGATCCCTATGAGGGCTACGAGACCGACGAGATCATCTACGGCCGCGGCGGTTCTGACCAGGAGGGCGGCATGGCTTCCGCTACCTACGCTGCCAAGATGATGAAGGACATGGGCCTCATCCCCGAGGGCTACAAGATCATGGTCGTCGGCACCGTCCAGGAAGAGGACTGCGACGGCATGTGCTGGCAGTACATCTACAACAAGGACGGCATTAAGCCCGAGTTCGTCATTTCCACTGAGCCCACCGACGGCGGCATCTATCGCGGTCACCGCGGCCGCATGGAGATCCGCGTCGATGTTCACGGCACCTCCTGCCACGGTTCCGCTCCCGACCGCGGCGATAACGCCATCTACAAGATGGCCGACATCATCGCCGACGTCCGCGCCCTCAACAACAACGGCTGCGACGAGTCGACCGACATCAAGGGCCTCGTCAAGATGCTCGACCCCAAGTACAACCCCGAGCACTTTGAGGACGCTCGCTTCCTGGGCCGCGGCACCTGCACCGTCAGCCAGATCTTCTACACCAGCCCCAGCCGTTGCGCCGTGGCCGACTCCTGTGCCATCTCCATCGACCGTCGCATGACCGCCGGCGAGACCTGGGAGTCCTGCCTGGACGAGATCCGCAACCTGCCGGCCGCCAAGAAGTACGGCGACGACGTGAAGGTCTCCATGTACATGTACGACCGTCCGTCCTGGACCGGCGAGGTCTACGAGACCGAGGCTTACTTCCCCACGTGGATCAACAAGGAGACCGCTCCGCACGTCAAGGCCCTCGTCGACGCCCACAAGGCCATGTTCGGTGACGAGCGCATCGGCTGCGAGCCCAGCATGGACAAGCGCACCGGTCGTCCGCTGTGCGACAAGTGGACCTTCTCCACGAACTGCGTTTCCATCCAGGGTCGCTATGGCATCCCCTGCGTCGGCTTTGGCCCGGGTGCCGAGTCTCAGGCTCACGCTCCCAACGAGGTCACCTACAAGGACGACCTGGTCACCGCTGCCGCCATGTATGTGGCTGCCCTGAACCTCTACGATCCGAGCCAGGCCGATGGCGACGCCACCGTGTTCCGCGCCGGTCTGACCAACAACAAGATCGACTAGTCCCATTCCTTGATCTTGTTGAGCCGGGGGCCGCTCGTGTCCCCGGCACCCCCTGTTGACTTGGGGCCCGCGGTCGTTATCTCCCATGCTTCCTCAACGGTAGCGGGTCCTCGTCATAGCGCTCTGCATGTTCTAGCCACACGCGCATGCCGGAGCACATCTACTCATTGCAATCGTTTCATCTTTGGAAAGGATATTTACATGGATGCCAAGTTTACCGAGCTCGTCGAGCAGCTGAACGGCCTCGATTTTAAGGGCATGTACGGCAGCGACTTCCTGCACACCTGGGATAAGACCACCGATGAGCTCAAGGCGCTCTACATCGTCGCTGACGCCCTGCGCGAGCTGCGCGAGAACAACGTTTCGTCCAAGATCTTCGATTCGGGTCTGGCCGTCTCCCTGTTCCGCGACAACTCCACCCGTACGCGCTTCTCCTTCTCCAAGGCCGCTAACCTGCTCGGCCTTGAGCTGCAGGACCTGGACGAGAAGAAGTCCCAGATCGCTCACGGCGAGACCGTCCGCGAGACCGCTACCATGATCTCCTTCATGGCCGACGTCATCGGCATCCGCGACGACATGTACATCGGCAAGGGCGACGCCTACATGGCCGAGGTCTCCGAGTCTGTCCAGCAGGCCTACGAGGACGGCGTTCTGGATCACCGTCCCACGCTCATCTCTCTGCAGTCCGATTCCGACCACCCCACGCAGTCCTCTGCCGACATGCTTTACCTCATCAACGAGTTTGGCGGCCTCGAGAACCTCAAGGGCAAGAAGGTTGCCGTTACCTGGGCCTACTCGCCCTCTTACGGCAAGCCGCTGTCCTGCCCGCAGTCGCTGATCAGCCTGCTGCCCCGTTTTGGCATGGACGTCACTCTGGCTCACCCCGAGGGCTACGACCTCATGCCCGAGGTCGTCGAGCGCGCTAAGGGCTACGCCGCCGAGTCCGGCACCACCTTTAAGCAGGTCAACACCATGGCCGAGGCCTTCGAGGGCGCCGACATCGTGATCCCCAAGAGCTGGGCTCCGTTTGCCGCCATGGAGAAGCGCACCAACCTGTACGCCGAGGGCGACGACGCCGGCATCGCTGCGCTCGAGAAGGAGCTGCTCGCTCAGAACGCCACCCATCAGGATTGGTGCTCCACGACCGAGCTCATGGAGAAGACCGCCAACGGCCAGGACACCATCTTTATGCACCCGCTGCCCGCCGACATCTCCGGTGTCTCCTGCGAGCACGGCGAGGTCAATGCCGACGTCTTCGACATGCACCGCGTGGGCATGTACAAGGAGGCCAGCTACAAGCCGTACGCCATCGCAGCCATGATGTTCCTGCAGAAGGTTGCCGATCCCGCCGCTACCCTCAAGGCCCTCGACGAGCGCAACACCGCCCGTTGGTTCCAGGCCTAAAGCCGGGCTGAGGTAAGCCATGTAAAGGGGGCACTCTGCCAACCGGCGGGGTGCCCCCTTTTTGCATCGTGGGCGTGCGGGATAAGCGCTTTCGATGCAGATGCCCCGCGGCGCGAGTTATGGGTACGATGGTTTCAGGGGAGGTATCGCCATGAAACTTGGTTGCGTCATTATGGCTTCGGGCGAGGGTAAGCGGTTTGGCTCCAACAAGATGCTTGCCGATATCTATGGCGAGCCGCTGATTGCCCGGACTATCGATTCGGTTCCCCGGGGCTTTGACGTCGTGGTTTCGACGCGTTGGCCCGAGGTCGCTCAGATTTGCGAGGACAAGCATTGCCCGTATGTGCTGCACGATGGCAAGCTTAGGAGCGAAAGCGTCCGTGCGGGCCTTTCGTGGGGGGTCGATCGCAACTGGAAAGGCTGCCTCTTTTTGCCGGGCGACCAGCCGCTCGTGAGTTCGGATTCTTTTGAGGGTATGGTTCGTGCGTTTGACGAGCGTGGCCGCAATCATCCGGTGCGTCTTACGTGCAACGGCGAGCTTTCGAGCCCGGTGCTCTTTCCGGCGGAATTGTTCGATGCACTTATGTGTCTTGAGGGCAAGGACGGCGGCGGTTCGATCCTTAAGGACCGTACCGACGTGGTGCTGGTCGAGGCACGTGCTTACGAACTGTGGGACGTCGATACCGCCAAGGGACAGCGACGCATAACGGAGCATATCGCCGCCTGCTCGTATTTTGATCGCGTGGCCAACTGCATCAACCAATAAGGAGCAATTATGATCATCATCAAAAACGGTGCGCTCGTGACGCCCCAGGGGCTTCGCCGCGCCGATCTTGCCATGGATGGCGATAAGATCGTGCGGATCGCCGCGGCGATTGAGCCGGGCGCCGACGATACTGTCGAGGATGCCGCGGGCTGCTGGGTGTTTCCCGGCTTTATCGATGGCCACACGCACATGCAGTGCTGGACCGGCATGGACTGGACGGCCGATAGCTTTGAGACCGGTACGCGCGCGGCTGCCTGCGGCGGCACGACGACCATTGTGGACTACGCGACGGCCGATCGCGGCGTGACCATGCCCGATGCCCTGGCCGAGTGGCATCGCCGCGCCGACGGAACCTGCACGGCCAACTACGCTTTTCATATGGCACTCGCCGAGTGGAACGAGCGCAATCGCGCCGATCTTTCGGCCATGCGCGAGGCAGGCGTATCGTCGTTTAAGACCTACTTTGCCTACGACCATCTGCGCCTGGACGATGCCGAGACGCTCGAGGTGCTGGAGGAGCTCAAGCGTATTGGCGGTATCCTGTGCGTGCATTGCGAGAACGGCACGTTGGTGAATGAACTGCAGAAGCGCGTGTTTGAGCAGGGTATCCACGGGCCCGAGGGCCATGCGCTCAGCCGTCCGGATGTGTGCGAGGCCGAGGCAGTGAGCCGTCTGCTATATCTGGCGCACTTGGCCGGGGATGCTCCGGTCAACGTGGTGCACCTTTCGACCAAGCTGGGGCTCGAGGCCATTCGCGCTGCCAAGGCGCGCGGGCAGAAGAACATCTATGTCGAGACCTGCCCTCAGTATCTGATGCTCGACGATACCTGCTATCTGGAGCAGGGCGAGGACGGCTTTGCGGGCGCCAAGTATGTGATGAGCCCGCCGCTGCGCCATGCGGGTGACCGTGCGGCACTGCGCGAGGCGCTTGTGGCCGGCGAGATCGATACGATTGCGACCGACCACTGCAGCTTTAACCTGCACGGGCAAAAGGACCGCGGGCGCGATGACTTCCGCGCGATTCCCAACGGCGGGCCCGGTGTGGAGCATCGCCCCGTCGCGATCGCTACGAGTTTTGAGGGACAGCTGGGCCCCGAGGATCTGTGCCGCTTGATGAGCGAGAACCCGGCGCGCGTCTTTGGCATGTATCCGCGCAAGGGCTGTCTTGCCGAGGGCTCCGATGCCGACGTGTGCGTGTGGGATCCCAAGGCGCGCTGGACCATTCGCGCGGCGACGCAGCATCAGGCTGTGGACTATACGCCGCTCGAGGGCTTTGAGGCGCACGGCCGCGCCAAGGCAGTGTTTGTGAACGGCGTGCTGGCTGCGCGCGACGGCGAGCCCACCGGAGCCCAACCCGGCCGCTACGTGCCCCGCTAACGGGAAGACCGCCGGGGTAGCTAATTTGGGAGATGATTTTTTGGGACGGGGTAGCAAAAAGAGCCCCGTCCCAAATTTGCTACCCCTGGAGGCTGGTGGCGATGAGGGGGCGGCCGAGGGCTGCCTCGAAGCAATCTGCCATCGTTGGATCGGCAAGCGTGTCGACTTGGTTGAGCATAATGCGGGCATTGCTGAGGTTCAGCATCTGCAGCTCGGCATTGAGCGCCATAGCGACGCGCTCTGGGGTGGCGGTGTCGGTGGGCTCGCAGCCGCAGCGCTCGCAGAAGACCTCGGGGCGGTGGACAACCTCGGCGACGGGCTTGCCCAGCCCCGAGGCGCCGACGACCCAGACAACGTTTGCCGTGCCGGCGGGAACGACCGGCTCCCAGGCGGCGTGGGCCTTGAGCGGGAGCCGCTTGCTGCCGTCCGCCTCGGCCAGGACGTAGTCAAAGCACTGTGCCAGCTCGCCGAGCGGCTCGGCGGGGGCGGAGAGCTTGCCCGTCTGGGGGTTCAAGACGCCTGCCTGGCAGATGCTTCCGCGCGCAAGGCCCGCGCAGGCCTCGCAAGTGCAACCGGGGACATGTGCGGCGCCCGGCTTCCAAGGCGCGGCGTCCAGACGACGGCTCGACCCGTCCCATGGCACGCCGGCGACGGGAAACATGTGCGTGGTGGTACAGAGGAGCACGCGGCCGCCAGCGCGCATGAGCTCGAGCCCCAGCGTCTTCAGCAACGTCGACTTGCCGCCACTGCCGATAATCGCGGTAATGCCCGGCTCGATCCTGAGCGCCGAGGCAAGATTGCCGCTAACCGTTTCCATCTGTTCACCGCCGTATAATACTGTGATAATAAATAATCATCAGAGTAGCGGCCGAACCGCTTTTGCTCTGCTCAAACCGTAGCACAGGGAGGTGCCCCGGGAATGCTCGTTTATGTTCGCGGCGCCGGTGATATCGCCACGGGCGTCGCCGTTCGCTTGGTGCGCGCCGGCGTTTCGGTCGTTATGGCCGATATCGCGGTTCCCACGTGCATCCGCCGCACAATCTGTTTTTGCGAGGCCATTCGCCTGGGCGAGGTCGAGGTCGAAGGCATTCGCGCTCGCTTGGCACAGACGCCGGCTGAGGCGCTTGAGATTACCAAGGCTGGAGACGTCGCCGTTGTGGTGGACCCTCAGGCCAAGATGCTCGATGAGCTTAAACCCACGGCTGTGGTCGACGCGATTTTGGCTAAGCGCAACTTGGGCACCACGCGCGACATGGCGCCTGCCGTCATCGCTGTGGGGCCGGGCTTTACCGCGCCGGTTGACTGCGACGCCGTGGTCGAGACCATGCGCGGGCATTTTCTCGGCCGTGTCATTACCCAAGGTTCGCCCCAGCCCAACACGGGCGTGCCGGGCATTATCGCCGGCTATGGCAAGGAACGTGTTATCCACAGCCCCGCCGCCGGCGTGTTTCGGTCCGACCGCGCAATCGGCGACATCGTGAGCGCCGGAGACGTGATTGGCTACGCGGGCGATACGCCCATGTGCACGCAGATCGATGGCTGTCTGCGCGGGCTTTTGGCGAACGGCGTGCAGGTGACTGAGGGCTTTAAATGCGCCGATGTCGATCCGCGCGGCGACGCCAGCTACATCAACTATATTTCGGACAAGGCGACATCGGTCGGCGGCGGCGTGCTCGAGGCACTCGCTATGCTCACCGATGTCTTTAGAGGATAGAAGGCGGCAATGGAAAAGCTCGATGTTGTGAATGCGGCGCTTGCCGCCCTGCGTGCTGGCGAGACGTGCGAGCTCGTGGTCGTGGCCGGTACGGCGGGGTCATCACCACGCGGCGTGGGCGCCTGGATGGCCGTCTTTGCCGATGGCAGCCAAGCGGGCACCATCGGCGGCGGCAAGATTGAGCTCTTTGCGCTGGACGAGGCGCGCGAGCTGCTGGCCGCAGGGCAATCGCGTCTGGTCCGCTACACCATGGGCGGCGAGAACTCCGATACCGGCATGATCTGCGGCGGAGCCATCTGCCTGTGCTACCTGCATTTGGATGCGACTCAGGCACCGTTGTTCCAGGAAATAGCCGACGTCTTGGCCTATCGGCACATCGGCGACTTCGTCATCGACTTTGAACCGTTTATCGCGAGCGCGCTCGAGGGCGATGTGGTTGAGTACCATGGCGAGACATCGCGCCATACCATTGCCGGCTGCCCCGAGCTTTCGCTGGTGGAGGAGGGGAGTAAGGTCACCTACACCAACGCCGCCTCCGAGATTCCCCCGGCGCACATCGAGACGCTCTGCCCCGAGGGCCTGACCTACATCTTTGGCTGCGGACACGTGGGCGCTGCGACGGCGCGCGTACTCACGGCGGCGGGCTTTGCCGTCGTGGCGTGCGATGACCGCCCCGGCACGCTGACGCCCGAATGGGTGCCCGGTGTCTACGATCGTCGCCTGGTCGATTACAAGAACCTGAGCAAGCAGTGCCCCATCGGCCCGCGCGACCTGGTGGTCGTGGCCACAGCAGGCCACAAGTCCGATATCGACGTGGTGATTCAGGCCATGCGCGCGAAACCCGCCTATCTGGGCTGCTTGGGCTCGCGCCGCAAGACGGCCTTTGTGCGCGCCCGCCTGGAGCAGGAGGGCTTTACGCAGGGCCAGATCGACGGGCTGCGCCTGCCGATCGGCGTTGCCATTCAGGCCGAGGATCCCGAGGAGATTGCCATCTCCATCGCCGCCGAGATGATCCACCTGCGCCGCACCAAACTCGTCCCCCGCAAGCGCTAATCGCATCCCCATATATGAGTTGCGGTGAAATACGGACTGTTAAAGCCTGTTAAGCCATCAAACAGTCCCTATCTCACCGCAACTGCTGTTTTCCTCCGTGCCCTAGGGATCAATTTGTGCGGGGGAGTTGTGGAGTTGTGCAGGCAGACGAGGTTTTTCTGGAAATACGCACCCAATGCGCGTATAGTACCGATTGTTTTGTCGGCTCCTGCTGCGTCGAGTCCAAACCGCGAAATGCCATGAGCGGCGCGGATGCAGCCAGGAGGCACGAGGACAACCCATCGTGGCCACGCCCCGTGCTTAAAACCCCAAGAAGGAGTGAACAATGGCAGAAGAGAAGTATGTGCCGCGTCTGAAGACCAAGTACAACAACGAGGTCAAGCAGCAGCTTCAGGACAAGTTCCAGTACGAGAACGTCATGATGATCCCCAAGTTTGAGAAGATCGTCGTGAACATGGGTGTCGGCGAGGCCGCTACCGATTCCAAGGCCATCGACGGTGCCGTGCGCGACCTGCGCGCCATCACCGGCCAGCAGCCGATGATCACCCGTGCCCGCAAGTCCATCGCTACCTTCCGCCTGCGCGCTGGTATGCCGATCGGCTGCAAGGTTACCCTGCGTGGCGACCGTATGTGGGAGTTCTTCGATCGTCTGACCTCCGTCGCGATTCCCCGTATCCGCGACTTCCGCGGCATCTCCGCCAAGAGCTTCGACGGCCGTGGTAACTTCTCCATGGGCGTCACCGAGCAGCTCATCTTCCCCGAGATCGACTTCGACTCCGTCGATCACCAGCGTGGTATGGACATCACTTTCGTGACCACCGCCAACACCGATGAGGAGGCCAAGGCCCTTCTGGACGCCTTCGGTTTCCCGTTCAAGAAATAGGTTCACCTGCCCTATAAGCGCCGTTCCCACAAGGGGGCGGCGCTTGGGGGCGAACAATACTCTATGTGAGGAGGATATAAGTGGCTAAGACATCGATGATCGTCAAGTGCAATCGCAAGCAGAAGTTCTCTACTCGTGAGTACACGCGCTGCCAGCGCTGCGGCCGTCCGCACTCTGTGTACCGCAAGTTCGGCCTGTGCCGTGTCTGCTTCCGCGAGCTTGCACTCAAGGGCGAGCTTCCCGGCGTTAAGAAGGCCAGCTGGTAAGTCACTACCAGCGTTTCAAGCATCAGTTTGGAACAGGGAAAACGCGCTAAAAAGGCTTTGCCGTTAAGGGCGGCGAAGAACCAAGAGCACGTGTTCATCAAGAACGAAGGAGAATCTGTATGAACCTTACAGACCCGATCGCAGATATGCTTACGCGCATCCGTAACGCTAACTCTGTGAACAAGGCCACGGTCTCCATGCCGAGCAGCAAGAAGCTCGTCGAGATCGCTCGTGTTCTGCACGAGGAGGGCTACATCGAGGGCTACGATGTCGAGGACACCGTTCCCCAGAAGACTCTGCACATCACGCTTAAGTATGGTCCCAAGAAGGCTAAGGTCATCAACGGCATCCGCCGCATTTCCAAGCCGGGCCTGCGTAAGTACACCGGCGTTGCCGACATGCCCCGCGTCCGCGGTGGCCTTGGTACCGCCATTATTTCCACCAGCCATGGCGTCATGACCGACCGCGATGCTCGCAAGCACAACGTCGGCGGCGAGATCATCGCTTACGTCTGGTAATTCGCTCGGTAGGTAGAAGGAAAGGAGATCACCGTGTCTCGTATCGGTAATAAGCCTGTCCAGATTCCCGCCGGAGTCGAAGTGGCAGTCAACGGCAACAACGTTGTCGTCAAGGGCCCCAAGGGCCAGCTCGAGCTCGATATCTATGAGAAGCTCGCTATCAACGTCGAGGACAACGTCCTCACCGTTTCCCGTCCCGACGACGAGCGTGAGACCCGTGCCCGCCACGGCCTCACCCGCGCCCTCATCCACAACATGGTTGTTGGCGTTTCCGAGGGCTTCGAGAAGAAGCTCGAGCTCGCCGGCGTCGGTTACCGCGTGCAGCAGAAGGGCAAGAACCTCGAGTTCTCCCTGGGCTTCTCGCACCCCGTGATCGTCGAGGCTCCCGAGGGCATCACCTTCGAGGTTCCCGACAACACCCACGTGAACGTCAAGGGTATCAACAAGCAGCAGGTCGGTCAGATCGCCGCTGAGATCCGCGGCCATCGTCCTCCCGAGCCTTACAAGGGCAAGGGTATCCACTACGTTGGCGAGCACATCCGCCGCAAGCTGGGTAAGGCCGCCAAGTAGTCGTAACCGACTCACTCGCATAAGACCAGCACCCCGTCAGGTGCTGGCAAGATCAACCTTTTTAGGAGTTTACGTATGAACAAGCATAAGGCGAAGCTGGAAGGCCTCAAGCGTCGTCAGCGTCGTGTTCGCGGCAAGGTCTCGGGTACCTCCGAGCGTCCGCGTCTTCGCGTGACCCGTACTAACGCCAACATCTATGCCCAGATCATCGACGACAGCAAGGGCTCCAGCCTGACGCTCGTCTCCGCCTCGACCCTCGAGGCCGAGTTCAAGGGCACCCACACCTCGAACAAGGAGGCTGCGGAGAAGGTCGGTCAGCTCGTTGGCAAGCGTGCCATCGAGGCCGGCATCACCAAGGTCGCCTTCGATCGCGGTGGCCGTATCTACCATGGCCGCGTCAAGGCCCTCGCCGACGGTGCTCGTGCCGCCGGTCTCGAGTTCTAGGAGGTATGTAGCACATGGCTCGTAATCAGAAGCAGCAGCGCGAGGCCTCCGAGTTCGAGGAGCGCGTCGTTTACATCAACCGCGTGTCGAAGACCGTCAAGGGTGGTCGTCGCATGAGCCTCGTCGCTCTCGTCGTCGTTGGCGACGGCAAGGGCAACGTTGGCGTTGGCATGGGCAAGTCCGCTGAGGTGCCCCTGGCCATCTCCAAGGCGTCTCTCGATGCCAAGAAGAACATGTTCCACGTGCCGGTGACCGAGCAGGGCACCATCCCGCACGAGGTTCTCGGCCACTTTGGTGCCGGCCGCATCATCATCAAGCCCGCTGTCGAGGGTACCGGCGTTATCGCCGGCGGCGCTGTGCGTCCCCTCTTCGAGCTTGCTGGCATCAAGAACGTCCTGTCCAAGTCCCTCGGTACCGACAACGGCCTCAACATCATCAAGGCTGCCGTCGAGGGCCTCAAGGAGCTCTCCAGCCCTGAGGACGTCGCGGCTCGCCGTGGCCTGACGGTCTCCGAGATGTTCGTCGGTAAGGAGAACTAAGCATGGCTGACACCATCAAGATCAAGCAGGTCCGCAGCACCAACGGTTGCAAGCAGGACCAGGTCCGTACTGTCCGTGCCCTCGGTCTCCACAGGATCCGCGAGGTTCGCGAGATTGCTGACAACGAGTCCGTCCGCGGCATGATCTTCAAGGTCAAGCACCTTGTCGAGATTGTAGAGGAGTAGCAAATGCAGCTTCACGATCTTACTCCCGCGCCCGGTTCCACCAAGAACCGCAAACGCGTCGGCCGTGGCAATTCTTCGGGTCACGGCACCACTTCTGGTCGCGGTCAGAAGGGCCAGGGTTCCCGCTCTGGCGGCACCAAGGGTGCCGGCTTCGAGGGTGGCCAGACTCCGCTGGCTATGCGCCTGCCCAAGCTTCCGGGCTTCCGCAACCCCCGTCGTATCGAGTACACCGCCGTTAACGTTGAGCGTCTCGAGCGCAAGTTCGAGGACGGCGCTGTGATCGACGGTGCCGCTCTTAAGGCCGCTCGCATCACCAAGAGCGAGTTCGAGCCCGTCAAGGTGCTCGGCAATGGTGAGCTCACCAAGAAGTTCACGGTCAAGGTCGACAAGGTCAGCGCTTCTGCGCAGGCCAAGATCGAGGCCGCCGGCGGAAAGGTCGAGCTGCCGTGCTAAATGGTCTTAAGAATGCTTTCCGCATCAAAGAATTGCGCGAAAAGATTCTTTTTACCATAGCTATGCTCGTCGTGTACCGCATTGGTGCGCACGTTCCTGTGCCCGGCATTCCCTTCCAGGGGATGCTGGGCCTTTTCTCGACCGATAACAATTCGGTCGCCGCAGGTGCTATGGCCCTCCTGAATCTTTTCTCTGGTGGCGCGTTGAGCTATGTGTCGGTGTTTTCGCTGGGCATCATGCCTTACATCACCAGCTCGATTATCCTCCAGATGCTCCAGGCCGTTGTGCCTTCCCTGCATGAGCTTGCCCGCGAGGGCGAGGTCGGTCAGACCAAGATTACGCAGTATTCGCGTTACCTCACCCTGGCTCTGGCAATCCTCAACTCCGTGGGCTACCTCTTCCTCTTTAAGAGCTTCGGCATCAGCTTTACTGGCGCCGGCGCTCCCGAGATCATCTTCGACCTCATGATCGTCGGCACGCTCACCGCGGGCGCCATGCTGATCATGTGGATTGGTGAGCTCATCACCCAGCGCGGTATCGGCAATGGCATGTCGCTGATCATCTTTGCGAACATCATGGCCGGTCTGCCGCAGGCGATCTTCTCCAGCACCGAGGGCAATGCCGGTGGCATCATCACCATGGTGATCATCTGCGCCATCATCCTGCTGGTTATCCCGCTGATTGTTTTCCTTGAGCGCGGCCAGCGCCGCATTCCGGTCTCCTACGCTAAGCGCGTTGTGGGTCGTCGCATGATGGGTGGCCAGACCACCTACCTGCCCATCAAGGTCAACACCGCGGGCGTCGTGCCGATCATCTTCGCTTCGGCGCTGCTGTACTTCCCGGCTCAGATTGCCGTGTTCTTCCCCGGCATCGGCTGGATTCAGGCAGTTGCCTCCGCGCTTTCGACCGGTTGGCTCAACTGGGTGCTTAATGTTGTCCTCATCGTGTTCTTCGCGTACTTCTACACCTCCATGGTGTTCAACCCCGATGACACGGCCGACAACCTTAAGAAGCAGGGCGGCTTTATTCCGGGCGTCCGTCCGGGTAGGGCTACCGCGGCCTACATCAAGAACGCGCTCAACAAGATCACGCTTCCCAGCGCTGTCTTTTTGGCGCTCATCGCCATCGTGCCTTCGATCATCTTCTCCTTCACGGGTAACCATCTGATCCAGGCATTTGGCGGCACGTCCATCCTCATCATGGTCGGCGTCGTGCTCGACACGGTCGATAAGCTCGAAGGCCAGATCAAGATGTATGATTACGATGGATTCTTTAAATAGGCTAGAGGAGGATTGCTCATGAACCTCGTATTGCTCGGAGCTCCGGGTGCCGGTAAGGGTACCGTCGCACAGGAGCTCGTCGCCGAGTTTGGCGTCGCTCACATTTCCACGGGCGACCTGCTGCGTGCTGCCGTCAAGGGTGGCACCGAGCTTGGTATTCAGGCTAAGAAGTACATGGACGCTGGCGAGCTCGTTCCCGACCAGCTCGTGATCGACCTTGTCAAGGAGCGCCTTGCTGCCGATGACGCCCAGCAGGGCTTCATCCTCGACGGCTTCCCGCGCAACACCGCCCAGGCTGTGACGCTCGATTCCGAGCTCTCCGCCATGGGTCGCGAGATCGACTGCGCCCTTCTGGTCGACGTGGCCCCCGAGGTCATCATCGATCGTCTGTCTTCGCGTCGCACCTGCCGCGCCTGCGGTTACACCGGCACCGCTGCCGATGCTACCTGCCCCAAGTGCGCAGGCGAGATGTATCAGCGCGACGACGACAAGCCCGAGACCATCAAGAACCGTCTCGACGTCTACGAGAAGTCCACGAGCCCGCTCGTCGACTACTATCGTGGCCAGGGTCTGCTCAAGTCGGTCAACGGTGACCAGGCTCGCGAGACCGTATACGGGGATGTCAAAGAGGCTCTCGGTCTATGATCAAGATTAAGTCTGCAACGCAAATCGAGCAGATGAAGAAGGCAGGAGCGCTATCTAAGATGGCGCTCCGCCACGTTGGAGCCATGGTGCGCCCTGGTGTTTCGACTTTTGAGCTTGATCAGCTCGCGGAGCAGATTATCCGCATGCATGGCGGCACCCCGGCCTTTAAGGGTTACGGCGGGTTCCCGGGGACCATTTGCGCATCGATAAACGATGCCGTGGTCCACGGTATTCCCAACCCCGACATGATCCTGCGCGATGGCGATATCATCTCCATCGATACGGGAGCCGTTGTTGACGGTTGGGTCGGCGATAACGCTTGGACGTTTTTCGTCGGCACCCCGACGCCCGAGGCCAAGGCCCTGTGCGAGGTTACGCGCGATTGCCTTAAGGCTGCCATCGAGCAGGCTGTCCCCGGTAACCATATCGGGGATGTTGGTTATGCCGTTCAGTCTCTCGCCGAGTCTCACGGCTATGGTGTGCTTCGTGACTATGTGGGTCATGGCATTGGCCGCGTGATGCACGAGGACCCCAACGTTCCTAACTATGGAAAGAAGGGGAGGGGCGTTCGCCTCCAGGCCGGCATGGTCATTGCCATCGAGCCGATGGTTACGATGGGTTCCAACCATGTGAGCACGGGCTCCGACGGTTGGATCGTCACGACCAACGACCACCTGCCCGCCGCGCACTACGAGAACACCGTCGCCATTACCAATGACGGCCCGGTGATTCTCACCACGGATGCCCAAGGTGCTTGGTGTTCGCTCCAAGGCGGAGAAATGTAACAAGTTCCGCTTAGTTGTGGAGCCATTACGAAGATATTACGATACGTGCATGCGTATTGTAGAATACTCAATCGCTGTCGTTTTCTAGAGAAAGATGATTGCTTGTGAAGAAGGAAGACGCAATTGAGCTCGAGGGTACGGTAAAGGAGCCGCTGCCCAACGCCATGTTTAAGGTTGAGCTCGAGAACGGTCATTCGGTTCTGTGCAACATTTCTGGCAAGATTCGAATGAATTACATCCGTATTCTCCCCGGTGACAGGGTTGTCGTGGAGCTTTCCCCGTACGACCTGACCCGCGGCCGCATCACCTATCGCTATAAATAGCGGCACGCATACACGCACTCCTTTTCCGACTGCAGGCTTAGCTCAACCTACGGTCGGATTGTGTGTGAAGACCAGCCATAGTTTTAAACGCCTGCGGCTGGGCGAGTAGATAGTAGGGAAGTAGTTTGAGCGCTACCGAAAGGAAGAACGATGAAGGTACGTCCTTCGGTCAAGAAGATGTGCGATAAATGCAAAATCATTAGGCGCCATGGCAAGGTCCTCGTCATTTGCGAGAACCCCCGTCATAAGCAGCGTCAGGGTTAAGAGAGGAGACTACGTTGGCCCGTATTAATGGTGTCGACCTCCCGCGTGAGAAGCGCGTTGAGATCGGTCTGACCTACATTTACGGCATCGGCCGCACCACTGCGACGAAGATTTGCGTCGAGTGCAACGTTAACGTGGATACGCGCGTTAAGGACCTCACCGAGGATGAGGTTAACGCCATCCGTGATTATATCGACAAGAACCAGATCATGGTTGAGGGCGACCTCCGCCGTGAGCGCAACCAGAACGTCAAGCGCCTTATGGACATCGGCTGCAACCGCGGCCTTCGTCACCGCAAGGGCCTCCCGGTCCGCGGCCAGCGCACCCACACTAACGCTCGTACCCGCAAGGGCCCGAAGCGTCAGATCGGTGCTAAGAAGAAGAAATAAGGAGCGCTAGATAGATGGCTACTGCTAAGAAGAACGTTCGCGCTGCCCGTCTGAAGCGCGCGGACCGTAAGAACATTTCCGTGGGCCAGGCTCACATTCGTTCTACGTTCAACAACACGATCGTTTCGATCACCGATCCCCAGGGCAACGTCATTTCCTGGAAGTCGGCTGGCCAGGTGGGCTTCAAGGGCTCCCGTAAGTCCACGCCGTTCGCTGCCCAGATGGCTGCCGAGGCTGCTGCCAAGCAGGCCATGGAGCACGGTATGAAGAAGGTTTCCGTCTTCGTCAAGGGCCCCGGCTCCGGTCGTGAGACCGCCATCCGCTCCCTCCAGGCTGCTGGCCTCGAGGTCTCGAGCATCCAGGACAAGACCCCCATTCCGCACAACGGCTGCCGCCCCAAGAAGCGTCGCCGCGTGTAACTGAAAGGATCGTATCAATATGGCAATCGACAGGACTCCTGTTCTTAAGCGCTGCCGTCAGCTCGGGATCGATCCCGCTGAGCTCGGTTACAGCAGCAAGAAGGAATCTATCCGTCAGCCCAAGCGCCGTCGCAAGGAATCTGAGTACGGCATGCAGCTGCGCGAGAAGCAGAAGGTCAAGTTCATCTATGGCGTTCTGGAGAAGCAGTTCCACGGCTACTTCAACAAGGCCCGCAAGATGAACGGCGTCACCGGTGAGAACCTCATGATCATCCTTGAGTCTCGCCTCGACAACGTCGTCTTCCGTCTTGGCTTCGCCCGCACCCGCAAAGAGGCTCGTCAGTCCGTCCGTCACGGTCACTTCACCGTGAACGGCAAGCGTGTGGACATCCCGTCCTACCGCGTCAAGGCCGGCGACGTCGTCGCTGTCGGCGAGAAGTTCCGTGACCTCCTCCCCATCAAGGAGGCCCTGATTTCCTCCGAGCGCTTTGAGGTCCCTGGCTGGCTCGAGGTCGATATCGAGAAGCTGTCTGGTAACGTGCTCGCTCTGCCGACGCGTGAGCAGATCAGCGGTGATATCAACGAGCAGCTCATCGTCGAGCTCTACTCTAAGTAGTCCATCCGGGCTGCTGAGGCTGGAGGTAATACATGTCAGAATTCATTAGGCCTCAGGTTCAGGTCGAAGAGATCAACGAGACGTCTGCTCGTGTCTCCGTCGAGCCGCTCGAGCGTGGTTACGGCGATACGCTGGGTAACTCCCTTCGTCGCGTTCTTCTGTCCTCGCTCGAGGGTGCCGCCGTCGAGGCTATTCAGATCGATGGTGCGCAGCACGAGTTCATGACCATCCCTAACATGGTCGAGGATGTCACCGACATCGTCCTGAATGTCAAGGGTCTTGTCTTCAGGGCTCTCGGCACGACCGACGAGGCGACCGCCACCATCTCGGTTGACGGCCCCTGCGAGGTCACCGGTGCGGACTTCTTTATTCCGTCCGAGTTTGAGCTGGTCAACCCCGAGCAGCACATCGCTACGCTCACCGAGGGTGGCCATCTCACCATGAGCATGCGCATCGGCTATGGCCGCGGCTATGTCTCTGGCGAGGCCAACAAGCGCGACAACGATCCCATCGGTGTGATCCACGTCGACTCGCTGTACTCGCCGGTTTCCCGTTGCGCCAAGCTCGTTGAGGCTTGCCGTGTCGGTCAGCACACCGACTACGACCGCCTTGTCCTCGAGATCGAGACCAACGGCTCCATCGCCCCGCGCGACGCCGTGGTCCAGGCTGCCAATATCATCAATCAGCATATGGCCGCCTTTATGAACCTTGCCGAGACCCCCGAGGTTGAGGAGGAGGCTTCGATCTTCGCTCCCGAGGTCACCAACGACAACGCCGAGCTGGACAAGCAGATCGAGGATCTGGACCTTTCCGTCCGTTCTTACAACTGCCTTAAGCGCGCCAGCATTCACTCGGTCCGTCAACTCGTTGAGTTCTCGGAGAACGATCTGCTCAACATCCGTAACTTCGGTGTTAAGTCGATCGAGGAAGTGAAGGACAAGCTTGAGTCCATGGGCCTGAGCCTGAAGGCTTAATGCTTCGCATATTTGAGGAGAAACTAGACCATGCGTCACAACGTTAAGAAGGGCCTGAAGCTCGGCACCGATGCGAGCCACACCAAGGCCATGAAGAAGAGCCTTGCTAAGGCCCTCTTCGAGAACGACCGCATCAAGACCACCGAGACCCGCGCTAAGGCGCTGCGTTCGGTCGTCGATCCGATCATCACTTGGGCCAAGAAGGGCGACCTGCACTCTCGTCGTCTGGCTATCGCCAAGCTCGGCGATAAGCAGCTCGTTGCCGAGATCTTCGACAAGGCTGCCCAGGGCATGTGGCAGGACCGCAACGGCGGTTATACCCGCATCATGAAGCTCGGCAACCGTAAGGGCGACAACGCTCCTATCGTTATCATGGAGCTCGTCACCGAGCCTTGCACGCCTAAGGCCAAGAAGGCTGCTCCGGCCCCCAAGAAGGCCGCTGCTCCCAAGAAGGTCGAGGCCGTCGAGGAGGCTCCTGCTGAGGAGACCGCTGAGTAGACAATCCGTCTGCATAGGCTATATTCGAGGGGTACGTTCGCGTACCCCTCTTTTTTTGTCGCGATACCGTTGATTGTTTGTTGGGAGCGCCCATGACCGCGCCGTCTGATTTCAATTCGATTCCTGAGCTCGATGCCACGCTTGTATTCTGTGTTGCCTATGATGGCTCGTCCTATAGCGGATTTGCCGAGCAGCCGGGCCAGACGACCGTTGCGGGCGAGTTGCGCCGCGCTATCGAGACGCTGCTGCGCCGCCCGATCGATCTGACGTGTGCGGGTCGTACCGATGCCGGCGTGCATGCGGTGGCCCAGTACATTAGCGTGCCCGTAACGGACGCTGAGCTTGCTCTGACGCGCCGTAGGTGGCTGAGGGCTATGGATGCCCTCCTGCCCAAAGATATCGCCATAAACGAGGTCTACAAGGCCCGTAGGGGCTTTTCTGCCCGCTTTGACGCGCGGTCCCGTACGTATACGTACCGTATTGCCGATCGCGATGCGCGCCCCGTGCTCTCGCGCGGTGCGGTGTGGTGGCATCGCTATCCCCTCGACGTCGATGCGATGGCGGCCGCCTGCCCTGCGCTTTTGGGCGAGCAGGACTTTAAGAGCTTTTGCAAGGTTGCCTCTGCTGTGGGCAAGCCCACGCACCGCTGCGTGATGCGTGCGGAGTTTGGCCACGAGGTCGCTTTTGGCGAGGATATCCTGACCTTCACTATCGAGGGCAATGCGTTTTTGCACTCGATGGTGCGTACCATTGTAGGAACGCTCGTGGAGATTGGCATGCATCGTCGCGATCCCCAGTGGATGCGCGAGGTTATTGACGCCCGTGACCGAACCGCTGCGGGTCCCACGGCGCCTGCCTGCGGCCTTACGTTTATGGGTGTGGATTACGGCCCCGACGAGCTTGTCGTTCTCGACTAGGGGAGTGCTCGGCGCGTCTGTGCCTTGCACATACTATGTGTGAGCTGCGCGTGTGCAACATCTGTTCTTGGCGTGCAACATGTTAGGCGGCTCGTTGCTTTTATAGCTCGGGTGTACCATGAACGACAGTTTGATTTGGTGCTATCGAGAGGATGGAAAACTTGGTTCGACGTTGTTCGCATCCGCGACTTTCGGTGATCCTTGTGGTAGAAGGTTCGCCCAGCTATGCGATGCGTGCGCTCGAGAGTATCCAGAACCAAGACCTCTATGATTTGCAGATTGTCGTTGTCTGCCGCGATGCTGTGCCCGGTGTGCGCCATTCGCTTCAAGTTGCTGCCGACAGGGACATCCATATTGATTTGATTGACGTCGAGGACGCGAAGCGCGGCGCTTGTCTTCGTGCCGGTTTTGATGCCTCGCGCGGCTCTCAAATCATCGCCATGAACGCCGATGAGTGGTTTGCTCCGCAGGCCCTTTCCAAGATGGTCGATATCGCGTGCAATACTGCGGCAGACATTGTGCTCCCCTCGGTGTCGCTCGATCGATACGATGCGCATCGCGAGCGTCATTCGCGCGTCTTGGATGCTGCCTCTATTGCCATAGAAGACGAGTCTTCTATGGTGACTGGGCTGCCCCAGTTGATTTTAGGCGGCTTGGTTGCTCAAGTCTCTGGCGTGATGTACAGCCGTCCACTGTTTGAGGCATGTCTTTTGTGCGATAAGACGTTTCGCACGGTTGGGTTTATGGCGTGCGCGCTCTCGCAGGCACAGCGCGTCTCCGGATGCGGCGACGCTTGTTTCCACGCGGCGGCGCCTAAGCTTACAGATGCCTTTGATCCCACCATGTATGCCAAGGTATCCGATGACGCCCGGGCGCTCGACGAGCTTGCGGACTCACTCTCGGAAGCAGATAGCGGTGGTCGGCTCAAGCTGGCAAGCCAAAAGTTCTACTTTGCCGGACTGGTCGCCTGCATCGAGAATTTGTGTCTGAGCCCGCATGGAGTGTCGTCAATCGAGCGTTCCGCCCGCATGCGTGATATGCTCGAGGCGCCTCGAACCCGTCAGATGGTCGCCGCGCTCAAGGATAACCATCGGGGACTCGGTCTGTTGTTTGGGCCGATCGCCAGCGCCAAGCCCGCGCGCTGCGTGATGTGTACGCATCTGGCAGCTTTTCTTAACCGGACGGGCGCAAAAACCGCCTAAACGGCTCATTACGAAACAAACTTGCATAGAATTGTTTCGAAATGCGTTCTTATACACAAAAGCCTTCAAATAGCGTTAAACTATTCAATCACTGATTGATTGTCTCCGCCATCTTTTGGAGAGAGGGTTTGTATGGCTAAAAAACGCAATGGGCGCCAGGATGCCATTAGAGATATTGTGCGCAATAAGGATGTCCGCACGCAGCGCGTGCTGGTCGATGAGCTCCGTGCTATGGGCTTTGATTGCACGCAGGCGACTGTCTCTCGCGATATTGCCGATATGGGGCTGCGTAAGCTCCCTGAGGGCATCTATGTTCTGGCAGAGGACCTGCACCTGCAGCGTATGGTTTCCGAGCTCGTAACGGGCGTTCTGCGTACCGATAATCTGGTTATGATCAAGGCTCAGCCTGGCACGGCTTCCGGCATCGCCGCCGCCGTTGATGCGGCAGAGTTGCCCGATGTGCTTGGCTCGCTTGCCGGCAACGATACGATTTTGGTTATTGCCCAGACGGCCGAGGACGGCGAGCGCCTCGAGGCGCTGATCAATAAGCTGAGCAATTCTCGCAAGTAGGTGTGCGGGCCGTGCGCTCGGCATTGCGTGCGCTGACATAGTGGCTTGTAAGGGGCATCGACGTTGGTCGGTACCCCTTTTTGTTTGCCGGTATAAAGACCGCCCACCAGGTCGCTTCAAACTAAAAGGCCCCGAGCAGTTCAATAAGCTGCTCGGGGCCTTGTTGGCTTTAGTCGCGTACTTCTTAGCCGACCGTATCGTCAGGCGTGGGCGAGGGGTCGGGAGTGGGCGTAGGCGTAGGCGTGCCGCCATCGCCGCCGGTCGAGCCACCAGTGGAGCCGCCCGTCGAGCCACCAGTGGAGCCGCCCGTCGAGCCACCGGTCGTACCGGTGCCGCCGGTGGTGTCGCCGCCCGTGGTCTCGGTGGTCGTGGTCGTCGTGGTAGTTGTTGTGGTGGTTTCCTCTTCCTCTTCGTCCTCGTCCTTGTCGTCGTTCTCCGACTTCTTGGTGTTGTTGGTGCCGTAGAACTTCCAGACGCTGTTGTTCTTGTAGGTGGGCGCCGTTCCGGTCGCAAACTCCTCGCGCTCGGTACCGGTCAGAACGGTGTTCATAAACCGCTTAAAGACAGGTAGGTTGGTGCTGTCGCCCAGCAGGTCCGTGCCGTACTTTTGGATGGGGATCTCGCCCGCGGAATAGCCGGTCCACAGGGCGCACGCCAGCTGCGGGGTATAGCCGCAGAACCAAAGGTTGGTGGTGTTGTCGGTGGTGCCCGTCTTGCCGGCATAGGGCTGGTTGACACTCAGGGCGCCGGCAGCACCCGTACCGCTGCCCTTCATGACGCCGGACAGAACATCGGTGACCGCGGCGGCCTCGCCCTCGGTAAGCACCTGTGAGGGATTGTCGGTGTGCTGGTACAGCACCGAACCGGTACGAGAATCAATCTCGGTGATGGCGATCGGCTGGCGATAGTAGCCGCCGTTGGCAAACGTCGCGTAGGCGGCGGCCATCTCGAGTGGCGAGATCGAGCCGGTGCCGAGCGTCATGACGGGAACGTCCTCGATGTTGTCCTTGGCGGGGTCGATGCCGAGCTTTTTGACGAGCGAGATGATCTTGCTGTTGCCGACGGCTTCCGCCACCTGGATGTAACCGGTGTTGGAGGAGTATGCCGTCGCCTGCTTAAGCGTGATGTTGCCGTAGCTCTGGTTGGCGTAATTTTGGACCTCGGTCGTGGTGCCCTTGGCCTTGAGCGGCGAGTTGCAGTTGAGGGTGACGTTGGGGTTCATGCCGTTTTGGATGGCAGTTGCCAGCGTAAAGGCCTTAAAGGTGGAGCCGACGGGACGCTTGGCCGTGGCATGGTTTACGTGGTTCTCGTCGGCGTTGTAGTCGTAGCCGCCCACCATGCACTTGATGTAGCCGGTCTTGGGGTCGACGACGACCATGCCCATGTCCAGGCCGTCAAGCGAGAGCGTGTCGAGCTGCTCGCGGACGGCATTCTCTGCCACCTGCTGCATCGTGGGGTCGATGGTGGTCTTGACGGTCAGGCCGCCCTTAAAGAGCACGTCGGTCGAGAACTCCTGCTCCAGCAGCTGCTTGACGTAGGAGACAAAGTAGGGCTGCGAGTATACGTCGACGCCGCTGCCCGAGATTTCGGTCACATTGAGGGTGATGGGCTCGGCCTGTGCGGCATCGTGCTCCTCCTGGGTGATGTGGCCCAGGCGCAGCATGTTGTCGAGAACCTTGTTGCGGCGAGACAGTGCCAGATCGGGATTGACCGTGGGGTCGTACTGCGAAGGCGAGTTGGGAAGGCCGATGAGTAGCGCGGCCTCGCTCAGGGTGAGGTCGGCGGCGCTCTTGGACAGATAGGTCTCGGCTGCGGCCTCGATGCCGTAGGCGCCGTGGCCGTAATAGATGGTGTTGAGGTACATCATGAGGATCTCGTCTTTGGAGTACATGTCCTCCATCTTGATGGCGATGTAGGCCTCGCGCACCTTACGCTCAATGGTCGAGTCGAATTGCTCCTCCTGCAGGATGGTGTTGCGCACAAGCTGCTGGGTGATCGTCGAGGCGCCTTCGTGCCCGCCGCCGAGGGTTGCCACCGCAGCACGCGCGATACCCCACAGGTCGATACCGCCGTGCTCGTAGAAGCGCTCGTCCTCGACGTCAACGGTGCCCTGCAGCACGTAGGGGGAGACCTCGTCCTTGGTGATGGACTTGCGGTTTTGCGTGTAGAAGCTCGCGATCTTGTTGCCGTTACAGTCGACGATCTCGGTGGGCTCGCTCACCAGATACGCGTTGGCGTCGGTGTAGTCGGGCAGATCGGACAGCCAGCGGTTGACGTTACCGACCATGCCGATGCCAAACGCCACGCCCGCAATCAGCAGAAAGCCCAAAAACGAGAGCAGGATTATGGGCAGGGCGTGCGTCTTTGAACGGCTGTGTCCCTGTCGTTGGCGAGGACCCATATATTGACCTCCAGGTATGTCGTGCCAGACGGTGGATGTGCCGTCGGGGCAGGATGGACATAAGTTATTACACGATAAACCAAACGGGGCGCGCGAGGCCTCGTGTATGCTGGAAGACGGCATTTTTCAGAGTGAATGCATACCTTGGTAAGGAGTTTGTCGATGGCGATTCGGACGATGGGGCCGAGCGGACAATACGAGACTGGATTGGATGCTGCCGGTGCGGCGCTGCCCGAGCTGCTGGCGCCGGCGGGCGGACTCGACCAGATGCTTGCGGCCATCGCCGCGGGTGCCGATGCCATCTATGCGGGGTTGGGCGGCTTTAACGCCCGTGTGAGCGCCCATGGCTTTACGGATAACGAGTTTGCGCGCGGCTGCGCCGTGGCGCATGCCCATGGCGTGCGTGTGTACGTAACGCTCAACGTGTTCGTGTTTGACGATGAGTTGTCCGACGCGGTGGCGTTGGGAGCTCATGCACTGGAGCTGGGCGCCGATGCTCTGATTGTCGCCGATGCCGGGTTGGCCTGCGCGCTGCGCGCGGCGATTCCCGGGGTCGAGATTCACCTGTCCACGCAGGCGGGCGCTCATAGCGAGGGTGCCGTGCGGCTTGCCGCCGATGAGCTGGGGGTCGAGCGCGTGACGACGGCACGCGAGCTGACGGTCGACGAGATTGCGGCGCTATGTGCCACGGGCGTGCCCATCGAGGTATTCTGCCACGGTGCGATTTGCATCGGCTATTCGGGGGCGTGCGAGTTCTCGGCCCTGCGGCGTGGGCGCTCGGCGATGCGCGGCGACTGCACGCAGCCGTGCCGTCTGGCGTACGACCTAGTGGACGAGGCGGGGCAGAGTGTTGTTGCCGTCGAGGGAGACCGCCTGCTTTGTCCGCGTGACTATCTGGGTATCGCGCACCTGCCCGAGCTTGTTGCCGCCGGCGTGGCATCGCTCAAGATCGAGGGACGCATGAAGAATCCCGATTACGTATTCAACGTGGTGAGGGTGTGGCGTCGGGCACTCGATATGCTGTGCGACGGCGCGTGGGACTCCGGTGCCGTGGAAGAGCTTGAACGCGAGCTGGGAAGGTCGTTTAACCGTGGGTTTACCGATGCTTACCTGCGGGGTCGTTCGGGTGCCGAGCTCATGAGCTTTGAGCGCGCGATCAACCAGGGCGTGCGCGTGGGGCGCTTGGTCGCTGTGGGCCACGAAGAGGTGACCGTTGAGCTCGATGCCGCCGTGGCGGCGGGTGACACGCTCGAGATTCGGTTCTATCCGGGTGTCGACGCGCGTCCCGATGTGCCCAAGCGCTGGCCGCAGGTGCCCTGCCCGGTGGATGCCGCAGCGGGGAAGCGCGTCGTCGTGCATTGCAAGCGTAAGGTGGACGCGGGCTGCGAGGTCTATCTGATTCGCAGCGCCGGCGTGTTGGATCAGACGACGGCGGTGTTGGAGCGCATGCGGGCCGAGGCGGATGCGATTGCGCCCGTTGCGCGTGCCGTTGAGGTGCTGCCCTTTGAGGACGCTGCGGTGGATGGCGGCGCGTCGACGGAGTTGGCGGGGTCGGCGGGGCCGGTAAAGCGCGAGGATTTTGCTCGTATGGTCTTTGCCTGGGAGCTGATGGATGTGGGTCCGCGCGATGAGCGAGATCTGTCCGATACAACGGTGGTGCTCGACGAAGTGTGCCGCGCGGGCGACGCCGAGCGGACTCGGGCGCTTATGCAGCGTGCCGGGCGCGTCGTCTGCCGCAATCTGGGACAAGTGGCGATGGCCCGCGAGCTGGGCACAACGTTTGACGTGGCGGCGCCGGTGTTCTGTGCCAATCGGGCCACGCTTACCTGGCTGCGCGGACTCGGTGCGGGGCGGGTGTGCTTGTCGGCCGAGTTGCTCGGCAATGATGCGGAGCGTGTTGCCGAGCTTGCCGCTTGCCCCGGTGTCTTGGGGCCTGTCGATGCCGACCGTCCCGAGATCATGGTGTGCGAGCACTGCTTGCTGACTGCCGAGGGCGCCTGCGCCACGGATGCAACGGGGCAGGTCCGTTGCCGTGACTGCTCGCGCCGTCAGCAGGCGCGCTTTTTGGTCGAACGTGACGGCACGCGTTTGCCGGTCGTTATCGACGCGTGCGGCAGGACGAGGATTTTCCTGTCGTAGGTGTTCGGCCGCGCCGTTTTGGTTATTATGAGTGGGTTTATGAACTTCGAGCACCGCCGTATCCGGTGAGGGTGCTATAGCAAAAGGAGGATACCCAATGCTGTCTGTCGACGAGCAAATGCGTATCATCACCTCGGGCGCAGCGCAGATCGTCCCCGAGGCCGACCTTCGCAAGAAGCTTGAGAAGGGCGAGCCCCTCAACATCAAGCTCGGCGTCGATCCCACCAGCCCCGACCTGCACCTGGGCCATGCCGTGCCCCTGCGCAAGATGCGTCAGTTCCAGGACCTGGGCCACAAGGTCACCCTCATCATCGGTAACGGCACCGCACTGATCGGCGATCCTTCGGGCAAGAATTCCACCCGCCCGCAGCTTTCGCAGGAGCAGATTGAGGCCAACGCCGAGACCTACGTGAGCCAGGCCATGAAGATCCTGGATCCCGAGAAGACCACCATCGTGCACAACGGCGACTGGATCCTGTCGATGGATCTGGCCGGCCTGCTGCAGGTGTGCTCCAAGTTCACCGTCGCCCGCATCCTCGAGCGCGATGACTTTACCAAGCGCTACCAGTCCCAGACGCCGATCGCCCTCCACGAGTTCCTGTACCCCGTGATGCAGGCCTTCGACTCCGTTCAGATCAAGGCCGACGTGGAGATGGGCGGCACCGACCAGCTCTTCAACCTGCTCGCCGGCCGCGAGCTCATGGAGAAGATGGGCATGGAGCCGCAGATCGCGCTTACCATGCCGCTGCTCGAGGGCACCGATGGCGTGCGCAAGATGTCCAAGTCCTACGGCAACTACATCGGCCTGACCGATGCTCCCAAGGATATGTTCGGCAAGACGATGTCCATCCCCGACGAGATGATCGGCAAGTACTATCGTCTGGCCAGCTCGCTCACCCCGGCCGAGGTCGACAAGATCGACGCTGCCCTGGCCGACGGTTCCGCCGATCCCTATGAGCTCAAGCGCGCGCTGGGCCGCGACCTGTGCGACACCTATCACGGCGCCGGTGCCGGTGACGAGGCTCAGGCCGAGTTCGACCGCGTGTTCAAGGAGGGCCAGCTTGCCGACTTCCCCGAGAAGCATGTCGAGCTGACCGTCAACGACGAGGGCCAGATCTACCTCGCAGGCCTGCTTAAGGACCTGGGCCTTTCGGCGAGCGCCGGCCAGGCCCGTCGCGACATTGACGGCGGCGGCGTCAAGATCAACGGCGAGGCGGTGGCTCCCAAGAGCTACAACATCGACCCGAGCGCCCTCAAGCTGGGCGACACCCTCTCAGTAGGCAAGCGCAAGGGCTTTAAGTTGGTCTAGCAAGTAGGTCAACCTAACATGTGCAATAGGGCCGCAGCCGGAACGATTCCGGCTGCGGCTTTTTTGGCACTTGGGGACGTTCCTTTTGTGCCGGCACTTTGGGACACTCCTTGTCATTGGTGCAAAGTAACCTGTCCCCATTGCGCCAAGCGGCGTGTGCCGTTAAGCGGACGGGGTGTTAGCGGGACCTTCTTTTGGGCATACAATGGCTATTGGCTTGCTGCGGTGAAGGCCCGTCCGCCCCGCAGTTATTTCTACGGTTAAAGGAGTATGTATGTCCGTTGAGGTCATGAGGTCTGTGATCGACGCTGCCGAGGGCCGCGTGCCCGTCGACACGCTGTTTGCCAATGCGCAGATTGTCGACGTGTACGGTCAGCGCGTGGCGCCCGGTAGCGTTGCCGTCAAGGACGGCGTAATCGTCGGCGTGCTCTACAACGGGCGCGACGATGCCGCCGGTACCTATGAGGCTGCCGAGGTTATCGACTGCCAGGGTCGCTATCTCGCCCCCGGTTTTATCGACGGACATCTGCACATTGAGTCCTCGAACATCCGCCCCGCCGAGTATGCGCGCATGGCGGCGACGCGCGGTACCACCACCGCCATTGCCGACAGCCACGAGATTGCCAACGTGGCGGGCCTGGACGGTCTGCGCTTTATGATCGAGGACGGCCGCCGTACACCCATCTCCATCAAGTACATGATGCCTTCGTGCGTGCCCGCGCTGCCCGATGAGCAAGCGGGCGCTGTGATTACCGCCGCTGACATGCAGGCGTTTTTTGCCGAGCATCCGGGCGACGTTTTTGGCCTGGGCGAGATGATGAACCTGCCGGGTGTCTTTATGGCCGATCCTGAGACCTGTGCTCGCATCGATGCTGCCAACCAGACGCCGTCCAAGCAGGTCGACGGCCATGCGCCGCTCGTTGCCGGCAAGGACCTCAATGCCTATGCCGCGGCGGGCATTATCGCCGACCATGAGTCGACGATTCCCGAGGAGGCGCTCGACAAGCTGTCTCGTGGCATGTACGTGATGCTGCGCGAGGGCACCTGCAGCCATGACCTGGCCAACCTGTCGCCGATGCTGCTGGAGAATCCCGCGCGCGCCCGCCGCTGTTGCTTTGCGACTGACGACCGCGCCCCTTCCGATGCGCTTGCGACCGGCATGATCGACAATGCCTGTCGCGTGGCTATCGAGGCCGGTATCGACCCCGTGGTTGCCATCTCTATGGCGTCCCTCTCCACGGCCGAGGCGTTTGGCCTGGACCACGGTTGCCGCGACCCGCACGAGCTGCGTGGCGCCATCGCCCCGGGCAAGCGTGCCGACCTGCTGGTACTCAACGACCTGACGTTTGCCACGGCTCCGCATCGCGTATATGCCGCCGGTGCTCTGGTGGCGCAGGACGGCACCTTTGTGGGCGAGATCGCACCCGAGATGGCCGAGGTTGCGGCCCTTGCCGATGAGCTGCGTGCTTCCGTTAAGCTGCCGAAGCTATCGCTTGACGTGTTCGACTATGCCTTTAAGCCGGGCGAGGCCGTGATCGACGTGGTGCCGGGCAAGGCCATCACGGGCATGGCTCGTCCCGAGAATGCCGAGGGCCTGCGCCGCATTATGCTGATCGAGCGCCACGGCCGCGGCTTGTCACTGCAGGCCGAGGGGGCCGACGGTGATGGCCCTGCGGGCCTGGGTCTTGTTGGCAAGCACATTGGTCGCGGCTGGGTGCGTGGCTTTACCATTACGGGCGGTGCCATCGCCTCGACGATCGGCCACGACTCGCACAACGTGTGCGTGGTGGGCGACAACGCGGCCGATATGATGGCTGCCGTTGAGGCCGTGGGCCAGGGCGGCCACGTGCTGGTGCGTAACGGCGAGGTCGTGGCGCGCATTCCGCTGCCGCTCGGTGGCCTTATGAGCGAAGGCACGGCCGAGGACGTTGCCGCGCAGCACGACGACTTTATGGTCAAGGCACGCGCCATGGGTATTGAGCCGCCGCTCGACCCCATCATGGGCATCATCTTCCTGCCCCTGCCGGTTATCCCGACGCTCCGCATCCGCCCCGAGGGCATGTTCGACGTTACAACCTTCACCTACGCCGACTAGTCATCGGGGTGGCGTGTCGCCTGACGCCGCGACCGTGAGACCTCTGGCATGTGTGAGCTATTTGCCAGGTCCTTGTAACGTTTACGCCCGCGGAGTCTTATTTGAGCTCCCTTTGGGTACGTTGGAATCGGATACACGTTCGATTCCAACAAGCCCGAAGGGAGCTTTTCTATGTTTAAACTGATTGCATCCGATATGGACGGCACGCTGCTTGACGAAAACGGCCAGGTGCCTCCCGAGACCTACGAACTGATTCTGGCGCTACACGAGCATGGCGTGCATTTCGCCGCATCGTCAGGTCGTCGCTACGATCGCCTGTGCGAGTTCTTTGCGCCCGTTCGCGACAAGATGGACTTTGTCGCCGCTAACGGCGCCCAAGTCTACGCCGACGGTAAGATGGTAGACCGTGAGGTGTATTCGCACCTGGCGATTCGAAGGCTCGCCCAGGCCGTCGCGACGTTTCCCAATCTGCATCTTGCGCTCTTTGACCGTACCAAGTCCTTCCTGCTCGATGACGAGAGCAAGTTCGTGCGTGAGGTCGATAAGGACCTTCCCAATGCCGAGCGCATTTGGGAGCTGCCCGATCCCAGCGTAAATATCATCAAGGCGAGTATCTTTTGCGACGACAGTGCGGTTATGGACAGTGCGTACGTGCTACAGCGCGAACTTGGTCAGCTCTTTACTTTTGCGCCTTCGGGCAACGCGTGGATCGATGCCATGCAGCCTGGTGTGTCGAAGGCCTCGGGTATCGCGCAGCTCGCGGAGCATTACGGCATTGGTCGCGACGAGGTCATGGCGTTTGGCGACTCGATGAACGACTACGAGATCATTCGCTTTGTCGGCACGGGCTGCGCGATGGAAAACGCGCGCCCCGCGCTTAAGGCGGTGGCCGATCGCGTGGTGGGTTGCAACCGCGACCACGCCGTCCAGCAGGAGCTCCGTCGCGTGCTGGAGAGTCTCTCCTAATTCGGCAGATGGGGACGTTCCTTTTCTGCCGACAGTGGGGGACAGTCCTTGCAGCTTTTTGCGAAGAGTGTCCCCAGTGACTAGTCGTTTAAGAACGTCCCCAATGACTGACCAATGACTAGGCGAGGGCGGCCATGATGGTGCGGGCGACGCCGTCGTGGTCGTTGTCGTATTCGGTGATGGCGTCGGCGGCCTCGCGGTCCTCGGACTCGGCGTTGATCATGGCCATGCCGTGGCCCGCTGCCTGCAGCATGGGAATGTCGTTGATGTTGTCGCCGAACGACCAGGCGTCGGCGAGACGCTCGCCCAGGTGCTCACATAGCCACGTGAGGGCCGTTCCCTTGGTGGCTCCCTCGCCCATGACCTCGATATTCATGGCGTACGAACGCGTGACCTCGATGCCTTCGAGCGTGTCGAGCGCTGCCGCGATGGCGTCGCGATCGGCTGGGTCGTGCCAGTACATGGCGATGCGTTCGAGTGTCTCGACTCCGTCGATCTTGCTGTCGATATCCATGTCGATCGGCGTTCGCGTGCGCTTGAGCGAAGCTGCGATGTGGGGGTCGCCGCCGCAGAATTCGTCCAGGCGCTCGTAGAGCGAGCGGGGGAGGAAGCACTGCCCGTCCGCGAAGATATCGAAGGTCACATCGTGGCCGGCGGCAATGCTATGGACGCGGTGGGCGATGGCGCGGTCGAGCGGTCGGCTCAAAATGCGCGTAGCACGTGAGACATCGGTAGGCGTACCGTCGTCGAGCTGCCAGACGCTGGCACCGTTAGCACAGACCGCGTAGTGTACGGCGGGGTGGGCGAGGATGGGCTTAAAGATGCCCGACAGTGGACGTCCCGTGCAGGGAACAAACTCGATGCCACGACGTGCGAGCTCGTCGAGCATCGCCCAGGTGGCATCGCTCATTTGCTTATCGCTCGTCAGCAGCGTCCCATCCATATCGGAAAACACAATCATTTGATGCAACCCTTTCTACTGGCATAAAAAGCGTGGCCGAGGGCTTGGGTCCCTGGCCACGCTCGAGTTCTATAACGGTCCGCGTCCTAGCGGTCGGCGAGCGGCTTGTACTCCAGCGGCTCGATCACCGGACGATAGGCGGGGCGGATGATACGGTGCGCGCAGAAGAGCTCTTCCATACGGTGTGCCGACCAGCCGGCCATGCGGGCGACGGCGAATAGCGGCGTAAAGAGCGTTTCGGGCACGCCGAGCATCTTGTAGATAAAGCCCGTGTACAGGTCGATGTTGGCGCAGATGGGCTTGGTCATGCCGTGGTCGCGCATGACCTGGGGTGCCAGGCGCTCGATGCGCTCGATGAGCGCGAACTCATCGCCCAGGTTCTTCTTGGCGGCAAGTGTGCGCGCGTAACGACGGCAGACCTCGGCGCGCGGGTCGCTGAGCGTATAGACGGCGTGGCCCATGCCGTAGATGAGGCCCGTGCCGTCGAAGGCCTGCTTGTCGAGGATCTTGCCCAGGTAGGCCGCGACCTCGTCCTCGTCCTCCCAGTTGGAGACATGCGCGCGGATGTCCTCGTGCATAGACACGACCTTGGCATTGGCACCACCGTGGCGCGGGCCCTTGAGCGAGCCGATAGCCGCGGCGTAGGCGGAATACGGGTCGGTGGCCGAAGACGACAGCACGCGGCAAGCGAAGGTGGAGTTGTTGCCGCCGCCGTGCTCGGCATGCAGCATGAGCATAACGTCGAGCAGCATCGCCTCATCGCGGGTGAACGCCATGCCGCCGCGCAGGACCTGTAGGATGGTCTCGGCGGTGGAGAGACCGGGCGTGGGGTGCGGCACGTGAACCTCGGAGCCGCGAAGCTTGGCGACCGAGGCCATGTGTGCGAAGGCGGCGATGCGCGGGAGACGTGCGAGCATGGAAATGGCGACGTCGATTTCGTGCTCGGGCGTGATCACGTCTGGTTCGGCATCGAAGGCGTAGAGCAGCAGTACGGCGCGCTGGAGCACGTTCATGATGCTCGACGATACCGTGGTCATAGGGAACTCTTTAACGTACTCGTCGCTCAGATGTCTAAAGGCGCCCAGGCGCTCGCAAAAGCCGTCGAGCTCTTCCTTGTTGGGCAGCGAACCCGTGATAAGCAGATAGGCGACTTCCTCGTAGCCGTAGCGATTCTCGGCCTGGGCATTGTTGACCAGATCCTCGATGCTGTAGCCGCGAAGCGTGAGCTTGCCCTGATCGGGCACGACCTTTCCGTCGACCTTGTTGTAGCCGTGCACATCCGAGATACGAGTGAGGCCCGCGACCACGCCCGAGCCGTCGGCATTGCGCAGGCCGCGCTTGACATTGTGCTCTTCGAACAAGCCCTCGTCATAAGGGTCGGTCGGCAGGCCGTGGTAGAGGCTTTCGCTCTCAGACGAAATCTGGCGGCTTGCTTCGTAATCCAGAACCAGTCGGCTCAAGTGGTCATCGAAGCGGTAATAGATTTTCTTGGCGTCGTAGGCCATGTGCGCTCCTCTCCGGTCCGCTTTGGGGCCGCGCGCTTGGACGATATGACGTCAAGCTGCCCCGAGCGGCTTGTTCGCTACAGGCGGTACATAAAGTTAAAGACGTCCTCGCGCTGGATGGACACGTTGACGCCCGAAAGCTCGCCGGCCTCGGCCAGGGCCTTCTGCAGCTCGGCGAAGTCGAGCTTGGACTCGGCGGTGTCGGCCAGCATGGTCATGGTGAAGATGTCCTCGATAATGGACTGCGTGATGTCGCGGATGTCGACGTTGGCCTCGCCCAGAACGCGGGTGACGCCGGCGACGATGCCGGGGCGGTTCTTGCCAAGGACGGTGATGACGATACGGGAGGACGAGATCTCGGCCATGGGAAACCCTTTCGCGTGGTTGCGGCGCGCGTGGGGCGCTCCGCTACGGTACAGTGTTCATCATTGTACCTGTCTGGCGCCAAAAGGGGTGTGCTTACTGCGGCGTTACACGTCTGCAACATGGGAGAAGGGACAACAGGGTGCGTGTCCGCTGCGGTTGGCCACGCCGTGTTGCACAAAGACCGTGAACCTTTTGTGGGACGCGCGGCGCTGTGGTACCATAGCCGAGTTTGTTGTCTTGGTCGGAAACCAAGACGCCTTATGCGCTGATCGGTAACCAGCGCCTGACCAATAAGGAGTCCTACCATGAAGCAGGGTATCCATCCCCAGTATGTCGAGTGCACGGTGACGTGCTCCTGCGGCAACACCTTCAAGACGCACGCTACCGTGTCCGAGATGAAGGTCGAGCTTTGCAACGAGTGCCACCCGTTCTACACCGGCCAGCAGAAGTTCGTCGACACCGGTGGACGCGTCCAGCGCTTCGCCGACAAGTTCGGTGGCGCCGCTGCCGCTCAGCTCAAGAAGGCCGAGGAGGCCAAGGCTGCCAAGGCCGCCAAGGCTGCTGAGGCCGAGGCTGCTCGCAAGGCCGCCGCTGAGGCCAAGGCTGCCGAGAAGGCTAAGCGTGCTGCTAAGTTTGCCGAGGAGGCTGCCAAGCAGGCCGCCGAGGCTCCCGCAGAGGCTCCCGTCGAGGAGGCCGCTGCCGAGGCCGAGACCACCGAGGCTGCTGAGTAAATAGCTCGCCGCGGAATCGCTCGCATTCATGGCATAAGGACCGTGCATCCGTTTGGGTGCGCGGCCCTTTTCTTTTTATTGGTGCAAGCCAACCTGTCCCCATTGCACCAGATTGGTGCGAAGGGGACAGGTTTGCTTGCACCAAATGGCAGAGAGACGGCGTTTGCTCAGATAAAACCTGCCAAAATAAACCTGTTCCATTGCGGCAGGTTGGTCATAGTTATTACGTGGCGGTCGAGGTCGACCGTATAGGCCGCGCCTTGTTTGGCTAAAGTACAATCATCTGTGTTTAACTCGCCCGCAGCTGCACGGCGTGGGCGATGGCCAAAAAGGAAAACCACATGGGATTCATGTCAAAGCTGCTGTCCTTTGGATCCGATAAGGACCTTAAGCGCTACTACAAGATCGTCGACCAGATCAACGGTCTTGAGCCCCAGTTTGAGAAGATGACCGAGGAGGAACTCCGCGGCCAGACCGATAAGTTCCGTGAGCGTTACGCCAACGGTGAGTCGCTCGACGACATGCTCCCCGAGGCCTTTGCCACCGTGCGCGAGGCTTCCAAGCGCACCATGGGTATGCGCCACTTTGACGTGCAGCTCATTGGCGCCATGGCACTGCACGAGGGCCACATCGCCGAGATGAAGACTGGCGAAGGCAAGACCCTCGTCTCCACGTTGGCCGGCTATCTCAACGCTATTGCCGGCAAGGGCGTGCACGTCGTTACTGTCAATGATTACCTTGCCAAGCGCGACTCCGAGTGGATGGGCCGCATCTACAAGTACCTGGGCATGACCGTCGGTCTGCTCCAGAACAACATGCCGCTCGAGCTCAAGCGCCCGGCCTACCAGGCCGACGTCACCTACGGCACCAACTCCGAGTTCGGCTTTGATTACCTGCGCGACAACATGGTTACCCGTCCCGAGCAGCGCGTGCAGCGCGGCCACAACTACGCCATCGTCGACGAGGTTGACTCCATCCTGATCGATGAGGCTCGCACCCCGCTGATCATCTCGGGCGCTGGCACCAAGTCCGCCAGTACCTACAAGGACTTTGCGCGTGCCGTGCGTGGCCTTGAGCGCGGCGAGGACGTGTCGCACGACATGCTTACCGCCACCGAGGACGTTGAACCCACGGGCGACTACGTCATGGACGAGGCCAAGCACACCATCGCTGCCACCGAGCGCGGTCTTAAGAAGATCGAGCGCCGCCTGGGTATCGATGACATCTATGCCGATCTCTCCGGCCAGCTGGTCAACCACCTGCAGCAGGCGCTGAAGGCCCAGTACATGTTCCACCGCGACAAGCAGTATGTGGTCACCAACGGCGAGGTCAAGATCGTCGACGAGTTCACCGGCCGCATTATGGAAGGCCGCCGCTATTCTGAGGGCCTGCACCAGGCCATCGAGGCCAAAGAGGGCGTGCTCGTACGCGAGGAGAACCAGACCCTGGCCACCATCACCCTGCAGAACTACTTCCGTCTGTATGACAAGCTCTCCGGCATGACCGGCACGGCACTTACCGAGGATGCCGAGTTCCGCGAGATCTACAAGCTGCCCGTCGAGGTCATCCCCTCCAACAAGCCCGTGCAGCGCGTGGACCACGAGGACCTGGTGTACCGCACCATTCAGGCCAAGTACAACGCCGTCGCCGACGATGTGGAGCGTCGCCACGCCAAGGGACAGCCGGTCCTGGTGGGCACCGTCTCCATCGAGAGCTCCGAGAAGCTGTCCGCCGCCCTTACCAAGCGTGGCATCGCGCACGAGGTCCTCAACGCCAAGCACCATGAACGCGAGGCCCATATCGTGGCCCAGGCTGGTCGCTATGGCGCCGTGACCATCGCCACCAACATGGCCGGTCGTGGTACCGACATCCTGCTGGGCGGCAACCCCGACGAGTTGGTGCGCGAGCGCCTGGAGTACGAGGGCCTGACCATGGAGGACGTGACGCCCGAGCAGCTCGAGCAGTTTAACGCCGAGGCCAAGGAGACCTGCAAGGCCGAGCGCGAGCGCGTGCTTGCCGCCGGCGGCCTGACCGTTATCGGCACCGAGCGCCACGAGTCCCGTCGTATCGACAACCAGCTGCGCGGCCGCTCCGGCCGTCAGGGCGATCCGGGCGAGACCCAGTTCTACCTGTCGCTCGAGGACGACCTCATGCGCCTGTTCGGTGGCGACAAGATGGACCGCGTCTCCAAGATGATGGTCACGGCCGACATGGGCGACGATATGCCCATCCAGCACAAGATCATCTCCAAGGCCGTCGAGAGCGCCCAGCACAAGGTCGAGAGCATCAACTTCTCCATGCGTAAGAGCGTCCTTGAGTACGACGACGTCATGAACAAGCAGCGCCAGGTCATCTACGCCGAGCGCAATAAGATTCTGGACGGCAAGGACCTGACCGACCACATCACCGAGGTCATGCACGACACCGTGTACCGCTGCGTGCAGGAGTTCTGCACCAAGGACAGTCACGATGGCGAGCGCGACCTGGAGGGCCTGCGCAAGTGGGTTGTGGAGCTCACCGGCCACATCGATACGCCGAAGTTCCCCGACGAGGATTATGAGGCCCTGGCTGCCGATGTCCTGGCTTACGTAGAGAAGTGCTACAACATGAAGGCCGAGCGCTTGGGCGAGGACCTGATGCGCGAGCTCAACACCCAGGTCATGCTGCGCGTCATCGATACCCGCTGGATGAACTACCTGCAGGAGATGGACTACCTCAAGACCGGCATCGGCCTGCGCGGCTTTGGCCAGCGCGACCCGCTGGTCGAGTACAAGACCGAGGCCTACGGCGCGTTCCAGATACTCGTCGATACCATGTATGAGGATTACCTGCGCACGGTTCTGCGCATCGAGATCAAGGCTGCCCCGCGTGCCGTGGAGCACAAGGAGGAGCCCGCGCTCGAGGGCGCGCGCTTCTCCGGTCCTGCCGAGGTCGATGGTGACAACGGCGACTCGGTGCTGCGCAAGCAGGCGCAGGTGCAGGCCCGCACGGCTGTCCAAGGCGGACCGGCTGCCGTCAACAACGGTGGCAAGGTGACCACCTATCGCAAGTCCGAGAGCGACGATCCGTACGTCAACGTGGGCCGCAACGACCCGTGCCCCTGCGGTAGCGGCAAGAAGTTTAAGTACTGCCACGGCAGGAATCGTTAATGGCTGAGTCTTTAGAGGTGACGCCCGCCGAGCTGGACGCGTTCGCGGACCGGCTCGGCGAGGTCGAGTCGTATCTCCATTTGGACGAAAAGCGCACGCGCGTGACCGAGCTCGAGGCTAAAAGCGTGGCCCCCGGCTTTTGGGATGACGCCGACGCTGCCCGTGCCACTATGGAGGAGATCGCGCGCACCAAGGAAGATATCGCTGCCGTGGACACCGCGCGCGGCGAGCTTTCCGATGCCCGCGCCGCGCTGGAGCTTGCCGAGGAGATGGGGGATGACCCCGACGCCGTCGCCCTTCGCGAGGAGGCTACAGCCACGGCTGAGCGCCTGGCCCGTGCCATCGATGAGCTTGAGCTTTCGAGCTGGTTTACCGGTGAGTTCGATCACGGCGATGCCATTGTGACCATCAAGCCCGGACAGGGTGGTCTGGAGGCCCAGGACTGGACCTTCATGCTCTTTAAGATGTACATGAAGTACTGCCAGCGTCGCGGCTGGAAGGTCACCATCAACGACTGTCCCGCGGCCGAGGTCATCGGCATCGACCGCGCGACCTTTACCGTCGAGGGCAAGGACGCATTTGGCATGCTGCGCGCCGAGGCCGGCGTCCATCGCTTGGTTCGCATTAGCCCCACCGACGACAAGAAGCGCCGCCAGACCACGTTTGCCGGCGTCGAGGTCATCCCCGTGCTACCCGATGATATCGACATCGAAATCAGTCCCGATGACATCCGAGTGGACGTGTACCACGCGAGCGGCCCGGGCGGTCAGGGCGTCAACACCACCGACTCCGCCGTGCGCGTGACGCATTTTCCCAGCGGCATTGTGGTCACCTGCCAAAACGAGCGCAGCCAGATCCAGAACAAGGCCGCGTGCATGCAGATCCTCAAGGCTCGCCTGTACGAGATTGAGCTCGAGAAGCGCGCCGAGGCGCTCGATGAGATTCGCGGACCCAAGACCACGATTGGTTTTGGCAACCAGATTCGTAGCTACGTGCTCTACCCGTACCAGATGGTCAAGGATCTGCGCTCGGGCGTGGAGACCAGCAATGTCGAGGCTGTTCTTGACGATGGCGACCTGGACCCGTTTGTTATTGGCTACCATCGCTGGGCCACTGGCAACGCCGATGCGGAGACCCCGTCTGCTTAAACCGCTCGGTTTATGTGGAAATGGATTAAAACCCTCCCAGCAGGGTGGTTTTGTATCCAGAGCAAACCCTGCGCAGGGGTGGTTTTTGCCCGGCGAATCGGTAGAATCGAATACAAGAAGAAGTTCAAAGCGCATCCGATGGGGTGCGCTTTTTTGAGGGAGGCAGCATGGCATATCGTCTGGACATCAAGCGCATTCTTTCGATGAACTTTTTTCACGACCTGCCCCAGATTATGTTGGGGTGCGCTCTGGCCGCTATTGCGACCGACCTGTTTTTGATTCCCAACGGCCTTGCTGCCGGTGGCGTTACGGGCCTTGCCACCATTATCCAGGCGGTCGGTGCGTCGCGCGGCCTATCGCTTCCCGTTGGTATTCAGACGATCGTGATGAACGCCTTGCTGTTGCTGGTCGTTATGCGCGAGGGCGGCATGTTCTGCGTGGTGCAGACCGCGACGGGCTTTGTGCTGCTGGGCTTCTTCACCGATCTGTTCGCCCCGTTTGTAGCACCTCTGGCGGATGCGGACCTGATGCTTCCCGCTATGTGGGGCGGCATTATTACGGGCATCGGTTACGGCATGGTGTTGCGCGCCGGCGCCAACACCGGCGGCTCGGACACGATTGGCCAAATCATCTCGCGTAACACCTCGCTGCCGGTAGGTTCGACCGTCATGGCAATCGACGTTGCCGTGTGCGCGCTGTCGGCTCCGGTCTTTTCAGTCGAAAACGCACTATATGCAGGCCTTTCGATGGTCATTAGCGGCTACGTGATCGATGCCGTGGTCGATGGTGGCAACAAGCGCCGTATGGTACTCATCATCTCGGACAAGTTTCCTGATATCGCTGCCGATATCATGTATGGCCTGGGTCGTGGTTGTACCAAGTTTAAGGCGACTGGCATGTATTCGGGTGCCGAGAAGCCGGTGATTATGGTCATCGTGAGCCGTCGAGAGCTCAATACCCTCAAGACGATTGTGCGCGAGCGCGATCCTCACGCCATTGTGACGGTCGCTGACGTTACGGAAGCCTTCGGCGAGGGATTCAAGGACATTAGCGCGTAGGGCCGACCGCGTCCCATCCAAAAGACGTTCACATTGATAAACCGTTTCATCAGCGGTTCTGCCTGCTAAATTGTTCAAATAATGATAAAAACTCTGGTAAAGCCATCAGTTTCCAGCATAATGAATGACGTACGTGCATTGCGGCTGTGTTGGGATTACCTTCGGTGCCGTGCGCATCTTGTCTAAAGAGGATGAAAGGAAGGCACAATGAGCGACGAAGAGCTCAAAAAGGTTGCCAACGAGGTAAGGAAGGGCATCGTCACCGGCGTGCACGCTGCCAAGTCCGGCCATCCGGGCGGTTCGCTCGGCGCTGCCGACATCATGACCTATCTGTACTTTGAGGAAATGAACGTCGACCCGGCCGACCCCCGCAAGGCCGACCGCGATCGCTTCGTGCTTTCCAAGGGTCACTGCGCGCCTGGTCTGTACGCCGTGCTCGCCGAGCGCGGATTCTTCCCCAAGGAGGATCTCGAGACGCTGCGCCACATCGGCAGCCACCTGCAGGGCCATCCCAACATGAACGACACCCCGGGCGTCGACATGTCCACCGGCTCGCTCGGCCAGGGCATCTCCGCCGCCGTGGGCATGGCCGTTGCCGCCAAGCACTGGGGCGACGACTATCGCACCTACGCCCTGCTGGGCGACGGCGAGAGCGAGGAGGGCCAGGTCTGGGAGGCCGCCATGTTTGCCGGCAACCAGCAGCTCGACAACCTTTGCGTGATCGTCGACCACAACGGCCTGCAGATCGACGGTCCTGTCGAGGAGGTCAACGACCCCATGCCGCTCGCCGACAAGTTCCGCGCCTTCAAGTTCCATGTGGTGGAGCTCGCCGACGGCAACGACTTTGACCAGATCCGCGCCGCCTTTGCCGAGGCCCGCGCTACCAAAGGCCAGCCGACCGCCATTATCGCCGAGACCATGAAGGGCAAGGGCGTTTCCTTTATGGAGAACCAGGTAGGTTGGCACGGTAAGGCCCCCAACGATGAACAGTTTGAGCAGGCCATGGCAGAGCTCACGGCCGCCGGAGAGGAGCTCTAGGATGGCAGACGTCAAGAAAATCGCCACGCGCGTAAGCTACGGCGAGGCCCTCGTCGAGCTCGCCAACGAGCACGATGACTTTGTGGTCCTCGATGCCGACCTGGCCGCCGCCACGCAGACCGGCAAGTTCAAGGCCGCCTGCCCCGATCGTTTCTTCGATGTGGGCATTGCCGAGAGCAACCTGATGGGCGTCGCCGCCGGTATCGCAACCACCGGCCGCGTCGCCTTCGCGAGCACCTTTGCCATGTTCGCTGCCGGTCGCGCCTTTGAGCAGGTCCGCAACTCCATCGGCTATCCGCACCTTAACGTTAAGATCGGTGCCACGCACGCCGGTATCTCGGTGGGCGAGGATGGCGCCACGCACCAGTGCTGCGAGGATATCGCCCTGATGCGTGTCATCCCCGGCATGACCGTGATCGTTCCCGCCGACGACATCGAGGCCCGTGCCGTGACGCGCGCCGCCTACGAGTGCGACGGCCCCGTGTACATGCGCTTCGCCCGTCTGGCCTCGCCGGTTATCAACGACCCCGAGACCTACAAGTTCGAGGTGGGCAAGGGCATCGTCATGCGCGAGGGCACCGACGTCACCATCATCGCCTGCGGCCTGATGGTCGGCGAGGCTCTCGAAGCCGCCGAGCAGCTCGCCGCCGAGGGCATCGACGCCGAGGTCATTAACATGCACACCATCAAGCCCATCGATGCCGACCTGATCGTCAAGAGCGCCACCAAGACCGGCCACGTCGTGACCGTCGAGGAGCACTCCGTGATCGGTGGCTTGGGCAGCGCCGTCGCCGACGTTCTGTGTGAGCAGTGCCCGACGCCGCTCAAGAAGATTGGCGTCAACGACACCTTCGGCGAGTCCGGCCCGGGTGCCGAGCTCCTGCACAAGTACGGCCTGGACGCCGCCAACATCGTGGCGACCACCAAGGAGTTCTTGGCATAAGGCAAGACGAGGCAAAGTATCGCGTCGACAACCGCAAACAAGCCAGAACAGGGGCGTCCTCAAAGAGGGCGCCCCTGTTTATGCTGAATTTAAATTAGAGTCCTGCCAAGCAAAGTTCCCATGGGGAAACGAGCCCATCCCAGCAAAGTGCAATTCAGACCCTTCCAATTTTGTATGCGCAGCATCTCAAGTTGGTGCGTCGGCCCCATAGTAGCCGCAGGCCGGGCGCAGGGTTACCTCCCAAATCTTTCCGCAGCGCAGGCCGGCGTTTGTCCGCAGCTCCGCAGGAGCAGGACAAATGCCGGCCATGCGCGAGGACGATTTGGGAGGTAACCCTGCGCCCGGCCGGTGAGACCCAAACCCCGCCATGCTTCTTATGTGCAGCAAAGCTAATGCTGCTAAAATACAAAGCGCTCATGTAGTTTAAACGCACGACGATAAGGAGCACCAGTGGGTAACCACTTCCGTACCTCCGGTGCGGGCGATGATGCCCCCAAGACGCAGACAGGCGTCCAGGGCAGTCGTTTCGCCACTCCGGATTCAGAGGGCCAGCCTGTTGCTCAGGCCCCCACTCAGCCGGCAGATCAGGCACAGCCGGCATCCGATCCCTTTGCCTACAATCCCACCAGCGATGTCGCGCTTTCCGGCACGGCGGGTTTTGAGCCCGTTCAGGCTGTGACCGCTCGCGTGGAGCAGCCTCAGGCTGGCGCCGCCGCGCCGCAGCCTAGCATGGCCGGCATTCCCGACCCCATGGCTCCTGCGACACCGGCTCCTCAGCCTGCGCAGTCCGGCCTCTTTGCCGCTATTCCCGATCCCACGCAGCCTGCTGCCCCGGTGGTCGAGAGCGATCAGGCAGCCGAGGTCGCAAGCCTCGATAACGCGCTCAACAACCCCGATTTTACGTCGGTGTTTGCGCCCATCGATCCGCAGGCCAGCCGCAAGAAGATGGCCAAGCAGGCCGGTGTCGAGCCCGTCATCCTTATGGAGCATGTCACCAAGATCTATCCGGCACAGCCCAACAAGCCTGCACTCGACGACATCAACATCGAGATCTATCCGGGCGAGTTCGTCTTCCTGGTCGGTCATTCCGGCTCGGGTAAGACCACGCTGCTGTCGACGCTCAACCGCGACGTCAAGCCGACGAGCGGCCGCATCTTGGTTGCCGGTCAGGACCTCATGAAGATCAAGAACCGCAAGGTTCCGTTCCTGCGCCGCCAGATTGGCGCCGTGTTCCAGGACTTTAAGCTTCTGCCGCAAAAGACCGCCTACGAAAACGTGGCGTTTGCCCTGCAGTGCATCGGCAAGCCCAAGGGCGTCATTCGCAGCCAGGTGCCGGAGGTGCTGCGTCTGGTCGGTCTGGCCGATCAGATGGATTCGCTGCCCGACCAGCTTTCCGGTGGCGAGCAGCAGCGCGTCGCCGTCGCCCGCGCTATGGTCAACCGTCCGCCGCTGCTGATCTGCGACGAGCCCACGGGCAACCTCGACCCGGCGATCTCGCTGGGCATCATGAAGCTGCTCGAGCGTATTAACCGCACCGGCACCACCGTGATCGTCGCCACGCACGACCGCGAGATGGTCGATAGCATGCACCGTCGCGTGATCGCCCTCGAGGGCGGCCACGTTATCCGCGACCAGGAGAGGGGAGGTTACGGCAACTATGGCACCAACTAACGTGGGCTACTCCTTCAAAGAGGCAATCAGTCACTTCTTCCGTAACTGGACTACCTCGCTCGGCGCCGTCATCACGATCTTCCTTTCGCTGTTTATCATCGGCCTGTTCATCATGGGCTCCGCGATGCTGAACTCCGTGATCGGCACCGTCGAGGATCAGGTTGTCATCAACGCGTTCATTAGCGATGACGCCGATCAGGCCGATGTTCAGGCTTTTGAGGCCGAGCTTAAGACGTGGAATAACGTCAAGTCCGTGACCTATAAGGACAAGGACGACGCGCTGGCCGAGTATACGAGCAAGATGTCGGGCAACGCCGACGCCACCATGAGCGCGCTCGATGGCCAGAACCCGCTGCCGGCTTCGTTTGCAATTGAGATGGACGATCCGTCCAAGGTCGAGAGCACGGCCCAGAAGCTCAAGAAGAACGCCGACTTCCAGAAGATCGCGGATGACGGCGACGTCAACGCGAGCGTGCTGTACGGCCAAGAGGAAGTGAGCCGCCTGTTCCAGGTGACCAACTACATCCGCATCGCCGCCGTGGTGCTCGTTGGCCTTTTGACCTTTATCGCATTCATCTTCATCAACAATACGATTCGCCTGTCCATCACGGCGCGTCGTCGTGAGATTGCGATTATGCGTCTGGTCGGCGCCAGCAACGGCTTCATTCGCGGCCCGTTTATCACCGAGGGCGTACTGCAGGCCATTTTGGGCTCGCTGCTTTCCATCGGCGTTCTGGAGCTGCTGCGCAATCTGATGATTCCGCGTTTGCAGGAGAGCATCGGCTGGATGTCGTTTGCCCTGCCGATGCAGTACTACCTGGTGACCTATGCTGCGCTGATTCTGGTCGGTGTGATTATCGGTCTCTTTGGTTCTGCCATAGCCATGCGCCGCTACCTGCGCGTGTAGGCATGCCTGGAATTCATCCCTTCCAACGGGTCGTCTCTTATGGGGCGGCCCGTTTTTTGATCTCTAGGGGACGGCAGGAAAGCGAATCATTTGGGTAGACTCTTTGGAGTTCGTCATCGATAGCAAGGAGGCGCCATGGGGCGCAATAACAAGCATAAGCGCGGTGCTCGCAATAAGCGTGGGCCGGTGCGCAGCGAACGCCGTCCGAGCCTGACCGGGCGCGTGCAGCTCCATGAGCATGGCGCCTATGTCATAACCGAGAGCGGCGACTACAAGGTTATGGGCCGCGGTAAGCGCGAGATCATGGATGGCGATACCGTTGCCGTGAGCATTAAGAATAGCCCGCACGGTGAGCGGCGCGCCGTGATCGAAGGCGTGGTTGAGCGCGCAGCCATAAGCGTGGTGGGTACGTATCAGACCGCTGGTCCGCTCGGTGTGATCGAGCCGCTCGATTCGCGCCTGAAGGCCGACTTCTTCATTCTGCCCGAGGATACCTCGGCGGATCGTCTGGGCGTCCACCCGGGTGATGCCGTTGTCGCGCGCATTTTGACCTACCCGACGCGCCTGGAATCGGGCACCGTGACGATCGAACGCCGCATTGGCGGAGATGACGCGCCCGATTTGGGCGTTCAATACGTGATGGCGCGTTACGGCTATACCGATAGCTATCCCGAGGCCGCGCTGGACGAGGCCGAGGGGCTTTCGCTCGATGTGTCCGCGGCGCTTAAGGACCCGCTCCGCCGCGATCTGCGCGACCGCTTTGTCATCACGATCGACCCGGTCGACGCGCGCGACTTTGACGATGCCATTTCGCTTGAGCGCACGCCCGAGGGTGGCTACAAGCTGGGTGTGCATATCGCTGACGTTTCTCACTATGTGGCTTGGGACGGGCATATCGATCTTGAGGCTCGCCATCGTACGACATCGGTGTATCTGGCCGATCGCGTGCTTCCCATGCTGCCCGAACGCCTGTCCTGTGACCTATGCTCGCTTCGCCCTGACGAGGACCGTCTTGCGTTTACCGTTGACATTGAGCTCGATGCGCAGGGTCGCGTGCGGCATTACGATCCGTACCCCAGCGTGATTCGCTCGCGTGTGCGTATGGACTATGACGGCGCCGAGGCGCTGCTGGTGCGTGCCGACGCTGTTGAGTATTCGGTGCTGGAAGGCGCCGCTGAGGATGTTGCGGCTGCTGAGGCCTCGCGCGAGGAGGCGCTTGAGCGCGGTCTTGCGTGCGAGGAAACTGCTCGCGGCTATAACGTCGACCTCGGCGATTTCCTTGTCGCCGCCAACGAACTCGCCGAACTTCGCCGTCGTATTCGTCGTGCCCGCGGCTCAGTCGATTTTGACACGGCCGAGATTCGCGCTCTATTGGATGAGGACGGAGTGCCCGTGCAGATTGTGGCGCGCGAGCGTTCGTGTGCCACGTCGCTTATCGAGGAAGCTATGCTACTCGCCAACGAGTGCGTTGCAGAGTGGCTGGCAGACCGTGATATCGAGGCCTGCTATCGCGTGCATGAGGATCCGAGCCCCGATAGCCTGCACGGTGCCGCCGTTGCGCTGGCGCAGCTGGGCATCATCGACGATCGCCGTGCTGCCGGTATTGCCCTGGGGAGTCCCGATGAGCTGCAGGCTGCAGTTGATGCTGCCGCCGGTACGGCAAACGCACCGCTCGTCAACACGCTGCTTCTGCGCAGCATGCAGCGTGCGCTGTACAAGCCGCGCAACGAGGGCCACTTTGCGCTCGCCGCGCCGTGCTACTGTCACTTTACGAGTCCCATCCGTCGCTATCCCGATCTGGTGGTGCACCGCGTGCTCAAACTGCAGTTGGCCTATGAACAGCTTGGCGGCAAGGACGCCTTGGTCCGTACGCCGCGACTGATCGGCAAGGGGCGCGAGTCGCTGCCGCGCATTCTGCCGCAGATCTGCCGCGCATGCAGCGATGCCGAGCGTGCGGCCGATGCCGCCAGCCATGCGACGCAAAAGATCAAGATTGCCCAGTACTATGAGGACCGTCTGGGCGAGCGCTATGCCGGATCCGTCTCGTGGGTTAGCAGCATGGGCCTCTTTGTGCGCTTGGACCTGACGCAGGTCGAAGGCTTGGTTTCGATCAAGAGCCTGGGCAACGAGTGGTTCGAGTTCGACGAGGATGCGCTCACGCTCACAGGTGCCGACACGGGGACTCGCTATGAACTGGGCCAGCGCGTGATTATCGAGGTCTCGCGCGTCAATACCACGCGTGGGCACTTGGACTTTAAGCTTATCCATTAGCCAAATCTCGACTCATGACGGGAGAGCGGAGGGCGGTCTTTCGGGGCCGCCCTCCGCATTTGGATCATGGCTACCTTGCCGTCTGCACGGCCGCCCGCTTACCTGCTATTGGAGAGGTAAATCCTACCAAAATAAACCTGTCCCTTTTTGGCAGGTTTACAAGAAAGCGGGGATGAGATGGCGACGGTGTACGGTTATGCGCGGGTGAGTTCGCGCGATCAGAATCTTAATCGGCAGTTGGATGCGCTGGGCGCCTATGGCGTGGGCTCGGCGAATATTTATGCCGACCATGCGAGCGGCAAGGACTTCGATCGCCCGCGGTATCGCGATCTGCTGCACGTCCTGGGAGACGGGGACGTGCTGGTGGTGCTTTCTATCGACCGACTTGGTCGTAATTACTCCGAGATTCTTGAGGAATGGCGACGCATTACCAAGGAGCTCGGGGTTGCCATTGTGGTGTTGGACATGCCATTGCTTGACACGCGCGCCAGGGCCAGCGGCGCGCCGGATGTGACCAACACCCTGATTGCCGATATTGTGCTGCAACTGCTGAGCTACGTGGCGCAGGTGGAGCGCGAGAATATCCATCGGCGCCAAGCGGAGGGAATTGCAGCGGCGCGGGCGCGAGGGGTCCGTTTCGGTCGACCTCGCAAGCCGTGCCCTCCTCAGTTTGATCTGGTACGCGATAGCTATGAGGCGGGCAATATTACCCGCAGCCAGGCAGCAAAGTGCCTGGGCGTGTGCGTGGGGACGTTCGATCGCTGGATGCGCGAGGCGGGGTAGGGGTTTGCGTCGCTTTGTCGCTTCCTGTTGCGATTCAAATTTTGATACGGTGACGATGCCATTTGGGGCTACACTCGCTGATATTCAAAAAAGGAGGTAGGCCCTTGGCGCGCGTAAAACAAATAATCGGATGGACCGCGATCATTCTGTTCGCTGCAACGCTGGCGGGCATCTGGGTGCTGACGGAGCAAAATGCGGTGGAGACGTCGTTGCTGAGCGAGTCCACCGCGCGCGTGGTGGAGGGTCAGGCTACGGGCGTTCAGGCTGCCGATGTCGCGGGTGAAGCTCAGACCGAGAACGGGATGACCGGGGGCACCGATTCGGCTGCTTCGAATGTCCGGTCTGGCCGACTTGCTTCCATTCGCATGTGGGTGGGCACGAACGTCCGTCGCGTTGCCCATACCGTAGAGTTTTTCTTCGTCGGATTGTTCGCCTCGGTGGTCGTGGTTTGCTTTTCCAGGCGTCCTTGGAGCGTATGCTCCCGTTGCGTGCCCGTGTTGCTCTTTTGCGCCGTCTGCTCCGTTGGCGATCAGGTACATAAGATCTTTGTTCCCGGCAGGCATTTCGACGTTATCGATTTAGGATTCGATGCTGCGGGCTATGTCACCGCCATGCTGTTGGTATTGCTGGCAGCGGCGTTGGTGCGCTATGCGACTCGGCCGATCGGCGCCCATGCGAGGCGCTAGCCTTAAGACGAGACATCGCGACTGCCTATGCTTCGACATTGGCTACAATAACGGCTGCAATCGCGAGTGGTCGTCGATGTGCAGTTTTCCGGACACCTGTTTTCTCTAAGAAAGGAAATCCCATGACCGTACTGTTTGTTGAATATCCCAAGTGCTCGACCTGTAAGAAGGCCAAGGCATGGCTGGACGAACACGGGGTAGAGTATATCGACCGCGATATCGTTTTGGACAATCCCACGGCTGATGAGCTTGCGACCTGGATTGCTTGTTCGGGACTGCCGGTGCGGCGCTTCTTTAATTCGTCGGGCATGAAATATCGAGAGCTGGGCCTGAAGGCGCGTCTAGATGCGGGCATGACGGATCGGGAGTGCTACGAGCTGCTGGCGACCGACGGCATGCTGGTCAAGCGTCCGCTGTTGGTGGGCGACGACTTTGCGATTCCCGGCTTTAGGGAAGCAGCTTGGACCGAGGCGCTGCTGTAGCGGCTGCGGAAAGTGCGACCCGTTTTGAGCGCTCGGGGTGGGACGTGTTTTCCATCGGAGGGCTCGCTCGGCTCAATCCTTGAGCTGTGCCCATTCGTGCGGACCGTAGACCTTTACGTGCTTGTTGGGCTTGCCGCTCCAGTACTCCTCGTCCATAAAGGGCAGATATGCCTGAACACCGGGGCAGATAAAGGGAATCCGCTGCTGTTGCAGTCGCTCGCGTTGGCGCTGCTCCAGGTGCGCCTCGGATATGACAGTCGGCATACCGGACAGCTCGACGAGGCTTGCCTGGATTCGCTTAAGGTCGGGGAGTCCCGCGTGCCATGACATCCGCATGATCAAAAAGGATGCACGGCGGTATTTTGCCTGCATCACCGTGATGGCGGGGCGCAGGGTGGGATGGATTTTGTCCCGTTCGGGCCAAAGGTCAGCAGTGATCTCGAGGCCCAGGGTCTCCCATAGGTAATCAAGCTCTTCGTCCATGGCGCCTCGATATCTACGTGATCATTGATACTTCGATTGTGTTGCCTGGTGCTATCGTTTTCGCGGTAGAATCTGCCAACGGTTGACGGCTACCGCTCGCGGCGTTTTGCCCTTCGTGTGCAGCGGTCGACTTCACAGGTCCTTCACGTGTCGGCCGTATTTGACTGAATTTCAAAAAAGTCAAAATTAGGGCTTGCGTCACGGCGGGACTTCCCGTATATTTCTTTCTTGCGCAAAGGCACAGCCGAGCGCAGCGATGCAGTCATTGGGATGTCGTCTAATGGCAGGACAGCGGATTCTGGTTCCGTCAATGGGGGTTCGACTCCCTCCATCCCAGCCATTGCATTTGCTACATATGGCCCGTTCGTCTAGCGGTTTAGGACGCCGCCCTCTCAAGGCGGAGATCACCAGTTCGAATCTGGTACGGGCTACCAAAATTGAACGCCCGGGCCTCGTAAGAGACCCGGGTTTTGTGTATTGACCGATATTTAAGGCGCGCGTTGAGTCTGCCGCCCGGACCGAGGAGTTGTCATGGACCTGCCTATCAGCTTGGAAGACATCACGTATGCCGAGAACTATCTGGCGCAGGGCGACCTGGCTACGGCGACGCCGCTGCTTGAGCGTCTGGTGGAGCTCGCCGAGGAGTATATCGACGCTGAGTGCAAGACGGAGGAGAAGCGCCAGTACTTTAGCTTCGACAGCAAGTTTGAGCGCCTGGCCTATCGCCGCGTGGAGAAGGATCCGCGCGAGCTGGTGCAGGTCGAGGTTCCCTTTGACCGCCTGTACTCCGACATGGCGTTTGCCTACATTCGCCAGCAGGATTATGTGAGTGCTCGGAATGCCCTGATGCAGGCCGTGCGTTGGGATCCCATGAACTGCAACTATCGCTTGGACTTGGCCGAGCTGTTCCGCGCGCTCGAGGACAAGCAGGAGTGGGCATCGCTCTCGTTCTCGGTGCTGGAGCGCGCGAGCGACGGTAAGTGCGCCGCACGTGCCTACACCAACTTGGGTCAGTACTTCTTGGAGCCCGAGACCGAGAACATTTCGGCAGCCGTGGGCTGCGCGCGTCTGGCGCTGCGCCTGGCGCCCAATGATGCGCATACGACGCGCCTGCTCAACAAGATCCATACCACCTATCCGGATGCCGCGGACGAGAGTGACGACCATGTGATGGGTGAGCTCGCCCTGCAGGGCGTGCCGACCTCGCCTTCGGCCGAGATCGCCATCTGCCTGATCATGTGCGCGACCGATGCTGCAAGCGACGGCGACAAGCAGGAGGCTACGCGTCTGACGGTGCGTGCTCGCGATTTGGTGGGCGAGGAGGCCTGCGCGGCGATTATCAAGCTGGTGCGCGAGAGCGATGCCGAGCTTAATGCCGAGCGCAGGGCAAAGCGCGAGGCTGCGGGTTCAAACGCCGATGGCGCCAAGGAGGCCGGCGATGCCCAGTAAGCGCGAGCGCAAGCTCATTTCCAAGAATCGCTCGGCACATCACGAGTACTTTATCGATGAGACGTTTGAGTGCGGTATTGAGCTGAGCGGTACCGAGGTCAAGTCGATTCGCGAGCGCGCGTGCCAGATTACCGATACCTTCGCACTGATTCGTGGTGGGGAGTGCTGGCTCGTCGGCCTGCATATCCACCCTTATAGCCATGGTGGCGTGTGGAATCGCGATCCCGACCGTCGGCGCCGTCTGCTGCTGCACCGCAAGGAGATCGACTTTCTTGACGGCAAACTTCGCAACCGCGGCTATGCGCTGGTGCCGCTGGAGCTCTACTTTAATACCGACGGCCGCGTAAAGCTGCTGCTGGGCCTAGGCCGCGGCAAGAAGCTTTACGACAAGCGCGAGGATATGGCCAAGCGCGATGTCCAGCGCGAGATCGACCGCGCCCTCAAGGAGCGCAATCGCTAGGCGTTCTGTATAAGTTGCGGTGGAATACGGACTGTTTTGCCTGTTTGAGGGGCTATTCAGTCCTTATTTCACCGCAACTGCGGGCGTCTCATCTTGCTTATACTGTTTTGACACATATGTCTCAAAGGTGGTGTCCGTTGTGGACGCCGCCTTTTTTGTGGGTACATACATCCATGAGGTTCCAACCCGGGTTAGGGGAGTGATTGTTATGGACAAAACTGCGTTCTTTACCATGCCGAGCGGTCTGTACGTGGTGAGCGCCGCGGCAGACGGGCTGCGCGCCGGCTGCGTCATCAACACTGCGGTGCAGGTGACGTCCATGCCGCCGCGCATTTCGGTTGCCGTGAACAAGGACAACGTCACCTCGGGCGTCATCGCTTCGGCCAAAGCGTTCGCGCTGACCGTGATCGATCAGACCGCCGATATGCTCTACATCGGTAACTTTGGGTTCCGCACCAGCAGCGATTATGACAAGTTTGCCAAATACGAGACCCGCGAGACGGCTCTGGGCATGCCCTATGTGCCCGAGCACGCGGCGGCCCTGTTTAGCTGCCATTTGATCGACACTGTGGATGTTGGCACGCATCTACTGTTTATCGGCGAGGTCGAGGATGCCGAGCGCTTGAGTGACGAGACGCCGCTCACCTACGATTACTACCATAAGGTCCTGAAGGGCAAGACGCCTCCGAAGGCGTCCTCGTATCAAGGCTAGAAATGTTTTAAAAATACTTGCATTATATTATTGAGAATCTATACTGATAAATGAAGTACATCACCAGTCGCGTTTGAGAGGAGAACATCATGGCTGAGGAGAAGAAGACGTATAAGTTCGTGTGCGTCGTTTGCGGTTACGAGGTTGAGGTCGATACGCCCGAGCTGCCCGAGGATTATGTGTGCCCGGTGTGCGGCGTCGGTCCCGATCAGTTTGAGCTCGTCGAGGAGTAGCTCGCAGACACACGGCGAAAGCCGAACATAGCTCTGTCCAAGGGCCTCGGTCGAATTCTCGGCCGGGGCCCTTTTCCTCCGCCCCCAAGGGATCACGGTTGCTGTTGGCCGATCCTGTCTGTTGTGAGTCCGGCCGACCTTTTGTCTCAATCTGTAACATCTAACGGTGGAAATTGGGCCCACTTGTTACATATCGAGACAAACCAAAACCGTCCGGCAGAAGATCTCAATCTGTAACATCTAGACATCGAAAGCGGGTCTAGATGTTACAGATCGAGACGTTTGCCTGAGTAGGTGCCCCGCCCCATTACATCCCTGTCAACAACACGACATCGAGAATCGTCACGATGGCACCGATCCCTACGAGCAGCGCGTTGAGCGGGCGCGAATTGGCATATTTGCCCATGACGCGGCGTGAGCTGGTGAGCCGTATGAGCACAAAGACCGTAATCGGCAGCTGAAGCGACAGCAGCGCCTGACTCCAGATGAGACCTTCAAAAGGATTTGGGACGACCAGGCACGCCGTCACTGCGCCGACGAAACAGGCCGCCACCCCGATCGAGGAATGTCGGTCGTGGATGTCGTATTCCTCGTCGAACATGCCCGCGGTGATGGTGCCCGCCGCCATGCCCGCCGTCACACTACTCGAGAGGCCCGCAAACAGCAGCGCTACCGCAAAGATGGTCGAGCTCGCCGGGCCCAAGATGGGGGAGAGCGTGGCCGCTGCGACGGCGAGGTCGTCTACGACCATGCCGTGCGCAAAGAAGGTCGTTGCGGCAAGGATGACCATGGCCGAGTTGATTGCCCAGCCCACGCCCATCGAAAAGAGCGTGTCGAAGAGCTCGTAGCGCAGACGTTCTTCGATAACCTGCTCGCCTTGGCCTTCGAAGTGCATGGATTGGATGACCTCGGAGTGCAGAAAAAGGTTGTGTGGCATAACGACCGCACCCAGAACGCTCACGATAATCGCGGCAGAGCCAGTGGGCATACTAGGCGTGATCCAGCTTGCGGCGGCTTGCGGCCAGTCGACCTTGACTAGTGCAAGCTCGGCCAAAAACGAGAGTCCTACCACGCCTACGAAGGCGATGATCCAGCGTTCGGCATGCTTGTAGGAGTTCGTCATGAGCATCGCCATCGATACTGCCGCCACGATGACGCAGCCCGCGCGCACGGGCAGCCCAAAGAGCATTTGAAGGGCAATCGCGCCACCCAGGACTTCGGCCATGGCGGTGGCGACAGTCGCGAGATAGGCGCTGGCGAGCACGGCACGTCCCGCGGGGCGGGGCAGGAAGCGAGTCGTGGCCTCGGCAAGACAGGCGCCCGTGGCGATGCCCAAGTGCGCCGCGTTGTGCTGCAGGACGATGAGCATAATCGTGGACAGCGTGACGATCCACAGCAGCGCGTAGCCAAACTGCGAGCCCGCGGCCATATTGGAGGCCCAGTTGCCCGGGTCGATAAAGCCGACGGTGACGAGCAGCCCGGGGCCGATATGCCGCGCAATGTCTAGGCCTCCGTGACCACCGGTGCGTCGGGAGCCAAAGCGTTGTTTGAGATGGTTGAGCATGGTGCGCTCCTGCGTGCCGTTTGTTTGACGCCACAAAGGATACCCGCTTTAGACTCGAAAGTTAACCAAGACTAACAAAATTGCCGTATTTGAATGGGATGGTGAAAGGGGCTGCCGAAATGTCTCGATCTGTAACATCTAGGCGCCAAAATCGGCTCCTCCTGTTACAGATTGAGATGTTTGAAGCGGTGAGCTTACGGACCGAACCTGGGGCCCTTGTTGTCGTCCTTGAGGTCGGCGGTACCCACTCGTGGGGCGCGCGTTACGCGATTGTTTCGAAACGGGCGGGAAACACAACGATGCCCTGATGCTCCTACTATGCCTATTCAACTGACTGTCTAAATATCTAGGGGAGGATCGCGATGCAGGCAGATTCCGCTCAGCAGCAGGGCCTTTATCGCCCCGAATTCGACCACGATGCATGTGGCATCGGCGCGCTTGCCGATATCAACGGTGAGCGCCATCACCAGATTCTGGACGATGCACTGTCCATTCTGGTCAACTTGGAGCACCGCGGCGGCACGGGACTCGAGAAGAACACCGGCGACGGCGCTGGCATCCTGTTCCAGGTTCCGCATCACTTTTTCCGTAAAGAGGCTCAAAAGTGCGGCCAGATTCTGCCGGCAGAGGGCGACTATGGCGTGGCAATGCTGTTCTTCCCGCAGGACGACAAGGGCGTAGAGGATGCCCGCCGCGTGTTTGAGGAAGGCTGCGCCGAGGCCGGCGTGCCGCTGCTCTTTTGGCGCGAGGTGCCGGTCGACCCGCACGACCTGGGCGAGACGACCCGCGCCTGCATGCCCACCATCTTGCAGGCTTTCCTGGGCCGCCCCGACGACACGCCCGCCGGCGATGCCTTTGAGCGTCGCCTGTACGTGTGCCGTCGCACCATCGAAAAGAAGGCCGACGCCGAGTTTGCCCTGCGCGACAAGATCTTCTACGTGTGCTCTATGAGCTCGCGCACCATCGTGTACAAGGGCATGCTGGTCGCCACGCAGATGCGCCGCTTCTTCATCGACCTCAACGACGCCGCCGTCAAGACGGCTGTGGCGCTCGTCCACTCGCGCTACTCCACCAACACCACGCCCAGCTGGGAGCGCGCGCACCCCAACCGCTTTATCATCCATAACGGCGAGATCAACACCCTCAAGGGCAACGTCAACTGGATCCGCGCCCGCGAGCCCAACCTGTACAGCCCTGTGCTGCAGCACGACCTTGAGCGCGTGATGCCTATCATCAACCGCGAGGGTTCCGACTCCGCGATTCTGGACAACGTGCTCGAGTTTTTGGTCATGAACGGCCGTCCGCTCACGCGTGCCGCGTCCATGTTGCTGCCCGAGCCGTGGGACCACAACGACAACCTGAGTGAGGAGCGCCGCGCCTACGACGCTTACCAGTCCATGCTCATGGAGCCGTGGGATGGTCCTGCCGCTATCGCCTTTACCGATGGCCGTACCCTGGGCGCCGCCCTCGACCGTAACGGCCTGCGTCCCGCCCGCTATTATGTGACGCGCGACGGTCGCTTTATGCTGGCAAGCGAGGTGGGCACCATCGAGGTGAGCCCCGAGAACATCCTGACGAGCGGCTGTCTGGGGCCGGGCCAGATGCTCGAGGTCGATTTTGCCCGCGGGCGCGTCATCTACAACGACGAGCTGCGCGCCCGTTACGCCAAGGAAAAGCCCTACCGTGATTGGATTGCCGAGGAGACGCTGACCGTCGACGTGCTCGATAGGCCTGCCGCGGCAACGCCCGCCGAGGACGCCGAGGTACCCGCCGCCGTGCGCATGGCCAAGCTCGGCTATCACTGGGATGATGTCGACGAGGTCGTGCGCCCTATGGCCCAGCAGGGCAAGGCCCCGCTCGCCTCGATGGGCATCGATGCGCCGCTGGCCTGCCTGTCCAAAAAGACGCGCTCGTTCTACGACTATTTCTATCAGCTGTTCGCTCAGGTCACAAACCCGCCGATCGACGCCCTGCGCGAGCACATGGTGACTTCGACCACGCTCTACCTGGGCAACCACGGTAACCTGCTCGAGGACTCCCGTACGGCCTGCCAGCTGGTTCGCTTGGAGCGACCGCTGCTGAGCAAGGAGGAGTTTGACCGCATTTGCGCCATCGACCGCGTGGGCTTTAAGACCCGCCGTTTTCGTGCCGTGTACCGCCGCAATGCCGGCGAGGGTGCGCTGCAGGCTGCGCTCAAGCAGCTTGCAGAGGACGTTGAGGCTGCGGTGCGCGATGGCGTGAACATCGTGGTGCTGAGCGATCGCGCCACTGCGGGCGAGGTCCCCGTGCCGTCGCTGCTCGCCGTGGGTTGCGTGCACAACCATCTGATCCGTGCCGGCGTGCGCACCTTTGCCGATATCGTGGTGGAGTGCGGCGACGCCGTGTCCCCGCACGACTTTGCGGCGCTGGTGGGCTACTCCGCGAGCGGCATCTATCCGTATAACGCGCATGCGTGCATCCGCGATCTGGCGGCACACGGCGACCTGGACGTGACGGCCGAGCAGGGCATCGCCAACTACAACAAGGCTGCGACCGCCGGCATCGTCTCCATCATGTCCAAGATGGGCATCTCCACGGTGCAGAGCTACCATTCGGCGCAAATCTTCGAGGCCGTGGGCTTTACGCCGGAGTTCGTCAACGCGTACTTTGCCGGCACGGTGAGCCGTGTGGGCGGTATGGGTGTCGAGGACGTCGAGCGCGAGCAAAACGAGCGCTACGACGCCGCGCTCGCTATCCTTAAGAGCCCGGCTCCCGATCAGCTGCCCACGCTGGGTCTGACCAAGTGGCGCCCGCTCGGCGGCGAGGAACACCTCATCGACCCCCAGGTCGTCTACCTGCTGCAGACCGCCTGCCGTGAGGACAGCTACGACACCTTTAAGGAGTACAGCGCCCGTCTGCACCGCACCGGTCGTGCCGTGCGCCTGCGCGACTTGCTCGACTTTAATGCCAGCGGCCGCACGCCGGTGGCACTCGACGAGGTGGAGCCCGCGCTCAACATCGTCCGCCGCTTTAACACCGGCGCCATGTCGTACGGTTCCATCAGCAAAGAGGCGCACGAGTGCATGGCCATCGCCATGAACCGCCTGCACGGCCGTTCCAACTCCGGCGAGGGCGGTGAGGATCCGCGTCGCGAGACCCCGCTGGCTAACGGTGATTCCAAGAACTCCGCGATCAAGCAGGTGGCAAGTGCGCGCTTTGGCGTGACGAGCCGCTACCTGTGCAGCGCCTTCGAGATCCAGATCAAGATGGCCCAGGGCGCCAAGCCCGGCGAGGGCGGTCACCTGCCCGGCAAGAAGGTCTACCCCTGGATTGCCGAGGTCCGTCAGTCCACGCCCGGCATCGGCCTGATCTCGCCTCCGCCGCATCACGACATCTACTCTATCGAAGACCTGGCCGAGCTCATCTTCGACCTTAAGAACGCCAACCCCGGCGCGCGCGTGTCGGTCAAGCTGGTCAGCGAGGCCGGCGTCGGCACCATCGCCACCGGTGTGGCCAAGGGTGCTGCCGACAAGATCTTGATCAGTGGCCACAACGGCGGCTCGGGTGCCGCTGCGCGCGACTCTATCTGGCATGCGGGACTGCCGTTGGAACTTGGCCTTGCCGAGGCCCAGCAGACGCTGCTGCAAAACGGCCTGCGCTCACGCGTGGTGCTCGAGGCCGACGGCAAGCTCATGGACGGCACCGATGTTGCCGTCGCCTGCCTGCTGGGCGCCGAGGAGTTTGGCTTTGCGACCATGCCGCTCATCTCGATGGGCTGCTTCATGCAGCGCGACTGCCAGCAGGATACCTGCCCCGCCGGCATCGCGACGCAAAACTGTCGCCTGCGTCGCGGCTTCCGCGGCAAGCCCGAGCATGTCGAGCACTTTATGCTCTTTGTTGCCGAGCAGCTGCGCGAGGTCATGGCGAGCCTGGGCTTCCGCACCGTCGACGAGATGGTCGGCCATCCCGAGTGCTTGCGCCAGATCGAGGTCCCGGGCAACCGCAAGGCTAACCTGCTCGATCTGTCGCCCGTGCTGGCGAGCGCGACCTGCGAGTTCGGTGCCCACATCTCGGGTGCCGACGGCCGTCACTTCCTGCCCCAGATGGCTGCGGACAGCGAGCTCGACAAGACGCTCGACTCCACGCTGTTTGTGCCTTACACGGCCGACGCTCGCGCGCACCTGCGCCCGATTCGCTTCCGCGCCGATATCGCCAACGTCAACCGCTGCGTGGGCACTATCCTGGGCAACGCGGTGACCAAGGCACATCCCGAGGGCCTGCCCGCCGGCTCCATCACCATCGATTGCGATGGTTCGGCCGGTCAGAGCTTTGGCGCCTTCCTGCCGCGCGGCATTACGCTCAACGTGTGCGGCGACGCCAACGACTACTTTGGCAAGGGCCTTTCGGGCGGCGAGGTGTCGGTGCGCCCCAACCCGCATGCGACCTACAAGTTCGACGAAAACATCATCGTGGGTAACGTTGCGTTCTTTGGCGCCACGAGCGGCCACGGCTTCATCAACGGCCTGGCCGGCCAGCGCTTTGGCGTACGCAACTCCGGTGCCACCGTGGTGGTCGAGGGCTGCGGCAACCACGGCTGTGAGTACATGACGGGCGGCCTGGCGCTCATCCTGGGCGAGGTCGGGCAGAACTTTGCCGCCGGCATGACGGGCGGCGTGGCCTATGTCTTTGACCAGTACGGCACGCTCGATGCCCGCGTGAACCACGAGAGCGTTGAGCTCAAGGCCCCGACGGCCGGCGAGCTGGCGCAGATTCGCGAGCTCATCCAGGAGCACGTGGACGCGACACAGAGCCCACGCGGCATTAAGCTGCTCTACAGCTTTGAGACGATGAGCAAGCACTTTGTGAAGGTCATTCCGACCGAGTACGAGCGTGTGCTGGCGATTGTCGCTGCGAGCGAGGCCGTCGGCAAGACGCATGCGCAGGCAGAGGAGCTGGCGTTTGACATTGTGACCGGTCGCGCGAGCGCCGCGGATGTCGCTCGCTTCGATATTGCGGGCGGTGCTGCGGGTGCTGCGTCCGTGGCCGCCAGCTCTGTTGCTTCGACCAAGAAGGAGGCGTAAGTGCTATGGGTAAGCCCGGTGCTTTTCTTGATATCGATCGCGTGACCCACGAGCTTCGCCCCGTGGAGGAGCGCAGCCGCGATTTCGATCCGCTGTACGTGGAGCTTGACGACGATGCACGCCGTGCCCAGGCGAGCCGCTGCATGATGTGCGGCGTGGCGTTTTGCCAGATGGGCGCGAGCTTTGGCAAGGCACGCCCGAGCGGCTGCCCGCTGCACAACCTGATTCCCGAGTGGAATGAGTTGGTGTACCGCGGCCGCTGGGACGAGGCGGCCGAGCGCCTGTCGCTCACCTCGCCCATGCCCGAGTTCACGAGCCGCGTGTGCCCGGCGCTGTGCGAGGCCGCGTGCAACCTGGGTTCGGTCGATGGCCAGCCCACGACGATCCATGACAACGAACGTGCGATCAGCGACCATGAGTGGGCCAACGGCGGTCCGCGCCGCTTTGAGCCGGCGGGGGAGGATGCGCCCACGGTCGCCGTGGTTGGTTCTGGACCGGCTGGCCTGGTGGCAGCATGGGAGCTTGCACGTCGCGGTGCCCGCGTGACGGTGTTTGAGCGCGACGACCGCCCCGGCGGCCTACTCATGTACGGCATTCCCAACATGAAGCTCGAGAAGTCTGTGGTCGAGCGTCGTGTGGCGCTCATGCGCGAGCTGGGTATTGTGCTTGAGCTGGGTGCCGACGTGACGGACCCTGCGGTGGCGGCCAAGCTCAACGGCTTTGACGCTGTGGTGGTGGCTGCTGGCGCCCGTGCCCCGCGCGGTCTTTCGGCTACGAACGTGGACGCCCCGGGCGTGGTGTACGCCGTGGACTATCTGACGGCTTCGACCGTGTCGGTTCTCGACGGCGGCGAGCTCGCGGTCGATGCGCGTGGCCTGGACGTTGTGGTCATTGGCGGCGGCGATACCGGTAACGACTGTGTGGGTACCGCGGTGCGTCAGGGCGCGCGCAGCGTGCGCCAGTTTGAGTTCTTGCCGGCTGCGCCCGATAAGCGCGCGGCGAGCAACCCCTGGCCGCAGTGGCCCAACGTTAAGAAGACCGACTACGGCCAGCAGGAGGCTATCGCTGCGATGGGTGGTGAGATGCGTGCCTGGGGCGTGGATACGCTCGAGGTGCTGTTGGACAAGAAGGGTGCGGCTGCGGGTCTGCGCGTGGTCGATCTGGACTGGTCGGCGGGAAAGCCCGAGCGCATCGCGGGCTCCGAGCACGAGGTGCCGGCGCAGCTGGTGCTCATTGCCTGCGGCTTTACGGGTCCGGAGCACAGCGTGTTCGATGTGGTGAGCGTGCCTGTCGCCACCGCTGGCCGTCCGCTGCCGGTGATGGCTGCCGAGGGCTCGCATCTTGCGGCGCGTGTCGACGGCGTCGCCGCGGATGCCGCGCCGGTGTATGTTGCCGGTGACGCTCGCAACGGCAGCTCGCTCGTGGTGAACGCTATGGCCGACGCCCTGGCCTGCGCAGCCGAAGTCGCCGACGCGCTGAAGCTGTAAAGTAGTCATTTAAGAACGTCCCCAATGACTGGTCATTTTTGTCTAGTCGTTGGGGACACTCTTTGCGAGCGATTTGCTCGTTTGTCGACGTACGGATGTTCATTTGTCGACTTTTTGGGCTGTGGTCACCTGTTGTTTCTGTGGTGGCTGCGGGCATCTGGCTCAAAAGGTCGTGTTGGCTGTCTATGTCTACCTGCGGTTTCTTTGCGGTGCGCTCATTCGGTCAAGCTTTTCGTCAAGTGTTTGGTCAGCATCTGGTTTGCAACAAAAGGCCTATTTTGCCTGCGCTGACAGTGGCTGCCCACCCTCCTCGTAAGCTCAAATTGAGGTCCATCAGTTTGAGGAGGATGCCATGACTGACCAAGTTTTTGACCGAGCAGAGCTGGCTGAAGCCGTCGGCAACGATATTGCTGACATGGCTCACTTTTGGATGCTGCGGAAGTTCCAGTTTTTGGAGTCGGCGCGCGAACAGTTCGAGATCATTGTCGATCCGTGGCTCAGCTATTGCACCGAGCCTTCGCAAAACGAAATCATGGCCTACAACATGGCATTTACCGATTGGCTGCTCTTCGAGCGCCCCTATCGCCATGGCAAGACGCTGCTCGAGCTGTATGTTGACGAGCCGCCGGCATCGCTTTCGCCTGCCTCGCTCAAGCGGCTCGAGCAGGTACGCGACACGCAGTATTTCTCGCGCTTTGGCATTTTGGACAAGGATCCTGCGAACGGCATGGTTGCGCTGAAGGACACACGCACCGATCATCGCTTTGATGTCTACGACCCGCATATCGTGCAGAAGGAGCACTGGAGTGACGGCGCGATTGCGGTGCGCCTCGCCTGCGTCGACGATGCCTGGCTTACGGCGGGACAGCTCTACCTGTATGACATCGCGCGCCTGAACGACACGGCGGTCGATGGGCCGGGTGCGGTGCATCCCGAGGACCTGCAGGACGGCTTTGACACCTCGTGCATCAGCTTCTTCTTGCGGCTGGTCCGCGACATCATGGGCGCCCAGGGGCGGTACGTGAAGTCACTCAACATCTACGAGCAGGAGTGGAAGTAGGGGATGGGCAGCTGTCGCCTGCCTTGCCCTCTGTCTTTATGTCTCGATCTGTAACGTTTAGGGACAAAAAACCGGTCTACCTGTTACAGATCGAGACGAATACTTGGGCGCCGCTGGTTTGTCTAAATCTGTAACGTTTAGGGGCCTGGAGAACGTCTAACTGTTACAGATCAAGACGTTTATCAGCGGAGGTAACGGTGACAATGGTCCATTTGTCCGATGTGGTGGTGATGGAAGTGTCTAATATCGTTTTCAAACACAAGCATGCAACACGTAACACCTTGGCGCGGAATAGGATGCTCGCGCGGCTCACGGAGGCGGCTGAACTAGGCGTGCTGCTTGTGACGCACGACAATGCCGAGCTTATGTGGCTGCGGCGTCATGTGGGAACCGATGATATTGCGGAGCCCGAGCCGTATTTGTTCTGCTTTCAACATGATTGGGGTGTACTGACGCCGGCGGAGCGAGCGTTGCGCACCATCAAAGGGCTTGCGGAGTTTCATCCCGATTGGGCGTTTTGGGGTTATGACGCGGCACTTTTGTGGGGTCTGGAGGTGCCGAATGATCTGCTTGGGCCGCGATTTCTTGTTAAGACGGGTTGCTCGGTGCCGCTGAGTGCAGGATGCCGGCTGTTGCGTCCGCAGGCGGCGGGTGCGCTTGAACAAGTCGACGGCGTGCGGGTGACGCCGTTTTGGCGCACGGTGAAGGATTGTCTGCTGCGTGCGCCGTTTTCGTATGGTCTGGCGATCGCCGATTCTGCGCTGCGGGCGAAGGGCATATCGCGCGACGACCTCTGCGAACGGCTCCAGGCCGATTGCGAGGGCAGACGCGGGTATCGCAGAGCTCAGGTGATTGCGTCGCATGCGGACGGGCTGTCCGAAAACGGTGGCGAGTCTCGGTTCCGGGCGTTCTTTATTGCATACGGTTTTCCGGTGCCAGAGTTGCAGGTGGAGTTTCGTGACCCGCTTGATTCGAGCCAAGTGTTTCGCGTTGATTATTTCTGGAGGCTCGAGGACGGGACGTGCGTGATTGGCGAGCTCGATGGAAAGGGAAAGTATGCCTTACAGAACGACGAGGGTCGGGAGTCGGTCCACCCATTCGTGGCAGAACGTCAGCGAGAGTCTCATCTGACGATGCTCGGACATAAGGTGCTGAGGTTTACGTTTGATGAGCTCAAGAATCCGGGGAAGCTGGCCGAAAAGATGAGACTGGCGGGCATTCCGCAGTGGGCCGATTTGGCTGAGCAGTGGAGGCGGCAGTGGTATGGGCGCTGAGGGGTGTAACTGACGCGGATGTGGTTGTTCCTGCCGAGTTTGTCTCGATCTGTAACAACAAGGGGCCGTTTGGCCTCGCAACTGTTACAGATCGAGACAGAAGGTTGGCTGCCGCTAAAATATCTCGATCTGTAACATCTAACGGCCGAAAACCTGTCTACTTGTTACAGATTTAGACGTTTGACGACAGAGCTGGAAAATATCTCGATCTGTAACATCTAACGGCCAAAAACCGGTCTAACTGTTACAGATTGAGACAAAGGTTGGACGCGGTGCCGAAAGATCTCGATCTGTAACATTTGGAAGGTTAAAGACGGTCCACCTGTTACAGATCTAGACATTTCCCGGATGTCGCTGGGATGGGGCTGCAACGCATTCCATTCTCCGCATCTCCTCCTTTCTCCGTTGACCGATATGTCCGCAGCAATTCCGCCGCGCTAGGTAATAATGGACAAATGTTGAAGTTTTCTGAGAGGGAGGAGCTCGATATGGCGACTGCCGATCGTCCCACGTTGTTTATCAATGCGACCGTTTTGGATGGCTCGGAGCATATGGAGCCGCAGCCCGATATGGCCGTGGCCGTTGAGCGCGGTGTCATCACATGGATGGGGCCGAGTGCTGTGGCGCAGGCGCCGGCGGGTGCCGAGGTCATCGACCTGGCAGGGGCGTATCTCATGCCAGGTCTCATCAATATGCATGTGCATCTGTGCGGCTCGGGCAAGCCGGTTTCGGCGGGCGATGCGGGTGCACTGATGAAGAAGCTCGACAATCCCGTGGGCCGCGCCATCGTTCGCCACATCCTCAAAGGCAGTGCCCAGCAACAGTTGGCAAGCGGCGTGACCACGGTGCGCGGTGCGGGTGACCCGCTGTTTGCCGATATTGCCGTGCGCGATGCTATCGATGCCGGCAAGTATCAGGGTCCACGTCTGGTGGCGCCGGGAACGGGTGTCACGGTGCCGGGCGGTCACGGTGCGGGGCTGTTCGCGCAGGTCGCCGATACCCCCGATGAGGCGGCCGAACAAGTGCGTGACTTGTATGCGCGCGGTGCCGACGTCATCAAGCTGTTCGTGACGGGCGGCGTGTTCGATGCGACCGAAGTAGGCGAGCCGGGCGTGCTGCGCATGCCGGTCGATGTCGCCGCGGCGGCGTGCAAGGCGGCGCACGAGGTTGGCCTTCCGGTCATGGCCCATGTCGAGAGCACCGAAGGTGTGAAGGCCGCGCTTCAGGCCGGTGTCGACACAATCGAGCACGGCGCTCCGATGACCCCCGAGATCCTGGAGCTGTACCGCGGCGCCGCGGGAACACAGCTCGAGGGACGCGCGCCGAGCGTGACCTGCACGATTAGTCCGGCGCTGCCGTTTGTACTGCTCGATCCGGAAAAGACCCATTCGACCGACACGCAAAAGAAGAACGGCGACATCGTGTGCTCGGGCATTATCGAGAGCGCTCGTGCGGCGCTGGAAGCCGGCGTTAAGGTGGGCCTGGGCACGGACTCGAGCTGCCCGTTCGTGACCCAGTACGACATGTGGCGCGAGGTGGCCTATTATGCCAAGTACGTGGGCGTGAGCAATGCGTTTGCACTGCATACGGCCACGCAAGTCAATGCTGAGCTACTGGGCCTGGGTGACGAGACCGGCACGATTGAGTGCGGCAAGGCGGCCGACATTTTGGTGACGCACGAGAACCCGCTCGATGACCTGTGCGCTCTGCGTGAGCCGATACACGTGATGTGTCGCGGTAACCTGGTGCGCAAACTCAAGGTGAAGCGTATTCCCGAGGTGGACGCCGAGCTCGACGCGATTATGGCCATGCCTGCCGAAGCGCTGGCCGAGGAGCTCGCCCGCGACGGCGTGGCGTAAGCGCCGGTGTGACGGTGGACAGTCGGCTCGTCGAACGCCGCCGCCTTATACAAAAAAGCCGAGGTCTCAGCAAGAGGCCTCGGCTTTTTTATCGAATAAATGCTTCAGATTTGAGACAAACACTACTGATTCATTTGCCCCACGGCGCGATGCCTAGGAGCGTGTTTCCATCTTGGCGTGGCACTTGGGGCAGGTGACGCGGATCTTGCCCTTGCCCTTGGGGACGGACAACATCTGGCCGCAGTTGGGGCACTTGAGGTATGCCGTGGTCTTGCGACCCTTCCACATCTTCTTGGCCGTGCGCTTGGCGCGCTCTAAGTCTTCCTTGCTGGTGCCGGCCGCACGCGAGGCATTTGCCGCTGCGGTGCCGCCGCCCAAGCTGGCGACGAACTTACCCAAGCCGGGGACGTTCGCAGTCGCGGCGACAAAGGCCGTGTTCTCCTTACGACGCGCGTCGATGTTTTTGGACAGGCCACGCAGCACGCCGAGCACGATCACAGCGATGGCGATCCAGCTGAGCCACTGGATGCGGGCCATCGATCCGATCATCGCGATGACAATGCCGGCAAAACCCATCACGATGGTGAGTTCATCGGCACCATTGCGACCCTTCATAAAGTCATTCATGCAAATTGCCTTTCGTTCGATATGCTGCACGCCTTTATACCCGATTTAGAGCAAGGGGGACAGGTTAATCTGCACCAAGGTGGCGCAAAAAATGTACCTGTCCCCGATACACCAATTACTTGGAGAGCTTGTCGACGACGCGTTCGATCTCGGCGAGCTTGGCGGCTTTGAGGTCTTCGTCGCCCGATTCGATTGCCGAAGTCACGCAGCCCTCGATATGCGCCTTGAGCACGTCGGCGTTAATGCGCGCGAGGAGCGCCTGTGTGGCCATAAGCTGCGTGGAAATATCGACGCAATAGCGGTCCTCCTCGACCATCCGCAGGATGCCGTCGATCTGCCCGCGTGCCGTCTTAAGCATGCGAGTCACCGATTTATGGTCTGCCATCATGGCGGGTCCTCGTTTCTGGTCGGGGTGCGCGTGGGTCGTTACGCGGCGGTTACGGACAGGGCGTGGAACTTCTCGCCGGCGCCCTCGACGGCGGTGGCGAGCTGCTCGGCGGTCACGGTGTCGGCGCACTCCACCTGGACGGTCTGGGTCTCGTGATCGGCGTCGGCGTCGGTCACGCCGGCAACGTTGAGCAGTGCCGTCTCGACGGTAGCATCGCAGTGGCCGCACATAAGGCCGGAAGTCTTGATTGTGTACAGCATGGGTATTCCTCTCTGTTGTGTCGGCTTTCCCAGGCACCCGACCTTGACCTTCAAGCCGTCGCTCACGTACCAAAGTACGCGTCGCTCCTCTTTCAGGTCAATCTCGGGCACCTGGAAAACCCGTTCTAAATGAACGTAATAGTGATCCTATTTTGCCACTTTCGGCTTAAAGGTTCGCAGGCGCAGGGCATTGCTTACGACGCAGACACTCGACAGGCTCATGGCCGCGGCGCCAAACATCGGCGAGAGCTGCCATCCGGTGAGTGGGAAGAACACGCCCGCTGCCAGCGGAATGCCGATGCCGTTGTAGAACAGTGCCCAGAACAGGTCCTGCTTGATGTTGCGGATCGTGGCGCGCGAAAGCTCGATGGCGCGGGCGACGTCCATGAGGTCGCTGCGCATGAGCACCACGTCGGCGCCCTCCTTGGCGATGTCGGCGCCGGTGCCAATGGCAAGGCCCGCGTCGGCGCGCGCCAGGGCGGGGGAGTCATTGATGCCGTCGCCCACCATGGCGACCTTGCCGCCCGCATCCTGCAGTTCGCGCACGTGGCGTTCCTTGTCGGCGGGGAGGACGTCGGCGATAACCTGTTCGCTGGTGAGTCCCACGCGGCGGGCGATGGCCTCGGCCGTCACGCGGTTGTCGCCGGTGAGCATGCGCACGTCGACGCCGAGCTTGCGGAGCGCGGCGATGGCCTCGGCGCTCGTTTCTTTGACCTCGTCAGCCACGGCGATGGTGCCGGCAAGCTCGCCGTTCTTGGCAAAGAACAGCGGCGTCTTGCCCTCGGCAGCGAACTGCTCGGTAAGACCGGCGGGCACCTCCGCGCCCAGCTCGTTCATCAGGCGCACGTTGCCGGCCGCGATGACATTCTGCCCCTCGCGTGCCGTAACGCCTCGCCCGGGCACGGCGGCAAAGTCCTCGACCATGCGCGCGACGATTCCGCGCGACTCGCACTCGGCCATAATCGCCTCGGCCAGCGGGTGCTCGCTCGAGCGCTCCAGCGCGGCGGCCAGCTTGAGCAGCGCCTTTTCGCTCATGGCGGGCGAGCCGTCGGCGCGTGCGGCAACCACGATATCGGTCACGGCCGGCTTGCCGCGGGTGACGGTGCCCGTCTTGTCGAGCACGACGGTGCCCACGCTGCGCAGGTTCTCTAGCGCCTCGGCGCTCTTAAACAGAATGCCCATTTCGGCGCCCTTGCCGGTGCCCACCATAATGGCGACGGGCGTGGCCAGACCCAGTGCGCACGGACAGCTGATCACCAGCACGGCCACGGCGGAGGTGAGCGCCTCGTTTATGCTGCCGGTCAGCGCCATCCACGCCGCAAAGGTCACGGCCGAGATCACGAACACCACGGGCACGAACACACCGGCGACCTTGTCGGCCATGCGGGCGATGGGCGCCTTGGTGGCGTTGGCGTCCTCGACGAGCTGGATGATCTTGGCGAGCGATGTCTCGGCACCCACCCGCGTGGCGCGGAAGGTAAACGAACCGGTGCGGTTGACGGTGGCGGCGTTGACGGTGTCGCCGGCGGTCTTTTCCACGGGGATGGACTCGCCGGTGAGCGCACTCTCGTCCACGGCCGAGCTGCCTTCGAGCACCACGCCATCGACGGGGATGGACTCTCCGGGGCGCACGCGCAGGACCTGGCCGGGAAGGATGCTGTCGACGTCGACGGTGGTTTCGGTACCGTCGTCGGCAACGACGGTCGCGGTCTTGGGCGCCAGGTCGATCAGCGCCTCGATGGCGCCGCCGGTTTTGGACTTGCTGCGCGTCTCGAGGTATTTGCCCACGGTGACCAGCGACAGGATCGTGCCCGCGCTCTCAAAATACAGATTGTCCATGCCCGTCATCATGGCCTCGTGGATCTGACCCGCGGCTAATTGGTCGGCCATGATGAACATGGCGTAGAGCGACCAGGCGATGGAGGCAGTGGCGCCCACGGCGATGAGGGCGTCCATGGTGGGTGCGCCGTGCGCGAGCGATTTAAACCCGTTGATAAAGTACGCGTCGTTGACATAGATGATGGGGATGAGCAGGACGAGCTCGGTGAGGGCGAGCGTCATGCTATGGGTGTGATCGGTGAAAATGCCGGGCAGCGGCCAACCGAGCATGTGTCCCATGCCTATGTAGAACAGTGGGATGAGGAATACGATCGAGACGATGAGGCGGGTGCGCATGGCAGAGGCGGCGGCCTCCAGTTTTTTGGTGGGCGACTCCATATGGGCGGCGCCGGACCTGGCTTGCGTACTGCCGCTTTGGGCGGCGTCGGTGCCCGTGCTGACGGGTGAGGCCGAGTAGCCAGCGCGATCGACGGCGGTGCAGATGTCGTCGGGGGTGACCTGCGCGGGGTCATAGTCGACCATCATGGAGCCGGCGAGCAGATTGACCGCGACGCTCTCGACGCCGTCGAGCTTGCTCACGGCGCGGTCTACGTGCGCCTGGCAAGCGGCGCATGTCATGCCGCCCACGTCGAACTTATCTTGAGCCATGGCTTCTCCTTTCTGCAGTTCGGTGTTGTAATTGTTAACCTGCCGATACTATACACCCATACCCCCTGGGGGTGTCTAGTACAGAAAGAAATATATGACATTTCGTTACAGATGAGGGTGGCTGCTCAATCGTTGGCAGCCCCTACCAAACATCTCAATCTGTAACATCTAGCGGGGAAAATGAACTCTAACTGTTACAGATCGAGATTATGTTTTGCGATGTTTGAGTTCGTCTCAATCTGTAACGTGTAGACCCGGTTTTGTCTCGTAACTGTTACAGATTGAGACAATCGGCCCAGACCCGCCCCGTCATCTGTGGTTTACGTGGGGGCATGCGAAGCGCGGGTATACTAACCGGCGGCGAATCTGCTCCATCGCTTAGGGCCGCTGCGTCTGGACGGCGCGTGATAGGGCTGCCAAAGCGATCGCCAGCGTGCTGAGCAACGTCCTCTCTGTGCGCACCTGTTTTGTATGTATTAGCGCACTACCAAGCACGCCCCGCGCGGCTGCATGCCGTGCCCATAACGCGTGCAGATAAGGAACAACAACATATGCGTAATTCTGTATCCGACGTCACGGACGCCGAGATTCTGGACGAGACCCGCGAGGCCATGACCCAGGCTGCCTTCGATGCTGCCGACGAGGCCAGCGCCGCCGAGACCGTCGAGTCCGCGACCGAGAACCTGCCCGCCTTTGACGAGCTGGGACTTTCGGACGAGATGCTTCGTGCTATCGAGAACCTGGGCTACACGGCGCCCACGCCTGTCCAGGCTGGCTCGATCCCCGTGGTGCTCGAGGGCCGCGACCTGCTTGCCGCCGCTCAGACCGGCACCGGCAAGACGGCTGCCTTTTTGCTGCCGACCATGAACAACCTGGAGCACATCGCTCCGCCCAAACCCGTGCGTGAGCGCGGCGGCCGCAACCGCCGTCGCGGTGCCAAGAAGCCCGAGGGCAACGGCCGTGGCCCCGTGATGCTCGTCATCACCCCTACGCGCGAGCTTGCCCAGCAGATCGACGAGGTCGCGAGCAAAATCGCCGACGTCACCGGCCATGTTGCCGTGACCGTCGTGGGCGGCGTGAGCTACAAGCCCCAGACCGCTGCCCTCAAGTACGGTTGCGACATCCTGGTCGCCACGCCGGGCCGTCTGGTCGATCTGATCGAGCAGGGTGCCTGCCACCTGGACGAGGTCAAGGTGCTGGTGCTCGACGAGGCCGATCGCATGCTCGACATGGGCTTTTTGCCCGCCGTCCGCCGCATTGTGCGCGAGACGCCGGCCGAGCGCCAGACGCTGCTGTTCTCGGCGACGCTCGACGAGGAGGCCGTGGGCGAGATCACCGACCTGGTGAGCGACCCGGCCCGCGTGGAGATCGCGCCGGCCACGTCGACCGCCGACACCGTCGATCAGTTTGTGTTCCCGGTGTCCATCGAGGCAAAGAACAACCTGCTGCCTGAGTTCCTCAAAAAGGAGGGCCCGGAGCGCACCATCGTCTTTATGCGCACCAAGCACCGCGCCGACAGCTGCTGCCGTCGCCTTGAGCGCAAGGGTATCAAGGCCGCCGCGATTCACGGCAACCGCAGCCAGGCCCAGCGCGAGCGCGCGCTTTCTGCCTTCCGCGACGGCACCGTCGACGTGCTGGTGGCAACCGATGTTCTCGCCCGCGGCATCGACATTAGCGACGTGCGCTACGTCGTGAACTTCGACGTGCCGGCCGAGCCGACCGACTATATCCACCGCATTGGCCGTACGGGCCGCGCCGGCGAGCTGGGCTGGGCCATTACGTTTGTGACCGAGCAGGACGTCGACGAGTTCTACGAGATTGAGAAGCTCATGGACAAGACGGCCGATATTTACGAAGCGGGCGACCTGCACGTGGGTCCCAACCCGCCCGCCGTTGACCCTGAGCGCGATCCTGCCGCCTTTAAGGTGAAGAAGAAGACCAAGCGCGGCAAGTCCAAGAGCAAGAAGAAACTCGAGCAAGCGCGTCGCGACGGCAAGCGCAACGGCGACGATTACGGCGACGTGGCTGGTCGTTCCAACCGCGGTCGCGACGAGCGCCGCGGCGACGGCGAGCGTCCGAGCCGTCCCAAGCGCGGCGGCAAGACCCGCGTGCGCGAGGGCGTTCAGGCTCGCGTGGACGAGGCTGTGGAGAGCGTGGCCCGCGAGGTGGCTGCCGAGGAGCGCGGCGGTGCTGCCGCCGTCGAGCAGGCCCCGCGCGGTAACCGTGCCGAGCGTCGTGCCAAGCAGTTCCAGGGCGAGGCACATCGTCGTCGCCGCGAGGACGAGGACCGCGGCGGTCGTCGCCGTGTCGAGCGCGAGGACGAGGGCCGCGGTTCGCGCGGTGGCAAGCGCGGTGCGGGCGACCGCCGTCATTCCGGTCGTGATGACGAGCGCGGTGGCCGTGATGAGCGTCGCGGCGGCGAAGGCCGTGGTTCGCGTGACGAGCGTGGTACCCGCGGTGGCGAGTCCCGCGGCGGCAAGCGCTTTGACGAGCGCGGAGGCCGCGAGGGCGGCCGCGGTGGTGAGCGTCGCGAGGGCGCTCGTGGCAACGGTGGCCGCAGCGGCGCCGGTCGTTCGAATGAGTCGCGCGATCGTCGCGACCCGCGTGCCAGCCGCGATCGTCGCGATGACTGGCGCAACTACGACGACACCCGCGATGAGCGTCGTGGCGGCTATCGTGGCGGGCGTGGCGGCAACCAGGCCGGCTCCCGCGGCGGCCGTGCCGGCGGTCGCGATAATCGTGGCAGCTATGGCAACAGCCGTGGCGGCAAGCGCGGTAGCAGCTCCCGTCGCCCCGGCGACGGCGGCGGCAAGCGCAAATAACATACGCATCGCCCGCTAGAGCGAGGTGAACCAAGGGCCCCGAGCAACTACGTTCGGGGCCCTTTTGTTTGCCGTATCCGATCGCTAGTTCAAATGTGATTTCCTCGGGAATGCATCTAGAGGATGCCGTGGGCTTGTTTCCTGCCATGCAGCAATGGGTCCTATGGGGTGCGCCGTGCATTTTTTGGAGTATTCTGCAGTTCGAGTTGTCTGCATATGATTCGACGTCGCCAACGGTGGCCTTCGGATATCCCTAGCGAGCGTTCCGAGTCAGATTTCGCCGTTTTCCGGAGCAGGGGGCGCGTCATTCTCGCCATGTCGGGACTTAGAATGATACGGCGCCCTACAGTTTTGCCCACCCGCGGCGGTGCTGGCGCGGTCACGTTGCAGAATACTCCGTTTTTTGTACGGGCCAGGATGGGGTACCTCAGGAGAACACGGCGGTATCCCGTAAATATATACAATCTGTACCGTAATTTATACAAAACGAAGAGGCAGACAGCGTAGGGTGGGTGCATTGGGGTGCCTGGCGCACCAAAACGGGGAGCTCCCCCTCATGCGCCGTATACTCTGTCTGAATGTGAAAACGGCTTGACGCGTTGCCGGGCGTAGGGAGAGGGTGCCTCGATGAGCGTATTCGAAATTGTGTTTAGTCCGACGGGTGGAACGCGGAAGGTGTCTGGCCTTGTGGCCGGGGCGCTGGACAATAATACCGTTACCGTCGATCTGACCGATAGCGGGCTAGATCTCAGCGCTGTCTCGATGACTGAGGACGACGTGGCTGTTATCTCCGTGCCAGCGTATGCCGGCAGAGTCCCTGCCATGGCGGTCGACCGACTGAACATGGTTCACGGCAACGGAGCGCGGGCCGTTCTGGTGTGCGTCTACGGAAACCGCGCGTTTGAGGACACGCTCGTAGAGCTGGAGGACGTTGCGAAGCATGCGGGATTCCGGGTAATCGCGGCAGTTGCAGCCATTGCAGAACATTCCATTGCGCGACAGTTTGCTGCCGGTCGTCCGGATGCGCAGGATGCGGCGCAGCTCGCAGAGTTTGCGCAACAAATTCAGCAAAAGCTGTTGGCTGAGGATGCGTCCGAGCCCTCTATCCCCGGCAATCGTCCTTATAAACAAGCTGGAGGTCGCCGTATGGCACCCGAGGCAACAGAGGAATGCGTCTCCTGCGGTGCATGCGCCGCGGCGTGTCCCGTTTGTGCTATCGACAAGGGCGACCCCAAGCGAGCAGCTGACGAGGCGTGCATCTCCTGCATGCGCTGCATCGCCGTATGCCCGCGAGGCGCTCGCAAGCTTGATCCCAACAAGCTATCCGCTGTTTCCCAGATGCTGAGCAAGGCTTGCGTCGTGCGGAAGGAATGCGAGCTCTTCATCTAACGCATGCGAAATTGCTGCAAGGAGTGTTCCTGGGTGCCGGCAGTAAAGGAACGTCCCTAAGTGCCGCCTAAATACCGTTTATCGATGAAAAAATACCGCTCACCGGTCATAATGATTGTTCTGGATTTGGGCTTGTCTACAATAGCTCCCGTAAAAAGAAATGCGGAAGGTTACCGAGTCCCTTGGACGTGGGCCTAACCAAAGTCTTTGAACGGGTGTGTCTCTATGGATGCATTCGCTTGATTTTGGTTGGGCTATATTTATGAAGGGACATGCCACCATGGGTTTCTTTTCTCGCCTGATGGGCGGTTCGGATGAGCAGAAGACTGCAACTTCCGAGTTCGAAATCCTCGCTCCTGTTTCCGGCGAGCTTGTTCATCTAGAAAATACCAATGACCCCGCTTTTAGCAGCCGTGCCGTGGGCGATGGCGTTGCCGTGGTTCCCCAAGAGGGAACGGTGTGCGCTCCTGTTTCCGGTACCGTCGCGGCGCTGTTTCCGACCGAGCATGCACTGGGCATCATGTCCGACGACAGCTCTGCTCAGGTGATGCTGCATATCGGAATCGACACTGTTAAACTTGAGGGCAAGGGCTTCCATGCGCTTGTTGCCCAGGGTGACCATGTCGACGCGGGCCAGGCCCTCGTCGAGGTCGATTTCGACGCGGTCCGCGCCGCCGGCTTCGATCCCACGGTCTTCGTTATCGTGTGCGAGCGTTCGGAGAACTCGACTCTTCGTGAGCACGCTTCCGGCCCTGTTGCTGTTAAAGAGCCTGTCGTCTGGCTTTCCGAGTAAATTCTTGTGGTGGGTACCGTGGTTATCAAGCGAGTTTTCAACAATAACGTCGCAATGGTCACTTCGGACGATGGCTCCGAGCTCATTGTCATCGGTCGAGGCCTCTGCTTTGGCCGTCATGCCGGCGACGCTATCGATGACACATCGGTCGAAAAGACCTATGCGCTGCAGGAGGGCACTTCTCAGGATTCGCGTACGATTGACCGCTTGGCACATCTTTTGGAGTCCATTCCCACCGTCAACCTCGTGATTTCCGAGGACATTGTTCAGATGCTCCGTCGAGAGCTCAATGTTGATATCAACGACAAGATTCTCATTGCTCTCGCAGACCATATCAGTCTTGCTTTGGAGCGCGAGCGTAAGGGCGTCCCCTGCGAGAATCCGTTGCTGCTCGAGATCCAGCAGTTCTATCGCAAGGAGTATGCGCTTGCGGGCCGTGCGCTGCAGATTATCAAGGAGTATATGGGCATCCAGATGAGCGAAGAAGAGCAGGGTTTTATTACGCTGCATATCGTCAACGCCACCATGCCGCAGCGCTCTGACCGTCTGATTGTTTCGGTCCAGCTTGTTCGCGACGTGCTTGCGATTGTTTCCGAGCACTATGCCACGACCCTTGACGTCACCTCGTTGCCGTACGAGCGTTTCGTTCGCCATCTGCAGTTTTTTGCGCAGCGAGCGCTCGATCCCGCGGCGGGGCAGGTCAATGGCGACGCGCTGTTCCGTATCGATGAAACGGCGTATCCGAGGGCGTTCTCGTGTGCGGAGTCAATTGCCGACCACTTAGCGTCTACCTATAACGTTGTCGTTACCGATGCCGAGAAGAGTTATCTCGCATATCACATTGTTAACCTGCTTGGAGAACCTGGTCTCTAGGCATAACGTGCCCACACATCGATTGATATAAGGCAAGGCTCACGGTCTTGTCCAGGGCACACCTATCTCAATTTGCGGAAAAGGAAGGGGAGTACCGCTATGACCGCAAAAAAGAAGCTCAATTTCAAAGCGCCGTTGGAGGTGTTCGCGAAGTCGATCGTTCAGCCGATGATGTATCTCTCGGTTGCCGGCATCCTGCTCATCGTGGGCATCATTCTGACCAACAAGACCATCTGCGCCGTGGTCCCCGTGCTGGGCTCCGGCCCGTTCCAGCTTGTGGGCGCCGTTGTCTATCAGTCGCTGATGTTTATCATCAACAACCTCTCGATTCTGTTCTGCGTGGGCATCGCCGGCGCCATGGCAAAGAAGAACAAGGGCCATGCTTCGCTGATTGCCCTGATGTCGTTCTTCCTGTTCCTGCAGGCTAACAACATCGTGCTCAACGCCACCGGCTCTCTTGCCGAAGCGAGCGGCATGCTCGGCCTTACCGGAACCGGCCAGAGCACCGTTATGGGCATTCAGGTGCTCGATACCGGCGTGTTTGGCGGCATCATTCTTGGTTGCATTACCGGTGCCGTGTTCAACAAGTACTCGAACAAGCAGTTCCCCATTGCTCTTTCGATGTTCTCGGGCGTTCGCTTTCCGTTCCTGATCATGATCATCATTTCCTGGATCATGGGCGCTGGCTTCTGCATCGTTTGGCCTCCGGTTCAGGGCGCCATCTCCTCCGTTGCCGGCATCATTAAGGAGTCGGGCAACATCGGTCTGTTTATCTACGGCATGCTCAACAAGCTGCTCGTTCCCACCGGCCTGCACCACCTCATCTACACCCCGTTCCAGTTCTCCGATGTGGGCGGCACCCTTACGCTGGGTGATCAGGTTATCGCCGGCGCCTATCCCATCCGTGTTGCCGAGATGGCGATGACGGGCCAGCCCTTCTCCGATAGCACCTACTTCAACAGCTACACCTTCAACAACCTGTGGCCCTACATCGGTATCGGTCTCGCCTTTATCTTCACCGCTTACAAGGGGAACAAGGATAAGACCAAGGCCGTTATCATCCCGCTGATCATCACCGCCGTGCTCTCCTGCGTGACCGAGCCCATGGACTTCCTCTTTGTCTTTGCCGCTCCCGTGCTCTTTGTCGTTCACTCGGTTCTTTCCGGCATCTTCTTGGTTCTGCTCAAGGTCCTCTCCGTGCCCGCTTCGACTGCAGGCGGCATCATCAACATCGTGGTCTCCAACCTGGTCCTCGGTGTCGACAAGACCAACTGGCCGGTCATGCTGGTGCTCGGAGTCGTCAACGCCGCTCTGTACTTCTTCCTCTTCGCCTTCCTTATTAAGAAGCTCAACCTCCACACGCCTGGTCGCGAGGAGGAGTCCGAGCTCGCCGAGTCCGTTGCCGAGGGCGAGGCCGCCGCGTCTGTCGCGGTGAAGCAGGGCGCTGTTGCCGCGGCTCCCGCAGAGGGCGTCGATGCAGGCATCGCCGACCTGGTCGCAGGTCTTGGCGGCAAGGACAACATCGAGGAGCTCGAGAACTGCTTTACGCGTCTCCGCGTGAACGTTAAGAACCCGGACCTCATCAATGAGGACCTCATCAACCACGTGCCCAACAGCGGCATCAACCGCAACGGCAATAATATCCAGATCATCTTTGGCATGAAGGTCGCCGAGATGCGTGACAAGGTCGAAAACGCAATTGAGAAGGAGCAGTAAACAATGATCATTACTCTGTGTGGTGGCGGATCCACCTTTACCCCCGGCATCGTCAAATCCATCGCCCTGCGCAAGGACGAGCTCGACGTTGACGAGATTCGTCTGTACGACATCAACGAGGAGCGCCAGCGCAAGATCGGCGTGCTCGTGGACTGGATTTTGCACGAGGACCTCGGCCTGGACATCAAGCTCACGGTGACCACCGACAAGGAGACTGCCTTTACGGACGCGAGCTTCGTGTTTGCCCAGATGCGCGTGGGCGGCTATGCCATGCGCGAGCAGGACGAGAAGATTCCGCTGCGTCACGGCTGCGTGGGCCAGGAGACCTGCGGCTGCGGCGGCCTTGCCTACGGCATGCGCACCATCTTCCCCATGGTCGAGCTGATTGACGACGTTGAGAAGTATGCCAAGAAGGACTACTGGATTCTTAACTACTCCAACCCTGCCGCCATCGTCTCCGAGGGCTGCCGCGTCCTGCGTCCCAATGCTCGCATCATCAACATCTGCGACATGCCGATCGCGATTATCGACGTGGTTTGCGCTGCGCTCGACATCGACAAGAAGGATGTTGAGTACGATTACTTTGGCCTCAACCACTTTGGTTGGTTCACCTCGATCCGCCACAAGGGCGAGGAGGTGCTCCCGCAGCTGCGCGAGTACATCAAGGAGCATGAGATTCTGCTGCCCGATTCGTACCTCAAGGGCATGAGCTCGCTGATGTCCAAGAAGCCCGAGGAGGCCACTGACGAGCACCCCGAGCAGAACCGCCACACCAAGGGCAGCTGGTACTACGTCTGGAAGGGCGAGTACGAGATCATGGAGTGCTTCCCGGAGTACCTGCCCAACACGTATCTGAACTACTACCTGCAGCAGAAGGAGTTCGTCGAGCATTCCAACCCCGAGCGCACCCGTGCTAACGAGGTTGAGGAGACGCGTGAGAAGAACCTCTTCGACGGCATCGACCACTACGAGAAGACGGGCGAGATCGACGAGAGCACGTTCTATGCGGGCAGCCACGGCGACTGGATTGCCGATCTGGCTATCGCTCTGAAGAACGACACCAAGCAGCGCTTCCTGGTCATTTGCGAGAACAAGGGCGCTATCCCCAACATGCCCTACGACGCTATGGTCGAGCTGCCTGCCTACATTGGCAAGAATGGCCCCGAGGTCATCAGCCGCGACAACATTCCTCTGTTCCAACAGGGCCTCATGATGCAGCAGCTGAACTCCGAGAAGCTCGTGGTCGAGGCTACGATCGAGGGTTCGTACGAGAAGGCGCTCAAGGCCTTCACGCTCAACAAGACCGTACCGTCGATGAAGGTCGCCAAGGAGGTCCTCGACGACATGATCGAGGCCAACAAGGGCTACTGGCCCGAGCTTAGCTAAAGACAGAAGGTCGCTGGCACAAAAGAGCCGCTGACCGCATACCTGGAGCAGTGCCCCGTCCACGTGATTGCGTGGGCGGGGCATTGTCGTTTGGTGCAAAGGGCTGATGTGGGGGATGGGCTATCCGACCTCGGCACAGGGCATGAGGTCTTCTGCCGGCGCTCGACGGCCGCATGCTGTTGCTTGCCACACACGATGTCGTCGACGCTCAGGCCCTCAATATCTCGGGCATCATCACGCTCTAAATACTTACTCAGCAACAAAATGATCCGTTTTCCTCCGTCCCCATGGGGTCGGGTATGGTATTCTATCTGCGGGGTAATACTTAGAAATACCAAGTAATACCAACGCCGCAGAAACAAACTCCAGATGCGGGCCAATCGGGTTGCCTTCACAGCCCGTCGCCCAGCCGCGTGGCCCGCATCTATCCGCACCACCGTCGTTTCAAAAAGGAAGCGCCATGGCAGAACACATGACCCCGGTTGTCGCGAAGGTCTTGCCCGAGGAGAAGGCAGCCTTCGCGGCGGCAACCCAACTCGTGGGCACCACGCCGTCCAACGCCATCCGCATGTTTATCGCCGCGTTTAATCGCTGCGGCACCTTTCCGTTCGACATTTCGCCCAACGGGGCCTTTGGCACTGCGCCCGATTCTCATCAATAAGTGATCCGTTTTCCTCCGTCTCCATGGGATCAGTTCTCTGCCGAGTTGTGGTAGAACTAGGGAACGGTTTTGAGGAGGTTGGCATGCTCAATGCGATGATTTGGGTGCTTGCCTGTTTTGGCGTTGTCGCTGCCGATATAGCCCTGAGCGTCGTTTTGTTCTCCGCCCTTGGCGTCGCATCGGTGTTCATGGGTTTTTCAATCGATGACCTCGACATTCAATTGCTTCAGGCTGCTGCTCAGGCGGCGTCGTTTTTGATGGCGCTGCTGTGGTGGCGTTATCTGTGGCCGCGCTCCTTCATGGCGCGCCGGCAAGGTGAGCGCCCGCTCGGCGGGGGAGCAAGTGCGGCATGGAAGCGCATTGTCTGCATTATCGTGATCGGCCTTGCCTTGCAGGTGGTCGTTGGCTACGTGACCGACGCTGTGCTGTCACTGTTGCCCGAGGCGGCGGCCGATTACAGCGAACTTGTCGAGGAGACGGGCATGGGTGACACGAGCTATCTGGCCGTCCTGACCACGGTACTCGGCGCTCCGTTTTGCGAGGAGCTGCTGGTGCGCGGTATCATTTTTGAGTTTTCGCTCCGAGCGTTTAATCCGCAGTGCCGCCCACTTTGGAAGTGCCGGCGTCGTGTGAGCGCGCAGAGTGGCGCCATGGTGCCCTGGGCGGCCCCAAGCACGTGGGGTATCGCCGCGGCGATTGTGCTGCAGGCGGCGATCTTCGGTTTTATGCATATGAATTGGGTACAGGGTTGCTACGCGGGTGCCGCCGGCCTCATCTTTGGTTGGGTGCTCGTGACGACCGGAAAGCTCCGCTACACGATCCTGCTGCACTTTGCCTTTAATGCCGGGTCGTACCTGATGGGCCTGCTGTGGTTTGTGAACACGCCGCTCGACGTGGCGGTCACGGTTGCCATCGCCGGCTTTGTACTGGTAGAGGCGATGCGGTCGCTCAAGCTGACGTGCCAGACGGATCGTCCCTACCAGCAAGCGTGATTCCCTTAAGGGCCAACGTGGATAAAAACAAATCTGCTGTGATTCCCCTAAGGAAAACACGGCTAGGTGTGTCTGAGCGTGTTCCCCCTAGGGAAAACACGACTGGAGACAGCCCAAGCGTGTTCCCCCTAGGGAAAACACGCTTGGCCGATGAAAGGACGCCGGCTGGCCATGAGACGCCGGCTGGCCCTCGCTGCCCTAGTTGCGCCTGCCGCCGCCGTTGGCGCCCTGACGCCCCTGCGCCGCGCGGTTGCGGCCTGCGGTGTTCTGCGCGCGCGACATGCCACTGCGCCCCTTGCTGCCCTTGGGCCCCTTGCCGGCGGCGCCACCGTGGGCCTTGCCGCCCTTCTTGCCGGTGCCATGCCCACCGCCAGCAGACGTCTCGCCCGGGCGCGGCGGCACGGGGCGAATCAGGCAATGCTTGGTGTAGCCGATCAGGTCACGACGCCCGGCCTTTTCCAGTGCTTCGCGCACGAGCTTGTAGTTCTCGGGCTTGCGGTACTGGATGAGCGCGCGCTGCATGGCCTTCTCGTGCGGGTCGCGGGCTACGTAGATCGGCTCCATGGTGCGCGGATCCACGCCGGTGTAGTACATGCAGGTCGACATGGTGGACGGCGTGGGGTAGAAGTCCTGCACCTGCTCGGGCATATAGCCCATGTCGCGCACGGCCTCGGCAAGGTCCACGGCTTCCTTCATCGTCGAGCCGGGATGGCTCGAGATCAGATACGGCACCACGTACTGCTTGAGTCCGTATTCGCGGTTCAAGCGTTCAAATTTACGGCAGAACGCGTCGTAGACGGCACGGCTCGGTTTGCCCATCACGGACAGCACCGCATCGCTCACATGCTCGGGCGCCACGCGTAGCTGGCCCGAGACATGATGCTCCAGCAGCTCTCGCAAAAACTCGTCCGAGGCGTCGGCCATGGTGTAGTCAAAGCGGATGCCGCTGCGCACGAAGACCTTTTTGACGCCCGGCAGCTGACGCAGGTCGCGCAGCAGCTGCGTGTAGCCGCTCTCGTCGACCACCATGTTCTTGCACACGCTCGGCCACAGGCAGCGCTTGTTCTTGCATACGCCGTGCTTGAGCTGCTTGTCGCAGGCGGGACGGCTAAAGTTGGCCGTTGGTCCTCCCACGTCGTTGATGTAGCCCTTAAACTCGGGATCGCGCGTGAGCAGCTCGGCCTCGCGCATGATCGAGTCGTGGCTGCGCATCTGCAGCACGCGGCCTTGGTGGAAGGTGAGGGCGCAAAACGAGCACTCGCCAAAACAGCCGCGGTTGGAGCTAATTGAAAACTTGATCTCGGCAAAGGCCGGCACGCCGCCCGCCGTGTCGTAGTCGGGATGCCAATCGCGTGCGTAGGGGAGTTCGGCCACCTCGTCCATCTCGTCGGTGGTGAGTGTCGCCGACGGCGGGTTCTGCACCACATAGACGCTGTTGGGGTAGGGCTCTACCAGGCGATGACCGGTGATGGGGTCCATATTCTGCTGCTGCACGTTAAAGCTGCGCGCGTAGTTGAGCTTGTCGGCGGTAAGGTCGTCCCAGCTGGGCAGCAGGTCGTAGTCGTAGACCTCGTCGAGCGAGCCCGTGCGGTAGACGGTGCCGTTGATATAGGTGATCTGATCGACGGGCAGCCCCGCATCGAGCGCGTCGGCGATCTCGACAATCGCGTGCTCGCCCATGCCGTAGATGAGGATGTCGGCGCCCGAGTCGAGCAGTACCGAGCGCTTGAGCTTGTCCTGCCAGTAGTCGTAGTGGGCCAGGCGGCGCAGGCTTGCCTCGATGCCGCCGATGATGATGGGAGCGTCCTTGAACGTCTGGCGGATGAGGTTGCCGTAGACCGTGACGGCACGATTGGGACGGCGCCCCTCCTCGCCACCAGGGGTATAGGCGTCGGTGTGGCGGCGGTGCTTGGTCACCGAATAGTGGTTGACCATGGAGTCCATGTTGCCGGCGCTGACGAGAAAGCCCAGGCGCGGCTCGCCAAGCACGGTGATGCTGGCGGGGTCGGTCCAGTCGGGCTGGCAGATGATGCCCACCTTGTAGCCGTGCGCGTCGAGGACGCGGCTGACGATGGCCATACCAAAGCTGGGATGGTCCACGTAGGCGTCGCCGCAGATGTAGACAAAGTCGCACTGGTCCCAGCCGCGCGCATCCATGTCGGCGCGGCTGACGGGGAGGAACTTATCGCGGCCCGGCCGCCAGGGGCGGGCGGGCGTCGCTTGGGAATGCTTGGTGCGGGCGACCGTGGCCTGCGCCTTGCCGCCGCGCTTTTGTTGCTGGCCCTGTTTGCCCTGCTGACTGCGCTGGTTGTTCTGAGCGTGCTGAGGCTTTTTTGCCACGATCCCTCCCGGTGTTTGTATGCTGCACGTAATTGTAACCAGTCTTTTTGGGACGGGGCTAAAAAGACTGGTGGAGTACACGAGGCGTCGGGCGTCGGGTGTGGCGCCGCGCCCGCCGTTTGTTTCCAGACTGTGTATCTGCGCGTTGGGGAGCCCGTCTCGCGCGCACGCCATGTTGTCAATGGGTTACAGTATGAACGGCGGCTATGTCTCCGCCAACGCACGAGAGGGTCGTCAACAAGGAGGCCGCACGACGATGCAGCGTGCCAAGCAGATATCGGAGTCCATCGAGCTGGGCATCATTCTGGCGCTCGCTGGTGGCTTTATGGACGTGTATTCGTACATTGGGCGCGACCATGTTTTCGCCAACGCGCAGACAGGCAATATCCTGCTGGTGGGCGTGAGCATCTCGGAGGGCAATTGGGCGCTCGCGGGACGCTATTTCTTCCCCGTGGTGTCGTTTGCCGTGGGCATTATGCTTGCCGACCTGGTACACGAGCGGTTTGGCAGCGTGATTCACTGGCGCCAGGTGACGGTGTTCTTTGAAGCCGTCATCTTGCTGGGCGTGAGCTTTATCCCCGGTGGCGATTTCAACCTGCTCGCCAACTGCCTTACCTCGTTTGCTTGCGGTATGCAGGTCGAGAGCTTCCGCAAGATTCATGGACACGGCATCGCTACGACCATGTGCATCGGCAACTTGCGCAACGCCCTGCAAAACGTGGACGACTATATCATCACCCACAAGCGCGGCTTTTTGGAAAACGGCGCACTGTACTTTGGCGTGATCTTCACCTTTGTGTTTGGCGCCGTGCTGGGCAACTGGTGTATTGAGCGCATGGGCCTGCACGCCATTGCGGTGGCGAGCGTGCTGCTGTTTATCGCGTTTGCCATCATGTTTATCGACCGTGAACGCGATTTGCACAGGAAATGGGCCCGCATCGTAGCTGACTGGCAGACCACGAGTCTTAAGCGCTAAGGTGCATGTTCGTAACGACATTCAGGAGCCAGAAAAACTATCTAGCTCCTGAATGCTGTTACGAACTGCTTTTTGCGATTTATTCGAGATGCTCTTCAATCCGAGCCTTAAGAAGGGCAATGGCTGTAGGTATTCCAATTGCGGCGGCTAATTCGGCTTTATCCAAAACCTGTATGCTAAAGCACGATTGTTTATCACATTGAAGGACGATAACTGAAGATAGCTTCACTTCCCGTTGGCTGAATATATCGTAATCTCCAAATAGGAAGTTACCTTTTATTGTGTAATTCGGTATGTTCGTTACGCACTTCATCTCAAGTCTGTTTAAGCCATAATCGAACACCGCAACTTCCTTGTGTTCGATGATGAGCGCAACCCTGGGCATGTTGCTAAAGCCACCGTCGACGACAGTGAAGAGTTTTTCATTCGCATCGTCATAAACGGTATATTTAAGACTCGATAGCTGTCCTAGTGGACCCGTGAACCCATGTCTTTTGATGTTGAGGTTGTCTCCCGCTGGGTTGATGAGAGCCAGAGTATGCGGATAAGGATTACCTTCAATTGAGATTCGATATTCGTTTGTAGCCGTCTTGCTCGATTTAGGACCAGTAGCCATCACGCGTCATCGCCTCGATCGAATTGGAACCGTCTTCTACCTCGTGCGGAGAATTGCGCTGTACGTTGCGGTACATGCAGCTGCAATAACCGCATGGGCAATTTCTAACAAAATGAATGACGCTATTTGCTGCATGCATTTATTTACTATTAAGTATCCTTTTATAAACGTATTGTCAAACATATATTGCTAAAACAGAAACAATTTATAGACTGAGTTGGTCGTATTCTTTGGGCGATTGCTCCTATAATCTAGCCTTCGCTGCTGTCGGGAGGGAAGGACTGGGGCTCCGTTATTATGTTGAAACGCTTTAAGACTTTTGACGTTCTCACGCGTTTTTTGTTTCAAAAGCGTTAGGATGGAACTTGTAGCGCGGGGCGTAATGGGTGCCCCGCACACGATGGGAGGCTATCAATGGCTAATCGTTTCGTTCTCAACACCATTTCTTATCATGGTTCCGGCGCCATCAAGGAGATCCCCGGCGAGCTCCAGCGTCGCGGCTACAAGAAGATCTTCGTCTGCTCCGACCCCGATCTGGTCAAGTTTGGCGTTACCGCTAAGGTGACCGACGAGCTCGACGCCGCCGGTATTGCTTGGAGCCTCTACTCCGAGATTAAGCCCAACCCCACTATCCAGAACGTCAAGGACGGCGTCGAGGCTTTCAAGGCCGCCGAGGCTGACGCTATCGTGACCATCGGTGGCGGCTCCTCCATGGATACCGCCAAGGCCATCGGCATCATCATCAACAACCCCGAGTTCGCCGATGTCCGCAGCCTCGAGGGTGTTGCTCCCACTAAGAACCACGCCGTGTTCACCATCGCTGTGCCGACGACCGCCGGTACCGCCGCCGAGGTGACCATCAACTACGTCATCACCGACCCCGAGAAGGTCCGCAAGTTCGTGTGCGTCGACACCAACGACGCCCCCGAGGTCGCCGTCGTCGACCCCGATATGATGGCTTCCATGCCCGCCGGCCTGACCGCCTCTACCGGCATGGACGCTCTGACCCACGCCATCGAGGGCTACACCACCAAGGGCGCTTGGGAGCTCTCCGACATGTTCCACTTTGAGGCTATTAAGCTGATCAGCGAGAACCTGCGCGACTCCGTCGCCGAGGCCAAGTCCGGCCAGCCCGGCTCCGGCCGCGAGGGCATGGCTCTTGGCCAGTATGTCGCCGGCATGGGCTTCTCCAACGTTGGCCTGGGCATCGACCATGCCATGGCTCACACCCTGTCCGCTCACTACGACACCCCGCACGGCGTCGCTTGCGCCATGCTGCTGCCGATTGCCATGGAGTTCAACAAGCCGGTTTGCGCTGAGCGCCTGGCCAAGGTTGCCGTTGCCATGGGTGTTGACACCACGGGCATGAGCACCGACGAGGCTGCCGACGCCGCTATCGCCGCCGTCAAGCAGCTTTCCGCCGACGTGAACATCCCGCACGTCTGCGAGGCCATGAAGGCCGACGAGATCGAGGTCCTGGCCAAGGACGCCATGGCCGACGCCTGCTTCCCGGGTAACCCGCGCGAGGCGACGCTCGACGACGTCATCGAGCTCTTCAAGAAGATTTGCCCGGCTGCTTAACCTGGTTCGGCGGGCCCCGCCCGTTAGCCCCACAATCGTCCTCGGACATGTCGGAAGCCCCCGCTGCGCACTTCGTGCGGCGGGGGCTTCCTCCGTCCTGCGGAAAGATTGTGGGGCTAACGGGCGGGG
>NZ_QSAS01000001.1:0-18393 GCF_003465485.1 Collinsella sp. AF11-11 | reverse complement strand
GGCGGGCGCAGTTCTGGGGAGCTCGATGGGTCATCTCGCTAGGTAAATATTTGTGCGTGATGGTATCGTTGTTGGGGCTTTTACTGATTACGGGATGTTGACTTTGGAGTTGTGGATGGTGTCCCAAATGGATTCTACGCTTGGTTTTATTACTGACCAGCTTAAGGCGCTTACCTCGATTGCTTCGCCTACGGGGTTTACTCGTGCGGCTACTGATTATCTGATGGAGACCCTGCGCGATATGGGGTTTGGGCCTGAGCGTTCTAATAAGGGTAACGTGCTCGTTGAGCTTGGTGGCGAGGGTGAGCCGCTCGTACTGGCGAGCCATGTCGATACCCTGGGCGCCATGGTGCGTTCCATTAAGGACAATGGCCGCTTGCGTCCCACGACGCTCGGCGGGCATCAGTGGTCTACGGCCGATGGCGAGAACTGCACCGTTTACACGCGCGATGGCAATGTCTACACGGGTGTGGTTCTCAATACCGAGCCTTCGGCGCATGTGGCCGATGAGCCGGTCAAGACCATCGAGAAGAACATGGAAATCCTGCTCGACGAGAACGTCGACAGCAAGGACGACGTGCTCGAGCTGGGCATTCAGACCGGAGACATCATCGCTATGGATCCGCGCACCACGGTGACGGAGAGCGGCTACATCAAGAGCCGCTTCCTTGACGACAAGCTGTCCGCGTCGATTCTGCTGGGTCTGGCTCGCGCCGTTGCTGGCGGCGAGGTGACCCTTTCGCGCAAGGTGTCGCTGCTCTTTACCGTGTACGAGGAGGTCGGCCACGGCGGTGCCTTCGTGCCGGCCGACACGCGCGAGATGATCAGCGTGGACATGGGCTGCGTGGGCGACGACCTGGGCTGCACCGAGCGCATGGTGTCGATTTGCGCCAAGGATTCGGGCGGTCCGTACAACTACGACCTGGTGACCACGCTGTCCAACATCGCGCGCGAGCTTGAACTCGATTACGCCATCGATGTGTACCCGCATTACGGCTCGGACGTCGAGGCCACGCTTTCGGCCGGTTACGACATTCGCCATGGCCTGATCGGCCCCGGCGTGTACGCGAGCCACAACTACGAACGCAGCCACACCGACGGTGTGCGCAATACCTACGAGCTGGTTCGCGCCTACGTTCAGCGCTAACGATGCAGCGGCCTCGGCTGGCACAGCAGTACCGACCGAGGCCGTCCTCTCTAAGTTGCGGTGAAATAGGGACTGTTTAAGCGTTTAAAACCGCCAAACAGTCCCTATTTCACCGCAACTTATGAAGGGGATGGGGCTACTTGATGGCGCCGGTCACCGTGCCGCCGCCCAGGACGATGTCGCCGCGGTATATAACGACAGCCTGGCCGGGGGCGATGGCGCGCTGCGGCTCGTCAAAGGTCAGCAACATTTGCCCGTCTTCGCCGCGCGTAAGGATCGCTGCCTGGTCTTTCTGTCGGTAGCGGTACTTGGCGCCCACGCGGATGCCGCCGGCATCCAGCTCGGCTTCCATGTGGTCGGCAGGGGCGCTCCAAATCCAGTCGTTGGCCGTGAGCGCCGTGGCCGTCAGGTCCTCGGCCTCGCCCAGATGCACGGTGTTGTTAGCGGCGTCGACGCCCGTCACATACACGGGATGCGCCATCGCGACGCCCAGGCCTTTGCGCTGGCCGATGGTGTAGCGCAGCGCGCCGTTGTGGCGCCCGACCACGCTGCCGTCGCGCCACACAATGTCGCCCGGTGCAGCGGGATGTCCGCAGCGGCGCTCGATATAGCCCGCGTAGTCACCGTCTGGAATAAAGCAGATGTCCTCGCTTTCGGCCTTCTGGGCGTTGGTAAAGCCCTGCTCGGCGGCAATCCGGCGCACGTCGCGCTCCTTGTCCAGACCCGCCAGCGGAAAAATCGTGCGCGCCAGACGCTCCTGCGTAAGCGAATACAAAAAGTAACTCTGGTCCTTTTTGGGGTCCTCGCCGCGATGCAGCTGCCAGGTGCCGTCTGCCGCCTGGCTTGTTTTGGCGTAATGGCCCGTGGCGATGTAGTCGCAGCCCATGTCCAGCGCTGCATCGAGCAGCGCGCCAAACTTAATGTGGCGGTTGCAGATAATGCACGGATTGGGCGTCAGCCCCTCCTGGTAGGCGTTCACAAAGCGCTCGATCACGTTACGGTCGAAGGTCTGCTGCAAGTCGAGCACGTGATGGGGTATTCCCAGGCGCCCGGCGACGGCCTTTGCATCGGAGATGTCGCGATCGACTTTGCTCATACCTGTTGCGGGGTCGGGCGCGGGGCAGGTGAGGCGCATGGTGGCACCGACACATTCGTAACCCTGACTTTTGAGCAGATACGCGGTCACGCTGGAATCGACGCCGCCGCTCATGGCGACGAGCACGCGCTTGTTGTGCATGGGGAGGTTCTCCTTGGTGGCATGTGGCCAAAAAAGAAAAGCGGCGCGGGAGGCTGGTTCCGCGCCGCAGACATTGTAGCAAGTTCGGGCGTCCTGTGGGACACCCTGTTGGGATGAGCTCAGGCTGCCAGAAGAGAGGGGGGAGACCGGCGTGCCTTGGACTCGTTCTAAGAACGAGAGCTCTAGTCCTGGAAGAGCGCCGTGGACAGGTAACGCTCACCGGTGTCGGCGAGCAGCGCCACGATGGTCTTGCCCTCGTTCTCGGGGCGCTTGGCCAGCTGCAGTGCGGCCCACACGGCGGCGCCGGACGAAATGCCCACGAGCACGCCCTCCTTGTGGCCCACGGCGCGGCCGGTGGCAAAGGCGTCGTCGTTCTCGACGGGGATGATCTCGTCATAGATCTGGGTGTCGAGGACGTCGGGCACAAAGCCGGCGCCGATGCCCTGGATCTTGTGCGGGCCTGCCTGGCCCTTAGAGAGCACCGGGGAAGTGGCGGGCTCGACGGCGACGACCTTAATCTCGGGGTTCTGCTCCTTGAGGAACTCGCCCACGCCGGTCACAGTGCCGCCGGTGCCAACGCCGGCGACGAAGATGTCGACCTTGCCGTCGGTGTCGTCCCAGATCTCGGGGCCGGTCGTGGCCTTGTGGATAGCAGGGTTGGCGGGGTTTATAAACTGGCCGGCGATAATGCTGTTGGGGGTCTCCTTCTGCAGCTCTTCGGCCTTGGCGATGGCGCCCTTCATGCCCTTGGATCCGTCGGTGAGCACGAGCTGTGCGCCGTATGCCTGCATAAGCTTGCGGCGCTCGACGGACATGGTCTCGGGCATGGTGATGATCACCTTGTAGCCGCGGGCCGCCGCCACCGAGGCGATGCCGACGCCGGTGTTACCGCTCGTGGGCTCGATGATGGTGTAGTCGCCGCCGCGCACGAGCTTGCCGGCCTTCTCGGCCTCGTCAATCATGTTCTTGGCGACGCGGTCTTTAACGGACCCGGCGGGGTTGAAGTATTCCAGCTTGACGAGCACGCGGGCCTTGAGGTCCCCATCGGCCTCAAAGTGAGTGAGCTCCAGAAGCGGAGTGTGGCCGATAAGCTGGTCGATAGACGTGTAAACCTTGCTCATGATGAACCTCCAAAGTGTTCAAATTACTGGATACCGTGTGGTTTTACGGTGTGTCTAGCAGCTAAACCCATAAACCTTATAGGTTGTTCGTTTAGCTGTTGGGAAGCATAGTAGACACCAAAGCCTAGTAATGCAATAGGAAATAGGAGATTATTGCAAGTTGATTAACCATCTTGACCGGAACGGGTATTTTCAAAGCCAATTTTTCGGCTAGAATTTCAACGGACTAAAAGACCGAAAGGCAGCACTATATATGTTGGTTTCCACAAAGGGCAGATATGCCCTGCGCGTTATGGTCGACCTGGCCGAGCATCAGGCGGCCGGTCGCATCCCGCTCAAAGAGATCGCGGCGCGCCAGGGGATTTCGGAGAAGTACCTCGAGAATATTCTGGCTACGCTCGTGCGCGCCAACATGCTCTCGGGCATGCGCGGCAAGGGCGGCGGCTATGTGCTCACGCGCCCGCCCGAGCAGTACACGGTGGGCGAGATCTTGCGCCTGACCGAGGGCAGCCTGGCGCCGGTCGCCTGCCTGGATGGCGACTGCAAGGGTTGTTCGCGCTCTGACGAGTGCCCCACGCTCGACGTGTGGAAGAACCTGGACAAGCTCATCAACGACTACCTCGACGGTGTGACGCTTGATCAACTTGTCGCTCCCAACGAAGGCTACGACTACGTGATCTAGCCCACCTGCCATTTGGGGACGGGGTGGAAATGGCAGATTCTCTCGCCCTTTGAGACTTGGCAAATAAGAAGGCCACCCATTTTTGCGATGGGCGGCCTTCGTTTTGGGCTGTTGAGACGGGCGCGGCCGGAATGGCCGTTTTAGCCCTCGGCGATGCTGTCGAGGATGCTGCGCATGATGGACACCAGGATGCTGCCCATAAAGGCCGATCCAAAGCTGGCGATGGAGATACCCGCGCCCAGCAGATTGACCGACAGATAGCTGGCCAGCTCGAGCATAAAGCTGTTGACTACGAGCTGAAAAATACCCAGCGTAATGATCGTGAGCGGCAGCGAGATAACCGTCAGGAACGGCTTGACGAGCGAATCGACGATGTTCAGGAACAGTCCCACGAAGGCGAAACAGACCCAGGCCTCGGCAAAACCGAAGGGCTGGATGCCGGGAACGAGGAACGTGGCAATCGCGATGGCGATCGAGGTAAAGAGCCAGTTAAGCATAAAACGCATGGTGTGAATCCTTTCTTGCGCATGGCGTGGTGAGGGAGCGTGGGGGGCACATGCCTTTGCAACTTGGATGGGTGCGGGGCACGGCCCTGTTTGGGCGCCCATTGTCTCAGATATTCGTGGAGCTTGCGTGCGCATTTGATTTCAAAACGGCGTTCGTCCTGAAAAACGCGCCGCTGGCAGAGAGTCTTGTCGCTTTAGTTTGGTGGTGTGCTACACTGCTACGGGCAAAAGCCATAGGCGTTGCCCTATTGCATAGAACGGGCGAACGATGCCCGATGTCAGTATCAACTTCGATGCCTTTTGGCGGGTTTGGCGGTGATCGATGAATATCGAGAACATGTTTGACAAGCCTGATGTCAAGCAGCTGGTCCACGCATTTAGCCTTTTGGACGACGAGAAAGATATCCAAGCGTTTTTGACCGATATCTGCACGCCGCGCGAGATTTGCGATCTATCGCAGCGTCTGCAGGTCGCGCGTTATCTGGACGAGGGCGAGCCCTATGTCGAGGTTCAGGCGCGTACCGGCGCTTCGTCCACCACGGTGAGCCGTGTGTCCAAGGCGCTCAACGGCGAGTACGGTGGCTACCGCAAAATCCTCATTAAGCTGGAGGATGGCGAGTAGGCCGCGCCAAAAACGAATTGTGCAAAACCGCTCCTCCGGGGGCGGTTTTTATATGCCCGCAATCGGCTGGTGCGTTGGGGTCAGGTTGCTTTGCACCAAAACATGGAGCTGAGGTAGCAATCTGTCCGCGTGGGCGGGTAGGATGGAAGCATTGAATATTGCGAACGGTTTGAGTGGAGGACCATGCCTGTTCGAATCTATACCACCAACGCCGGCGCGGATTTGAGCGATGCCGAGGCGGCGCTGCTTGCCGACCTTATTGCCCGCCACGGGCGTGCCGTGCTGCTGGCGCCAACGTTTGCCGAGCTCGACCTGTGCCGTCATGATGCGGCGGAAGCCGGCGTTTCGCTGGGTATTGACTACAAGACGCCTACATCGTGGCTTCGCTCGCTTTGGGAGCTTTTGGGCGACGGGCGCGGTTTCGTCGACAACCTGCAGCGCCAGATGCTGTTTTCGGACATGGTAGCGCGTCTCGACGACGCCGACCTGCAGCCGCTTTCGCGCAGCCAGGGCACGGTGCGTATGCTCGCGCGTATGGCTCGCGATGTGCTGCCGGGTGTGGCAGGGACAGGTGCCGAGCGTTGCTGCGACAACGTTTGCAAGCCCAAGCCCAGAAGCGACGCCGAGGCTCGCGTGTTTGAACTTTTGTGCGCCTATGCGCGCGGTTTGGACCGTCGAGATATGGTCGAGCCCTGCGAGGCGGCTGACATTATGGCCGGCGCTTTGGCCGACAACCTGCCGGGGTGCGCCCGCGCCGTTTGCGTGCGCGGCGTCACGTCATTTACGTATAGCCTGCTCGAGCTGCTGTCCGCCGTGGCAAACAACGGGGGAGAGGTTGTCGTGCTGCTTGCCCGCGAGCAAGCGGCGATGCGCGAGGAGCTTGCCGCGGCATTTGATGTCCGCGGTGTGCTGTTTGAGATCGCGCCGCTGGACGAGGATGCCGGCGCTCCCGCGATTGCTCCAAAGTCCGTCGTACGTCCTGCCTTTGTGGAAGTCGCCGGGCCCCATGCCCGTGCCCGTGTCTATGCGGACGTCATCGATAAGATGGTGAAAGCGCGCAAGGAGTCCAAGGTCAACGATGCCGCCTCCGCACCCGTCGATCCCGTGCGCGTACTCGTGGTGTCCGCCCGGGCACCCCAGCTGTTCGGCGAGCTTGCCGCTCGTTTGGCGGCGCGCCACGTTGCTGCCGAGACGGCCGAGTTCACGGCGTTTTCCCAATCCATTGCGGGCAGGCAGTTCACGGCGCTCGCCAACCTGATCGAGCGTATGAAGGCCGCCGACGAAGGGGCAGCTTCTAAGACTGAGTGGTGGCCCGCTCCGGAGCTTACCGACTGGATTTACAGCCCGCTTTCGGGTGCCGACGCCGCCAGCGCGCGCACGTTCGACAAGAATATGCGACTGTCGCGCAGCAAGACCACTGCGGGCGTCAAGAGCCTGCTGCAGAGCGTGCAGGGCCAGGTGAGGGGCGCGCGTAAAGCGGCGAGCGACGAGAACTGGTTTAAGAGCGTGCCGTGCGTGATCTCGGACGTGTTCCAGGCGCTGTGGCGCGACAAACCCGTGACGGCGCTCAAGGCCATGCTTGCCGTTGCCGAGGCACTGCCCGATCGCGCACTTGGCGGTCTCGACGGTCAGGCCCGTCGCCAGGCGGAGGTGGCCCTGCTGCGCCACGTCATCGACATCCTTATGAATGGCGCCCGTGCGCTCGACGTGTCGCAGGCCGCGACCGTGCCCGTGCTCGATGACATTCGAACCAAGGTGGACAAGCGTAGCGCCGCCTACGATTACGAGACCTACGAGGTTGACCGTGCGCCACGCGCCCAGGTTCGCTTTGCTTCGCTTGCCGATGCGGCGGCTCTGCGCCCCGGCAGCTACGATGCCGTGCTGTTTGCCGATGTCGATCTGGACAGCTATCCGCTCTCACACGAAGAGGGGCCGCTGACCACGCTGACGGCGAGCCTCGGTCGCGAGGACGTGACGCTTGAGCCTGCGGCCTTGCTGCGCGCACGTTTTGGCCGCGCGATACAAGCGTCGCGTGGTCCGGTTACGCTCGCCCGTGTGACCCACGATCGTCAGGCGCGCGAGTGCTATCCGGCGGCCGTGTGGACCGAGTTGTGGGCGCATGCCGAGGCCGCTAACGATGCTAAGGCCGCTGACGCCGACAAGGCCGCTGACGACGCTAAGGCCGTTGGCGCCGACAAGGCGAAGTGTGTGGGTGAGGGCGATATCGTAAGGGACTTCGATCCCGCGGCAGGCGAAGGTCTTAGGCGCGAGCGCGTGACCTGCGAAGCCCCCCAGCATCTGAGCGATGAAGCCATTCCGTATCTGGTCCTGCGTCGTCGCGATGGCGAGGGCGAGGATGCGCCGCTGGTGCCGCGCCTGACGTCTGCCTCGCAGATCGAGGCCTATTCGACCTGCCCGCTATGCTGGTTCGTCTCGTACCGCGTGAAGCCCCAGTCGATCGACGCTGGCTTTGGCAATATGGAGAAGGGCAACTTTGTCCACGACGTGCTGGAACACTTGCATGCCCGTCTGCCCCAGGAGGGCATGGAGCGCGTGACACCCATGAATCTGCCACGCGCGAAGGAGCTGCTGCGCGAGGTCTTTGACGAGACCTTGGCCGAGCATGCGGGCAAGCGCGGTACCGAGGGCCCGCTCGTGCCGCTCTCCCCGGTGGAGGAGCGCCAGGTGGCCGAGATTTTGCCGCAGCTGGAAGGCGTTCTTGCCTACGAGTCCGAGGCGCTCGCGCCCTTCGCGCCGCGCTACCTGGAGTTTGCGTTCAACGAGCTCCAGGTCGAGTATGCCGGCTGGCCGCTCGGCGGGCGCATCGACCGCGTGGATGTGGATGCCGAGAATCGCGCCGTGGTAATCGACTACAAGCATCGCACGGGCGTTGAGGAGTTTAAACTCGCCGACCCCACGGTGCGCGACGAGGAATCGGGCGAGGCCGCCATCGACGACCCGCGGTGGCTGCCGCCCCATACCCAGACGCTTATCTATGCGCAGGCCATGCGCCGGGCGCTGGATCTGGATGCCCGTGCGGCGCTCTATTTTTCGACCAAGGGCGGCAAACCGGCGCTGCGCGGCGCCGCGAGTGCCGAGCTGCTCGAGGAGGAGCGTGGTGACGGCCGCATCCCGGGGCTTAAGAAGGGCTTTCCCGGCGAGGGTGGCAGCATGGACTTCGACGCCCTGCTCGATCGCGTGGAGGCCGGCATCGCCGAGCGCCTGCACGAACTCGAGGCAGGCGACGTTGCCGCCGTCGACCCGACGTCGGCTCAGGCCGCGCATGCGCGCTGCTCGTATAACCACGAAGGAACGTTTGTAAGGAGGGACGTGTAGACCATGGATCTTTCGACTTTGATGCCGCAACAGCTGCAGATCGTCAAAACGCTCGACCGTCCGCTGTTTGTCTCGGCGGGTGCCGGTTCGGGCAAGACCTTTACCCTCACGCGCCGCATCGTCTACGCGCTCTCGCCCGAATCCGGTCCGTTCGTTGAGCATCTGGACCAGGTGCTCGCCATTACCTTTACCAAAGATGCCGCGGCCGAGATTCGCGACCGCGTGCGTCGCGCGCTTATCGAAGAGGGTATGGACGAGGAGGCCCTGACCGTCGACGACGCTTGGATCTCGACCATTCACGGTATGTGTTCGCGCATCCTGCGCGCGCATGCGTTGGAGCTGGGCATCGATCCCGAGTTCACGGTGCTTACCGATACCGATGAGCTTATGGATCAGGCTGTCGAGCATGTGCTGGGGCGCGCGACGGCGCCCGATGCCGCGCCTGAGCTCGCCGCCTCGCTTAAGGCCCTCTACGCTTGGTATCCCATGGCGGGCGAGGGCGGGCCGTTTGGCGCCGGTACCACCATCAAAGGTCTGGTGCGCGACCTGCTGGAGCTATCGAGCCAGCTGCCGGGCGGCATGGACGATGTGTGCGTGGCGCGCGGCCAGGCCGACACCTCTGCGCTTGCCGACGCCTATCGCGCGGCGTTGGGTGCGAGCAAGGCCGCGACCGAGAAAGCGCAGGTGGCACACGATGCCATCGACGCGTTTGAGGCGAGCGGCAAAACCATGGAGGATGCAGCGCGACTCATGATGTCGTTCAGCATGCCTCGGGCGAGCAAGGCGTTTCCTAAGGAGCAGGTGGAGCTGCTCAAGGCCGAGGCTGCCGATGCGTTTATCAATATCGTGCTGGCCTGCGGTGGTCCCGCGCTCGATGCGCTGGTGGGCCTGGCCCGTTCCGTGGAGGCTGAGTATCGCGCGCTGAAGGCCGGCCAGTCCGCGCTCGATAACAACGACCTACTGCGTATGGCGTACGAGGCGCTGCGCGACTACCCGGCTATTCGAGCGGCCTATGAGGGTCGCTTTAAGATGGTCATGATCGATGAGTTCCAGGATACCGACCAGATGCAGGTCGATTTGATCCGTTACCTGACGGGCGCGGGGGAGCGCGCACTGTGCACCGTAGGCGATGCGCAGCAGTCGATCTACCGCTTCCGTGGTGCCGAGGTCGAGGTGTTCCGTCGCCAGGAGCGCAAGGTGGGTTCGACGACGGCGCCCGAGACGGTCGCCACGTCCGATGCCCCCGCCGGCGAGCTCGTCAAGCTTGTACGCAACTTCCGCAGCCACGACGAGGTGCTGCGCTATGTGGCGCGCGTCTTTGACGGCGACACCGGTGGTTTGATGCAGGGGTTCTTGGATCTTGAACCGAGCGACGAACGCGAGGACAAGCTCAAGGCGAAGGCATCGCGCCGCCAGGCGATCTTCGTTGCCGGTGGCAGTACGCAGGAGCGAACGCAGGCGAAAGCTCGTGCGATTGCGGAGCGATTCCAAGCACTCGTTAAAGCGGGCCAGCCCCAGGGCAGCATGGTCCTGCTGCTGGGCCGCATGACCAACGCCGATGTCTATGCGCAGGCCTTCCGCGACCAGGGGCTCGACTGCGTCATCGCGGGCGGCTCGGTCTTTGCCCAGGCTGCCGAGGTCCAAACGGTGCGTGCCCTGGTGTGCGCGCTTGCTAACCCGGCCGATACGGCGCAGGGTCTTATGCCGCTGCTGGCCTCGCCGATGTTTGCGCTCGGCGCTCAGGAGTTCCTGGCGCTGGCGACCAAGCTGGACGACCAGACGGGGGAGACCTCGCGCCGCAACATCGACGTGGGCATCATGAGCGATTGCGATGTGCCGGGGCTGCGGAATCTGCCGCTGCTGACGCGCGCCCGCGAGGTGCTGCGCTATGCGCTTCGTCGCGTGGGGCGCGATTCGTTCGCCGCCATCGCGCGCGATACTGTCAACGCCTCCGGCTGGTTTGTGCGTCTGGCGCAGCGTGGTCCCGAGGGCAAGGCCATCGCCGCCAACGTGCTCAAGGCGCTCGACGCCGTGGCCGAGGCGGAGGCTGAGCTCGGCAATTCTCCGCGCTCCATCGCGCTCGCCTTCGACCGCTTCCTGGCGGGCAAGGAGGCCCCGGGCGCGCTCAACGAGGAGGGCGACGGCGCGGTGCGCATCATGACGGTGCATGCGTCCAAGGGTCTGGAGTATCCGGTCGTAGCGGTTGCCGAGTGTTTTGGCGTGCGCAAATCGTCCGGTGCGGCTCAGATGGGGCGTGTCGAGGGTGGAGCGCAGGTCGTGGCGCTGCCGGCACGCTTCGACGGCGTTAAACTCGCGGACGGCACGTTCGTAAAGGGCGATGACGTCAAAAAGCAGTTTGAGCATGCGTTTAAGGGTAAGGGCACGTCGCTATGGTTGCCGCCGGAGCTCATGGAGGATGTCTGCGCGACGGGTTCTCCCGCCGAGGCATTCGTTCGCCTGCGCAACGACGACCTGCAGCTTTCGCTCGAGGAGCGGGCTCGCTTGCTCTATGTCGCCATGACGCGAGCGCGCGAGCTGGTCATTCTGGCGATGGATGTCGGCGTGAGCCGCGGCAAGGTGACGGCGCCGACCTTCGATGTCGAGACGGATCTGACCTACGACGTGCTGCGCCGCATCCTGCCGACCGACAGCCTGGACATACCGCAGCTCGATAGCGACCGTTTGGTGTTCGACAACTCCAAGCCGGGCGACTACGAGCTCATCTCGCTGGCGGACTTTACGTTTGGCGAGCAGGCGTTTGAGGTCAACGCTTCGCTGGATGTCGAGGGCAGGCTTGTCCGCGGCGATGCGGAGCCGGAGGGTGCCGGTGCGGATGCCCACGCCGCTGTTCCCGGTCCAGCCGACCCCGAGCCCGATGCGTTTGAGCTCGTGTATCCCCAAGCGGTGGGCGTGCGCATGGGCACCTGCCCGTATCCGGCGCGCGATTCGTACAGCTACTCGTCAATTGCCGCGGCGCTGCATGCCGAGTCCGAGGACCGAGCCGCCGAGGCGCATGTGCCCATGGACGAGGCTGGCGATGATGCGGAGTCGGATGGTTCCGAGATGACGGATGCAGACGTGGCCGCCGTTGAGCCCGCCGGCAACCCCATGGCGCTGGGCTCGGCGTTCCATGCCGCCTGCCAGTGGCTGATCGAGATGGGTGCCGATGAGCTGCCCGCCGCGCGTGCCGATGCGCTGGCGCGTCTGTGGCGCCTGACGCCGGAGCAGCGCGAGCGCTTCGACGTTGCCCTGGACCGCTGGCTCAAGTCGGCGGTCCGTGCCGAGCTGCTTGCCTGGCCGTGCGTTCGCGCCGAGGTGCCGTTCTTTTCGCTGGGCTGCGAGGACGAGGACATCGCTCGCTACGGTGCATATGCCGAGGGCGCCATCGACGCTTTGACGACGAACCCGGCGGATTCGTCACGCGCGCTGGTCATCGACTACAAGACGGGCGGCACACCGGACGAGACGCCGGAACAGCTGCAGGAGAAGCACGCCCTGCAGGCGCGCGTTTACGCTGATGTTCTGCACAAGGCGGGCTTTGAGGCCGTGACCGTCAAGTTCGTCCGCGTGGAGCAGGCCGATCCCGCCAACCCCTGCGAGCCCCAGGTGGTCACCTACAACCTCTAACCCTCAACAACCTGCGGTGGAATCCCTATCGATTCCACCGCAGTCTTTTTGGACGGGGCTCTTTTAGCTACTTTGGGCAAACCCACACGGCCGCCCCGGAATAAAGCCCTCAATCGTCCAAATAGCACCGCAACGCATGGGAGAGTCTGGGACGGTACAATAGCCCGAACGGTTCAAACGAATAAGGAGCTATCATGCAGCTCACCAAAACGCTTGAGGTGACGCCGGAGGAGCTTTTTGACGCTCTGGCGGGGTCCATCATGCAGGATATCGAGAACGCCACGGGCAAGTGTCCCAGCCGCAACAAGCTCAACGGCTATAAGTACGAGAAGCGCCCATACCGCAAAAGGTAAGGTGACTCTTCATCGGAAACCGTGAACGCTTCGGGTTTTGAGTCAGTAGCGAACAGCCCGACAAAAAATGTTGTTGGAAGTGCCAAATGAATAAGAATGCCGCTACGCAACTGCACATCTATTCCGCCTTTTTCGTTCTCGCGGGATTTGTTTTAAATCGGGGAGTGTTTCTACTTTTCCTTGCGGATAAAGGAATGTCTGTCACGGAAATCGCGCTTTATCAAGCCCTGTACAACATTGCAACGGTCGTCCTCGAGCTGCCAACAGGGCTGGTAGGCGATTTCTTTGGAAAGAAGTTCTCGATTCAAGTGGGCGTTCTGCTTCTTTTCTTCCATACGGCTGGCATGCTGTTGCTCTCAGGCCCCTTTCTCGTCGCGCTTTCCCTTGTCGAGGCACTCGCCTACTCCCTTCAATCGGGATCCGAACAAGCACTTTTATATGAAATTGCCCGAAATGCCGGTCAAGGAGAGCGCTTCCTCACCATCAACGCTCGGCTGCTTGCCGCGCAATCAATCGCGACGGGAGTGGCAATCGTACTTGGATCATTCATTGCCCAAGTATCTTGGAGTGCCCTCTACGTATGCGTTTCCGTTTTCTATCTCCTGCAGCTTTTCCTTCTGTATCCCATTGAGAGGATGGAAACGACCCATTCCAAAAACTCTGGGGAGGAAAGGTTTGACGTAGCCAAGATCTTCAGACGCGAAACCTGGAGCATTGGAGAATCCGCTTTTGCGGTGTTGCTTCTTCTAATCGGCACAAGCATGCTCGATGGATTCTATGGGAGTTATTACAACTTGAATCAGTTGGTATTCGACGCATTTGATGCTCCCGTCTCCATAATAGGAATCTTTTTCGGTGCATCCTATGCAGTAAATGCGACGGCCTACATTGCAGCAGATTTCTTCTCATCGCGTTTCGGGAAAAGAAATACCATGCTCGGCTCGATGCTAATCGAGGCCGGTCTTTTCATGATTCTTCCGTGGTTCGCTTCAAATCCGCTGTGTTTGTTTGGCCTTAGCATGGTGCTTTGTTTTCTCCCAGAAGTGGTGTACATCACTTCGGAAAACTTAATCCAAGACGCGATAGCGGACGATCTCCGCGCGACGATCCTTTCCGTCGCGTCTCTGGTAAGGGCTCTCTTTTCTGCAATGTTTTTCTCCATATTTGGATATGTGTTGGGGTTATATCCCATTCAGATAGCGCTCGGTGTTATTGGCGCAATCGCGATAGCAATTACCGCCGTTGTTTCTTTAAATGCAGGCGCGCGTCTATTCGGATGTTCTGCACAAGGCGGGCTTTAAGACGGTGACGGTCAAGTTCGTCCGCGTGGAGCAGTCCGATCCCTCCAACCCCGCCGAGTCCCAGGTGGTCACCTACAACCTCTAGCTCACCAGGGCCGTCCGCACGCCCAGTCTCCCCATAACTTGCGGTGAAATAGTTCCTGTTTTACGGCCCAGCTGGCTCCAGCAGGAACTATTTCACCGCAACTCAGAATCAGTCGGGGGTGCGGATTACGCGGATGAAGTTGCCAATCAAGGGTGCGGATTACGCAAATTTACACTTGACGTTCATCTCGGGTGGGCCTATAAATACATGTGATGGGTTGTTATCCCTTTGGGGAGCATGGCCATCCGGATTCCGTTCGTTATTCAATTGCACATATATTCGGGTGTCACTTTAGGGCATGACCGTAGGCAAGTAGGGTGCTGCTTTCTGCCGAGGTCATGCCCTTTTTGTTCAGCTCCGAATGAGTGCCCTATCATCAAGAGAGGAGGTGCATCGATATGCTGGCGATCAGAAAGCTCAACAATAACGCCGTGATTTGTCGAGATAGTCGCGGTCGCGAGGTCGTGGCGCTCGGCAAGGGTGTCGGCTTCGGTGGTGACTTCCCCCGGGAGCTCGCGATGGACCATATCGAGCGCACGTTCTATAGCATCGATGCCGAGGGGCAGCGTATCATGCAGGATCTTCCTGCCGATGTGGTGCTGTTTACGGCAAAGATCATGGATATTGTAGAGAACGAGCTGCCTTACGAACTCAGTCCCAACGCCGTGCTCATCATGGCCGACCATATCGCCTTTGCGATTGCGCGGCAGAGGAAGGGCATTCGTTTTGATATGCCCCTTACCTATGATGTGCAGCAGCTTTATCCGCTGGAATACAAAATCGGCCGCTACATTACCGCGCGCGTGCGGCAGGAGTTGGGCGTCGAGCTGCCGCGCGAAGAGGTGGCAAGCATCGCCATGAATCTGGTCAATGCAAAGACTGGGGCAGAGGTTACTGTGGCAAGCGATCGCGCCCAATCGTTTGAGCGCCTGCTCAACGATGTCACTGATATCGTCGAGTACGATTTCCGTACCATCATCGATCGGGAGTCTTTTGAGTTCTCACGGTTTGCGACACACGTGCAGTATCTGTTCAAGCGTATCAAGGGTAACGATAGCCTCAGCAGCGCCAATTTGCCGCTTTATGCGAATTCGCGCGAGGAGTTTCCCGAGCTTGCGCAATGCATCGACCACATCTGTACCTATATGAAGCGGGAATGGCATACGGAGCTCACCGACGAGGAGAAGCTTTACTTCATGCTCCATGTCAACCGTATCTGTACGAAGGCGGAATCCGGCACAGCCGGACGCTGACAACCCAGGCCAGAAGGATTGTAACCTGTGTTAGGGCAGGGCATGACCTCCGAAAGTACGAGAACCATCTCGTGCCACGACGATTCGTGGCGTAAAAGGAGGAATGATGACTAACTATCAAAAACTCGCCCAAAGAATCATCGAAGAGGTGGGCGGCAAGGCGAATGTTTCAAGCGCGACGCATTGCATGACGCGTCTGCGCCTCGTTCTTAAGGACGAGGGGCTTGCAGATGACGCCAAGCTCAATGCGATTCCCGAAGTGATTAGCGTGGTGCACGCTGGCGGCCAGGTGCAGCTCGTAATCGGGCCGACCGTCGACAAGGTCTACGGCGCGGTATGCAGGGAAGGCGGCTTTGAAGTCCAGACGGCGATTGATGAAGATCTGGACGCAGCAGAGAGGCTTCCCTGGAAGGAGCGGTTCGCTCCGAAGCGCATCGGCAATCTGATTCTCGATGCGGTGAGCGGCTCTATCGCTCCCATTCTGCCCGTGTTCTGCATCGCGGGTATCTTCCGCATGTTCACCATTTTGCTTGGTCCGGAAGGCGCGGGCCTTCTAGCCGCGGAGGGCAGCATGTACCGGCTCTTCACCTTGGTGGGAGACGCGGCATATTACTTCCTGCCGATCTTCGGTGCCTATGCGGCGGCCAAGAAGTTCCAGACGAGTCCTGTGCTCGCGCTCATGACGGCTGCTATTATGATTCATCCGAGCATGCTCGCTATCGTCGAGGAGGGCGCTCCGTTCGACGTCTACGGCATCCCCATGACGCTGGTGAATTACACACAGTCGGTGCTTCCCATCATCCTTATCGTGTGGATTCAGTCCTACGTAGAGGGGCTTATCAAGAAGCATTGCCCTGACATGCTGCGCATCCTCGTGATTCCAGTGGGGACCATGCTCATCATGCTGCCGCTTGCACTCTGCGTCTTCGGCCCCGCCGTCTCCTTCATTATGGGCATCATCGCCGATATCATCATCTGGCTCGGCGCGAACGCCGGTCCGCTGTGCGGTCTGGTGGTCGGTGCGACGTGGAACCTCGTGATCGCTACCGGCATGCATGTGCCGATTCTCACCGCTATGATGCCCGGCTGGCTTGAGGTGGGCTATGACGCCGTGTGCACTCCGGGTACGACGGTGGTTGTTTACGTGACGCTTGCGGTCGCGCTCGCCTACGGCATCCGTGCAAAGGGCAAGGCTAACCGTCAGCTCGGTTGGACTACCTTCGCTACCTATGCGCTCGGCCGCGTATCCGAGCCCATCATTTACGGCATCCTCTTGCGCGATAAGAAGGCGCTCGCTTGGTCGATGATCGGCGGCGCGGCCGGCGGCCTTGCATGCGGTCTGCTCAACGCGCGCATCTTCGTCTTCTCGGGAGTCGGCTTCCCGTGGATGAACGTCATCAAGTTCAGCCAGGACATCATTCCGGGCGCCATCAGCTGCGCGATTGGCTTTGCGGTGACATTCGCCCTCTGCATGGTCTTTGGCTTCGACAATCGCGAATCGGGCGAGAAGGAAGCCGAGGAGGCCCTTGAGGCTTAAGCGCTGCATCTAGAAGGGTGCCTTAGCGCAACGAGTCTCTTCTCGGAACTGGGGCCCCATGAACCCGGACGGGCACCGCTGCATGGTGGTGCCCGTTCGCACTAAAAGCAAGATAAGGAGGACTCCCATGCCATTGCGTTCTGATTTCCTCTGGGGCGGCGCGCTTTCCGCCAACCAGTGTGAGGGTGCCTGGGACGAGGGCGGGCGGGGGCTCGCCAACGCGGATCTTCTGCCGTACGGGCGGGACCGTCTCGCCGTCATCAGGGGTGACGACGTTCCGCTCGAGCCGCTGTCCGACCATTACTACCCGGCCCAACAGGCCATCGATTTCTATCATCATTACCGCGAGGACATCGCGCTCTTCGGCGAGATGGGCTTCAAGGCTCTGCGCCTCTCCATCGCATGGAGCCGTATATTCCCCAACGGGGATGACTCCGAACCCAACGAGCAGGGCCTCGCGTTCTATGAGGATGTGTTTCGCACCTGCCTCGAACAGGGCATCGAGCCGGTGGTGACGCTCAACCACTATGACGTGCCCATGCATCTTGTTACGGCATACGGCGGTTGGCGCAACCGCGCTCTCGTGGGCATGTTTGAGCGCTTCGCTCGCACTGTGTTCGCACGTTACCGCAATCAAGTGCGCTCTTGGCTCACGTTCAACGAGATCAACATCATGACCTCTGCGTGCTTCATGGCGGCAGGCATCGTGTTTGATGAGGGGGAGGACCGCTACGTCTCCGTTCATAACGCGGTGCATCACGTGCTCGTGGCGAGTGCTTGCGCGGTGCGCGCCTGCCATGAGATCATCCCTGGTGCGCAAATCGGCTGCATGCTCAATGCGGGTATTTTCTATCCTGCTACCTGCAACCCTGCCGACGTTAAAACGGCTCAGGACGAGAATCGCAAGCACTACATGTTCACCGACGTGCAGGTGCGCGGCCACTATCCGTGCTACATGCTCACGGAGTATGAGCGTCAAGGGTTCGCGATTCCTTGGGCGGAGGGCGATGAGGAGGTCCTTGCGCAGAATCCGGTGGACTTCGTGGGCTTCTCTTACTACTCGACGCGCGTGGCGCAGGCAAACACCGAGGGGCAGTTCGACTCCAATCTACTCAAGAGTGCCCCCAACCCTTACCTCAAGATGGAGCCATGGGGCAGATTCATCGATCCCGCAGGGCTGCGCATCACCATGAACGACATATACGACCGGTACGAAAAGCCGCTCTTTATCGTGGAGAACGGTCTCGGAGCCCCGGATGAGCCGGATCAGAACGGCTTTGTGGATGATGGATACCGTATCGATTACCTGCGCGAGCACATCCAGGCTATGAAGGACGCCGTCGAAATCGACGGGGTGGACCTCCTGGGCTACACGTGCTGGGGACCGATCGATCTGGTTTCGGTCGCAACGGGCCAGATGCGCAAGCGCTACGGTTTCATTTATGTCGACCTCGATGACGAAGGACACGGCACACGTCGGCGCAGCAAGAAAAGATCGTTCGAGTGGTATCGCAAGGTAATTGCCTCAAACGGCGAGGACCTGAGCTGAGCTTTCCTCAGGGGCCGGACCGCGACATGGGGTCGCG